>NC_007614.1:636848-955272 GCF_000196355.1 Nitrosospira multiformis ATCC 25196
CCACCTGCTGGAAATAGGTAAACTGGGTCACCTCCATGCCGTTCAGCCACACTTCCCAGCCCAGTCCCCAGGCGCCGAGAGTGGGATTTTCCCAGTCATCCTCGACGAAACGTATATCGTTCTGCCGGAGATCGAAACCGAGTTCTTCGAGCGAGCCGAGGTACAGTTCAAGAATGTCCGAGGGGGCGGGTTTCAGCACCGCCTGAAACTGGTAATAGTGTTGCAACCTGTTGGGATTCTCGCCATAACGCCCGTCTTTCGGGCGACGGGTGGGCTGCACGTACGCCGCTTTCCACGGCTCGGGGCCGAGCGCGCGCAGGAATGTGGCAGTGTGGGATGTTCCCGCGCCAACTTCCATATCATACGGTTGAAGCAGCGCGCAGCCCTGCCTGGTCCAGTAGTGTTGCAGGGCGAGAATGATTTCCTGAAATGTGCGCATGTAAGATTCTGAGCCGGACCGTAATTGACAAAAAGGCGCAAAAGCAAGAGGCAGCAAGAGACGCCATAAAATTGGGCGAGAATGCGATTTTACCGTTTTTTGCGGGTTTCGCGAAAAGCGGATAACACGGCAAGTCCCAGCAATATTCCGCAAAGCCCGAGAATCAGGCTGTTGCCGAACCGCACATAGGGTGTGGCCCCGGCAAACCCCTGCGCCGTGCCATGCAAGGCGGTGGTGGTGAATATTTCCGCCTCCTGCAACACTCTCCCGCGCTCATTGATGATTGCCGTGACCCCTGTATTGGTTGCCCGCACCATGTAGCGTCCTGTTTCAAGGGCCCGCATCTGGGATATCTGCAAGTGCTGCCGGGGCCCGATGGAGCGGCCAAACCAGGCATCGTTGCTGACATTGGCGAGCAGGGTGGCTTGCGGCAGCTGCTGGATGATCTCTTCGCCGAACACGTCCTCATAGCAGATATTCACCGCGACCCGCTGCCCCGCGATATTCATGGGCTGCTGGCCAAGTGCGCCCCGTGAAAAATCGGATAACGGAATTTTCAGGACGTTGATGATCCACCCGAACACGGGCTTCAATGGAATGAATTCGCCAAACGGCACAAGGTGATACTTGCGGTAGCTCTGTTCCGGGGAAGTGCCGAAGCTGAACATGGAATTATAGTATTCGCTGCGGCCACCCGCTGCTTCCACCAAGCCAACCAGAACGTCGCCATTATTCCGCTTTGCATGGGCGGCCAGGTGGGCAAGATAAACGGGCGATACTTCGTTGCGGTAGAGCGGGATCGAAATTTCGGGTGTGATGATCAGGCGGCTGTCGCTTTGCAGTACAAGCCGGGCGTAGTTTTCCATGGAACTGATGAGCTGGTCCTCACGCCACTTCATATCCTGCGGAATGTTCCCCTGCAGCAGGCTTACGGTCACCGGTTCGCCTTCCGGTTCAGTCCAGTGAATCTGCTGAAGGCCCTCACCGGCAAGCCAGAGCGTCAGCAGGGGTAAGAAATGGAGAGGTTTGCGAAATTCCTTTCGAACGAGCAAACACAGCAGCGCAGCACTCAGCACCACCAGCAGCGAAATGCCGTATACGCCGATAATGGGTGCGAAACCGGCCAGGGGACTGAGGGGAGCCTGGGAGTAACCCAGGGTCAACCATGGAAAACCGGTAAACAATACGCTGCGCAGCCAGTCGGACAAGGCCCACAGCGCTCCCGCAGTCAGCGCCCATACGATAGGGGACGCAATATCCAGTTTTCTCAAAGTCCAGCCTGTCATTGCCGGAAACAGCGCGAGGTAGCTGCACAGAAAAATGAGCGCAAGCACGGCAACCGGCATCGGCATTGCGCCGAAATCATGCAGGGAAATATACAGCCAGGTGACACCCGCACTGAACATTCCCATGCCGAACGAGAAGCCCAGCAATCCGGCTGTGCGAGGTCGCGCGCTGTTGCGCCAGAAATGGCACAACAGCGCGAGGGTCGCAAGCGGGATCGGAAAAAGATAAAACGGCGCAAAACCGGGAACGGTAAGTGCGCCGAGCAGAAAACAGACCAGTAATTCCGAACGGATTATTTTATTCAATGTGCGTCAATGATTCGCCCTGGCGCGCTAGTGCGTCCCTCTGCGCTATCTCTTCTTCGGAGCCGAATGACAGAAAACCATTTTCAGATCAACTCCCCCGGATCTGATCTTCGTAACCGTTTGCTTGAGAAGATACCATACAAGCTTCATACGAAGAGAAGTGCCGATAATCAGTAACAGGGCGTGCCGAGCTCCCATGGCGGTGAGCGCGTGTTTATCCCGCAAAAAGACGCCAAAATCACCCGCCTGGATCAGAAACCTCGTCTTCCGGTATCTGGCGGGGTAGCAATAACCGGAAAGTCGAGCCGACGCCTACCACGGAGTCCACTTCCAGTTTGCCGCCCAAAAGCCGGGTGGCTTCTGAAGCGATGGACAGGCCCAGGCCGATGCCCGGTTTGCCGTAGGTATCGGCGCGCTGGAAAGCATCGAACAGGTGGGTCAGGTTTTCCGGCGCAATGCCCGGGCCCTGATCGCTCACGCTGAGGATCCAGGCGCTATCTTCCCTGGCGTTATGACGGGCTGTGACTTCTATCCGGCCACCCGAACTGTATTTTACCGCGTTCCCCAGCAGATTCTGCAATATTGGGACCAGCAGTGCTTCTTCACTGAGCACTTTCGCGCCTTCCGGCACATCGATGCTTAATTCTATTCCCTTCATTTCCGCTTCCGGTGTGACCTGCCTGACTGCTTGGGATAATAGTGAATTCAAATCCACCACTTCCATCGCCAGGTGAAAGTACCCTTTTCGCAGTTGCTCGGATTGCAGCAAGCGATCCATTCCAGCAGTGGTCTTGAGTATGATGCTCCTGACCAACTCCAGGTCCGCGACATTGTCGGCAAGCTCCGGAATTTTTGCGAGCTTCATTGCAAGTATTTGTATATATAGCGTGATTTGGCTGAGGTGATTGCGGAGATCATGAGAAAGAAAAGAGAGATACTTGGACTGGATTTCCGTCGCGGACTTGAGCTGCCGCTGCAGATTCTCGACGAATATGACTGTTCCGCTTTGCAGCGCCGCATCTACTGCCATGTTCAGGGCAACATTGCTTGTCTCGTCCAGTTCGCCATTCAATTCTTCGGAAATCTGTTCGATCATTACGCGCCGTAGAAGCTGGTACTCGACCACCAGTTCGCGGATGTTGTAATTTTCCTGAAAGCGCGACTCGCCATGCAGTCCACTGCCTTCCACCAGCGCCTGGGTAGTGACGGGATGGCTGGAGGAAAACGCTTCGATCACCTCTTCCAGGATCAGAGGCACAGAGTCGCGCAGGTTTCTGAGCGTGAGTGCGTCAGCCGCGGGCAGGGTGGAGGCAACAGATTTCTCCCACTCTCGCAGAATCGCGTCCTTGCGTGCGCGCAAGGCAGAGGCGAGGTGAGGAAACGCATGATATGCCAGCAGGTCCAGAGTGGGGTCGGCTGTAGACATAAGTTCTGAAAAACCGATAGTTTGGGAGCGGCTATTTTACTGTCAAATTGGAGATGAAGTCGGGAGTGATATCCGGGTTGATCTGGGGCAGGACCTCTGCCTTTTAAAGGCGGCTTGCATTTGGCTTTGATATGGGTTGCTGATTTTGTGCTAGACTCATATTCTGCAAGCCATGACGTCAAGAGGGAACCTATGCGAGGATATAGGAATAGGGGTTCCGCGCAAAGTCTGCTGACGCTCACGAAGGATGTATTGCGCTGGCTGTTTCGCCGTGGGCCACGGAGGGTGGAGAGAGCGGCCGATAGCCGGACGCCGGCACCCAAGAGATTCGCCCGGCCGATTTCCCGCACAAGGGAGATGCCTGGCAACAAGCAGACATGGGCGCGCAAAAAAAACAGATTACATTGGCTCCTTTATGAGGGACTTGAGATAGTGAGTAACAGCCAGGCTTTTACACTTACAAGAAAAACCCTGCGCGGCCTGATACTGTTATCGAGCATTCCGTTGTTTGGAATGGTGGCAGCCTTCGGTATTGCCCCCGATACTGCGGTGGAAGACGTACCGGTCGAGCAGGTTGTCCTCGGTCTGGAGATTCCGGAGATTCGCTCGAGGCCGGCGGAGGGGATGACTTTTTGGCGTCATGAACGTATCCAGCAGGGCGATACAATCGGGAGCCTGCTTTCCCGGCTTGAAGTGAATAATCAGGACGTGGCACGCCTCATTCGGGATACCTCCGAGCTGAAGGCCTTGCATCCGCTGGCCGCGGGCAGAATGGTGCATGCCGAAACCAGCGCCGCGGGCGAATTGCTGCTGCTGCGCTACTTCCCCGGCGGCAGCGATCAGGTGGTGCTGGAAAAACGCGACGGCAGCTATGTGGTGAGCGACAGGCCGGCATTGCTGGAAACCCATATCCAGATGAAATCAGGCGTGATCGAAAGCTCGCTTTTTGCCGCGATCGACCGCGCGGGGATTCCGGACAGCATAGCTTCCCAGATCGTCGATATCCTGTCTTCCCAAATAGATTTCCACCGTGATCTGCGCAAGGGTGACCGTTTTACAGTGGTGTACGATTCCCTCTACGGCAACGGGGAACCGACGAGAGCCGGCCGGGTGCTGGCGGTGGAGTTCGTCAACCAGGGAGTGCCTTACCGGGGAGTATATTTCCCCGGAAGCGACGGTGGAGAAGGCGGCTATTACACGCCGGACGGCAAGAACCTGCGCAGGGTATTTCTGCGCTCGCCGCTGGAATTTTCCCGCATCAGTTCCGGCTTTTCCAGCGGCCGCTTCCATCCCATCCTGAAAAAATGGCGGGCCCATAAGGGCATCGACTACGTGGCGCCCACCGGCACGGGGGTAAAGGCGGTTGCCGATGGCGTCGTGGCGGTAGCGGGATGGGAAGCGGGATATGGAAATTTCATCATCCTCGAGCATGAAGGATCGTATGCCACGGTCTACGGCCACCTGTCGGCTTTCGCCAAAGGGTTGCGCAAGGGTCAGCGTGTCCGTCAGGGATATGTCATTGGCCGGGTGGGAGCCACCGGCTTGGCGAGCGGGCCTCATCTGCACTTTGAGTTCCGTGTCAACGGCATTCAACGCGATCCTCTGAAGGAGCCGATGCCGGAAGGAAAACCGATCGCTCCCGCGCACCTCGCGGCATTTTACGAATCCACGAAATCATCGATGGCGAGGCTCGATATGCTGCACGGCACCAATCTCGCATTGCTGGATTAACGGCGGTGGCCGAACGGGTCGACTGGATAAAAGTCCCGTCAACGGGAGAGATTTGAAGGCGGCGTACTATATCGGCATCATGTCGGGCACCAGTCTGGATGGGATCGACGCAGTGCTTGCCGACTTTGAAGCCCCCCGGCCGGTGTTGCTGGACAACTTCTATCTGCCATACCCGGAGAAGCTCCGCGAACAGCTCAAGGCACTCCATTTTCCGGCTCATGGCGAGCTGCACCGCGCCGCGACGCTTGGTAATCAGCTCGCTCGTCATTATGCTGAAGCAGTGGGGGGCTTGCTCCGCAAAAGCGGGGTTGCGCCGCCCGAAGTCGCTGCCATCGGATGCCATGGGCAAACCATCCGTCATTGTCCCCAGGCAGAAGCGGGTTACACCATCCAGTTATGCAATTCTCCGTTACTGGTAGAGCTCACCGGAATCAGGGTTGTTTCCGATTTCAGGAGTCGCGATATCGCTGCGGGAGGACAGGGCGCCCCCCTGGTGCCGGCATTTCATCAGGCTCTGTTCGCGGACCCTCATGTTCATCGCGTGATCGTCAATATCGGGGGGATCAGCAATCTTACCGATCTGCCGCGGAATGGAAGCGTGACAGGATTCGATTGCGGTCCGGGCAATGCCATGATGGACGAGTGGTGCGCGCGCCATACCGGGCAAGCATATGATGAGGAGGGAAGGTGGGCGGCAACCGGAAAAACGCTTTCCGTGCTGCTGGAAAAGCTGCTGGCATTGCCATTTTTTTCCCTTCCCCCGCCCAAAAGCGTCAGCAGGGAATTATTCAGTACAACGTGGCTGGAAGGCTACCTGAAGGGGGATGAGAGCCCGGCCGATGTCCAGGCCACCCTGCTGGAGCTGACCGTCGCCGGAATTGCCCGCTGTATACTCGGTTACTGCGGGGATGCAACCGAAATTTATGTATGCGGCGGGGGGGCACGGAACAGCTACCTCATCGCCTCCCTTCAGGAGGCCTTATCCGGCAGGAAAGTCGGATTGACAGACAGCCTGGGCGTGGACGCTGACTGGCTGGAAGCTTTCGCCTTTGCCTGGCTTGCGCGGCAACTCATCCAGGGCATCCCGGGTAATATTCCCTCGGTCACTGGCGCGAAGGGCCCCCGGCTTCTCGGGGCCATCTACCCTGCCTAGGGCCTATATCCCTTCAGGACTTTCTTTTACCCCGAAAGAAGGGACGGAAGTGGATGTGGGGATCCGTGAATTAACCCCCAGGGGTTATTAAACGGAGAATGAAGAGCCGCAACCACAGGTGCTTGCAGCGCCCGGATTCTTGATAATGAACTGGGCGCCCTCGGCGTTTTCCTGGTAATCGATTTCCGCTCCTGCCAGATACTGGAAACTCATGGCATCCACCAGAAGTTTGACACCATTTTTTTCCATTACCGTGTCATCTTCACTTATCAGCTCATCAAAGGTGAATCCGTACTTGAAACCGGAGCATCCGCCTCCTGCCACGAATACCCGCAGCTTGAGATCGTTGTTTCCTTCCTCCTCGATCAGTTCCCTGACCTTGTTTGCCGCGTTGTCGGTAAAGATCAATGGCGTGGGGATGTCCGTCATTGGATCAGTCTGACCCGAACCGTCGTTGAAAGGAGTGTTCATAAGCGTTTCCGAATAGCCTGGTAAGAACTTGCAGTGTTATACGTGCTTCAAATCGTTGATCTGGGCCGCAGGCAACAATGTAACGACATTGCTTTCACGTTCCAGGATTTCCGTGTGGAGCAGCATGCCCTGAACAGATGCACCGAGATGTATTTCCATGCCCTTATAGTGTACATCGCCACAGACCTTCGCCTTTGGCTGGAGTTCCACATACTCGGTAACCTTTATCGTGCCGACTACCGTGCCATTGATCACAGCATGTGAAACGTGGATGACACCTTCTACGACCGCCTGATCGCTTAAAACCAGAGTGCTCGGCAGGTCGCTAAACCCGGTAATGTTTCCCGTAACACGACCGTCTATTCGTACTCCCCCGCTGAAGATGATATTTCCTTCAATGTGGGTATCGACGCCGATAAGCGAATCGATCTGGTTGTGCGGTCTGCCTATTTTCTCAAACATTTTCTCTCCTTACAAAGACAGATTCACCGTTTGCATGAGCCTTGCCTGCGTTTCGCCCTTCTCGAACACTTTCACCTGCAAGCTGTCGACAATGGCATCCGGAGCCAGCCAGAAAGTACTTTCCACTCGCCGATAAAACCGGAAGCTGACATCAAGCTTTTTCGAGGAGTCGTCGCTCGTCTCGCTGGAGGTCAATGGCTGGACCATTTTTTCCCCATTCTGCTGAAAATTGACAGCAAGTTCCAGGTTACCGTGAAAATCCTTGCCCCGCACTCCCGACTGAACCAGAAGCAGGCTATACCGGTATTCGCCGGGCAGTTTACCTTTTTCAAGCTTCAGGCCTCCGATGGAAATGCGTTGCCCGGCTTTGCCGGAAGCAGAACCAAGATTCTGGAAAAAGGCCAGTTCTTCCTTGAGGCGGGTATTCTCGCCCTGAAGGGTCTTGACTTGGCTTGCGATGTCCAGACGGGCGGCCTGATCCATTTGCAGCTGCTGATCGAGCCCCGCCATCTTTATGCGCAGTTCGTCATTCTCTTGCTGCAGTCGCGCATTCAACTGCGACAACCGCTCCATCTCAGGTCCTGTCTCGGTTTTTTCTTCACGTGGAGGCTCGATTCTGTCGGGAATACCGGCTTTGCGGCCGGCATCGTACATGCTCCACGAAAGAATCAGCGCAGCCACGAGCAGGATGGCAAGGGTCGCCCAGCGGACATGAGCGGGAGTCTGCAACCGGACCGCGGCTGGCGCCGCAGCCATTTTGTGCCTTTTATTACGCGACTTTATCATAAGCGCAGGTCATGCCCTTTGAAGAGGCAGCCAAGCGTATCCGAAACATCGCAAAAGAGCATCAGATTGAAATAATGGAAAGTTTCTCTTGCAGCTGGGCTTTTGATCACTATCAGGAGAAGTATTGAGAGAAACCCGCAGCCAGCTATGGATATTCTAACGATGAACCTCGATCTTGACAAAGACTAACTCTTATCGAGGAACAGTCGCCCTGCATTTTCTGGAAATTAACTCTCATTGCATGGCGGGATCTTCTTGAGGGCGCCTGGACTGATTTCGGCAGCAACGCAGCTCCGTACGCTTGTTTAGATTCTTACGGAAACAAGGGAAGATGGGTGATGGCAAGGGTTTCCGGCAAGCCGAACATGAGATTCATATTCTGCACTGCCTGTCCGGCCGCACCCTTGACAAGGTTGTCTGTAACCGAGAGTATGACGGCCGTATCCCCCCCCTGGGGTCGATGGACGGCGATGCGGCAGAGATTCGAACCCCGCACGGAGCGGGTTTCCGGATGGGAGCCTGCCGGAAGCACGTCGACAAACGGTTCATTCACGTAGCGGTTTTCATATAACGCCTGCAAGTCGACTTCTTTAAGGAGTTTTACATAAAGCGTGGCATGAATGCCGCGAATCATAGGGGTGAGGTGTGGTACGAATGTCAGACCGACGGGGTGTTTTGCCGCTTGCGACAAGCCCTGCCTGATCTCGGGGAGATGGCGATGCCCGGATACTCCATAGGCCTTGAAGTTGTCCGCTGCCTCAGCAAAAAGGGTATGAATTTCCGCGTTGCGTCCCGCGCCTGATACGCCCGATTTCGCGTCTGCGACGAGATGATCCAGATCCGCGGCACCCGATTCCACCAGGGGAAGGAAACCCAGCTGCACGGCCGTGGGATAGCAGCCGGGATTGGCTATGAGCCGCGCTGTCTTTATCCTGTCGCGATTGATTTCCGGCAGACCGTAGACCGCCTCCGCAACCAGTTCGGGGCACGCATGGGGCATTCCATACCATTTTTCCCAGACGGCGATATCCTTGATGCGAAAATCGGCGGCAAGATCAATTATCCGCACGCCTGCATCGAGCAGGGATGGAACCTGTTTCATGGCAATGCCATTCGGAGTGGCAAAAAATACCACATCGCATTTTTCGAGGTTTGCCTCTGCAGGATCGGAAAATTTTAACTCTATCCGTCCACGCAGACTTGGAAACAACTGGGCGACATCCATGCCAGCTTCCTTGCGCGATGTAATCGCCTCGATATTCACCTCCGGATGTTGAGACAAGATGCGCAGCAACTCTACTCCGGTATATCCGGTTCCACCTACGATGCCAATCTTAAGCATGGTTCTTCTAAATTTTCGTGTGGTTGAAATTCGTTGGCACGCTGCATCTACCTGACATCCACATGATGTCTGTGGAAGGTTTTGCGATTACAAGCGCCAGAAAAAGATAAAAGAAAAAGCCGCATGTCCGCCAGAAACAGCGGGCAGGCGGCTTTTTATGACAGATAAAAGCTTATCGTTTGGAGAACTGCTTCCGGCGTCGTGCCTTGCGCAGGCCAACCTTTTTGCGCTCCACTTCACGCGCGTCACGCGTAACCAGTCCTGCATTGCTCAATACGGGTTTCAGGGTGGCATCGAAGTCAATCAGCGCACGGGTAATTCCATGCCTTACTGCGCCTGCCTGTCCGGATTCGCCTCCACCGTGAATATTCACCAGGATGTCGAAGCGGTCGAGATTTCCGGTCAATTCCAGCGGCTGACGCACCACCATGCGTCCCGTTTCCCGGGAAAAAAACTCATCCACAGGTTTGTTGTTGACTGTTATCACGCCGCTACCCGGCTTGATGAACACGCGCGCTACCGCACTTTTGCGCCGTCCCGTACCGTAACTGTAGGTTCCATTCATGATCAAGCCCTGACTTCAAGTTGCCGCGGCTGTTGTGCGGCGTGTGGGTGTGCTGCACCGGCATATATCTTGAGTTTCTTTAACATGGCATAGCCGAGGGGACCTTTCGGCAGCATGCCTTTTACTGCTTTTTCCAGCGGCCTGCCGGGGAAGCGCGCATGCATTTTCGCGAAACTCGTTTCGTATATGCCACCGGGGTAACCGCTGTGGCGATAGTACATCTTGCTTTCAGCCTTGTTGCCGGTAACGCGCATCTTGTCCACGTTGATCACGACAATGAAATCACCGGTATCCACATGTGGCGTGTAGATGGGCTTATGCTTGCCGCGAAGACGATGGGCAATCTCGGCAGCGAGGCGTCCAAGTACCTTGCCGGCCGCATCAATCACGAACCATTCCCGATTCACTTCATGTGGTTTGGCTGAAAAGGTTTTCACAAACCTACCCCTGCTTATTTACTAAAAGCCGCGCATTCTATGCCAGAGATGCATGAATGTCAAACCGGAGTCCGCGGACAGCGGTGATATTCGTCTGCCACAAACATCGCTCTCCTCGCTGATTTTCGTTTTGCAAGGCGGTGTATGCCGGCGCCTTTTGTTCCCACCAAAATCATTGAGAAAACGGTTATCATAACGCACCTTAAAATTGCCGGCGGAAGATCACAGCGAATATTGAGGCAAAAATTGCAGGAAGCCTCTGAACAGGCGCCCCTGCTCGCCTGGCAACGTGTCCAAATATTCCATAACATCATCTTATTACTATTTGTCCGAGGAGAAGTTGTATGTCGCAAAAACACCCTGTCATCGCCGTTACCGGATCATCCGGCGCCGGTACGTCGACGGTCAAGAATAGTTTCGAGCATATTTTCCGGCGCGAGAAACTGACTGCTGCGGTGGTGGAGGGGGATAGCTTCCATCGTTATGATCGCGATGCCATGAAAAAAGCCGTAGCCGAATCCGAAAAGGACGGAGGACGTCCCATCAGTCATTTCGGTCCGGAGGCCAACGAGTTCGAGAAACTGGAAACCTTGTTCAAGGAATACGGCGAAACCGGCGGCGGAGAGACGCGCCTGTACCTGCACAATGACGAGGAGGCCGCGCCCTACCAGCAGAAGGCGGGCACCTTCACGCCCTGGGCGTCGATAAAGCCCGGCTCGGATCTGCTGTTTTATGAAGGGCTGCACGGAGGAGTGCAGAGCGATACGGTGGATGTGGCCAGATATGTCGACCTGCTGGTGGGGGTAGTGCCCATCGTGAATCTGGAGTGGATTCAGAAAATCCACCGCGACATGAATGCGCGTGGTTATTCGGCCGAAGCGGTGACGCACACGATACTCCGCCGCATGCACGATTATGTGCATTACATTACTCCGCAATTTTCCAAAACGCATATCAATTTCCAGCGTGTGCCGACGGTGGACACCTCGAATCCTTTCATCGCCCGGGACATCCCGACGCTGGATGAAAGTTTCGTCGTGATCCGGTTTCGCGATCCCAGGAACGTCGACTTCCCGTATCTGCTTGCCATGATTCACAATTCATTCATCTCCCGCCCGAACACCATCGTCGTTCCCGGCGGGAAAATGGGCTTGGCCATAGAGCTCATATTGACGCCGCTTATTCTCGATCTCGTGGTGGCAAGCCGCAAAAAGTAGCGGCAGCCAAATAGCGCCCGAACGTTATAGTAAAACATCCTGAAAACCCGGTGCCCTTCCTGGGCATCGCGCGACTCTCTATCGGAAGGAGAACCAGGGGGGCGGGTTTGCAGGAGTATCATATTGTTCTACATTGCTTTTAATCCGATTTTGCGCGGCCTGAATCATCCCGGTCGTGCCCGGACCGGAAAAATCTTTGCTGTATGTCTTCTCTACTCACCGCACTAAACCCGGAACAACTCGAAGCAGTTACGTTGCCCCATCAGTCGGCGTTGGTCCTTGCCGGCGCGGGCAGCGGCAAGACCAAGGTCCTTACGACCCGCATCGCGTATCTGATCCAGTCCGGCGAAGTCAGTCCTCACGGAATATTGGCCGTCACTTTTACCAATAAGGCGGCCAAGGAAATGCTTACTCGCATTGCCGCCATGCTGCCCATCAATACGCGCGGCATGTGGATAGGTACCTTCCACGGCTTATGCAACCGCCTGCTTCGCGCTCATCACCAGGATGCCGGTTTGCCGCAAACCTTTCAGATTCTGGATTCCGCCGATCAGCTGGCGGTCATCAAGCGCATCCTGAAAAATCTGGGTGCGGACGATGAGAAATTTCCTCCGCGTCAGGTCCAATGGTTCATCAATAATGCCAAGGAGGAGGGGCTGCGTGCATCGCAGGTGGAAGCGTACGATGACTACACGCGCAAGATGGTCGAGTTCTATGCATCTTACGAGCACCAATGCAACAAGGAAGGGGTGGTCGATTTTGCCGAGTTGTTGCTGCGCAGCTATGAATTGCTGATGCGCAACGAAATCGTACGCGAGCATTATCGCAGCCGGTTCCTGCACATCCTGGTGGACGAGTTCCAGGATACCAGTCGGCTGCAATACAAATGGCTGCGCCTGCTCGCCGGTCCGAAAACCGCTGTCTTTGCCGTGGGCGATGACGACCAGAGCATTTATGCCTTCCGTGGCGCCAATACCGGCAACATGAGAGAGTTCGAACAGGATTTTCGCATCCCCAGGATCATCAAACTGGAGCAGAACTACCGTTCACATGGCAATATTCTGGATGCTGCCAACACGCTGATACGCAACAATAATGGGCGGCTCGGCAAAAATCTCTGGACTTCAGAAGGGCGCGGTGAGCCGATACGGGTATACAACGCTCCGACGGATTTCGATGAAGCGGCGTTTATCGTGGATGAAGTCAAATCCCTGCGCGCAGAGGGAGTCCAACTGTCCCAGATCGCGTTGCTTTATCGTTCCAATGCCCAATCACGTGTGCTGGAGC
This sequence comes from Nitrosospira multiformis ATCC 25196, assembly GCF_000196355.1. Lineage (NCBI taxonomy): Bacteria > Pseudomonadati > Pseudomonadota > Betaproteobacteria > Nitrosomonadales > Nitrosomonadaceae > Nitrosospira > Nitrosospira multiformis. The sequence goes on from NC_007614.1 coordinate 649,757, forward strand.
ACGCCTTGTTCAATGCCTCGCTGCCTTACCGGGTATACGGAGGCATGCGCTTCTTCGAGCGACAGGAAATCAAGCACGCATTGGCTTACCTGCGAATGATAGCCAATCCGGAGGACGACAACGCGCTACTGAGAATCGTCAACTTCCCGGCACGTGGTATCGGCCTGCGGAGTCTGGAGCAATTGCAGGATGAAGTCAGGCAACAGGGGGGAAGCCTCTGGGAAGCGATGCTGAAAAAATGCAGGGGCAGAGAACCCGCCACGTCAGGCTTGCTGAATAAGTCCTCGGCGGGAGTGGGGGAGAATAAAGAGCCGGACAGGCCCAGAAGAGGCATCGAGGGATTCGTTGCGCTGATCGAATCGATGCGGCAGGTTTGTGAAACCCTGCCGCTCCCGGAAATTGTCGAACATATGCTGGAGCACAGCGGATTGATCAGGCACTATCAAGCCGAGCGCGAGGGGGCCGACCGGCTGGAGAATTTGAACGAGTTGGTCACTGCGGCGACTGCCTTCGTGCACGAAGCCGAAGATGACGGTCTGGCCGTTTTTCTCAATCATGCTTCACTGGAAGCAGGCGAGCACCAGGCGGGCGGAGGGGAGGATGCCTTGCAGCTGATGACCGTGCACTCAGCCAAAGGACTGGAGTTTCACAGCGTATTTCTAAGCGGTCTCGAAGAAGGTTTGTTTCCCCACGATAACAGCCGTAACGAGGCGGGGGGGCTGGAAGAAGAGCGGCGCCTGATGTACGTAGCCGTGACGCGCGCGAAGCGCCGGCTGTATTTGAGCTTTGCCCAAAGCCGCATGTTGCATGGCCAGACTCGCTACAACATTCCCACTCGATTCATAGAGGAAATACCGCAGGGCGTGCTCAAGTGGCTGCAGCCCGTGCAGAAGACAGCGCCTTGGCGACCGGCGCCGCTTTCTCCCACTCAGGAGGTTGCGCAGCGCCCCCAAATCCGGGAAATGGGAGTGAGGGAGGCGACGGCATCGCCCTGGCGGGTGGGCCAGAACGTGGTTCACGCAAAGTTCGGGGCAGGAGTGATCGTCAACTGCGAAGGCCGCGGTGCCGATGCGCGGGTTGAGGTTAAATTCGGGCGCAATGGCAGCAAATGGTTGTTACTGGAATATGCAAAACTGACAGCGTTGTAAAGCCTGGAAGCCCGGGTGCCCAGGGGGGAGCTGGGAACAGTTTGCTTTCCGCCGTGCATTCCCCGTCATGGATCCCCGGGGGAATCATGCGCTTTCCGAGACATCCCCGGAATTTGCTCCTACCTGAAAAATATCCATGTAGCTCGTGTAGATCGAAGCGAAAACGGTCGGGACCAGCACAAAAAGTCCCAGGCCGTAGGGAATCATGGCGATTATCGTGAACGCCACCAGTACAATCAGGTAAATCTGGAATGCCACGATGTTTTTCACGCACGCAAAGAAGCTGGTTCGCATTGCTTCCACTGGAGGCATTTCATCGAATACCGCCAGCAGAGGCGCAAACCAGGTGGCCATCAGGAGAGGAATGGACAGGGTCAGCGCTACCAGGGAAGCGGATAACATATCCCCTGATACGTTTTTCAATTCATTTTCATCGACCCGTTTTCCTTCCAGCAGCAGGCTCATCAGCACGTCGCCGCCGACCAGCATGAATATGCCGACGATGAGTACCTGGCCCACCAGATAAATTCCCCCTATCGTAATCAGCGGTCCGGGGTTGCGAAAGCCCGCAAAGAGATGCCCTATTTCCAGCTGCCCTCCGTGTTCCAGCGTTCTGCAGCCGATCATCAGTCCCGCCAGGAATACCGGCGAGAGCAGCGTGAAAATGAATTGGCCTGCCGTTGGGATAAGTCCCAGGGTAGCCGCGATCAGCAGAAGGGTGGTGCAAAGAAGAATCCACACCATGGGGACTCTGCGGAACAACTGAAAACCTTCCGCTATCCATTCCCATCCCCTTCTCCCGTCTACCTGCCTGATATTCATCTTGTTTTTTCTCCGATAAACGTCTTCCATCCCGCCTGCTGTTCAACTGGCGCTCAGATCCACACCTCGGCAAGCTTCGAGCGTGCTGCTGCATGGCTTTGCAGTATACGCATGAAGTGAGCAGGATCCTTCACGTGCGTAAGTTCTCCGGCGCGCGGCAGGTGATAGTCCTGCAGGCGTGAAAGCCAGAAGCGCAGCGCGCCGGCGCGCAGCATCACTGGCCAGGCGTCACGCTCAATCTCCAGCAGCGGCCGGGTGCGGTGATAGGCTTCGAGCAGCGATAAAGTCCGCTCCGGATCCAATTCCGCATTTTCGTTGAGACACCAGTCGTTCGCGGTAATCGCCAGGTCGTACAGCAGCACATCGTTGCAGGCAAAGTAGAAATCGATCACTCCGCCCATTGCGCCATCCTTGAAAAGGACATTGTCACGAAACAGGTCGGCATGGATCACGCCCCGGGGAAGGCTTTCCGTTCTATGCGATGATTGAAAGCGTAATTCCTCCCCGAGAATCGCAGCCTCATCCTCCGAAAGAAACGGCATGACTTCCTGCGCCGCAGCTTTCCACCATCTGGGCCCTCGCAAATTCTCCATTTTTTCCGGATAGGATAAGCCGGATAAATGCATGTTGGCCAGGAGTTCGCCAACCTCGGCGCAATGGGTGGCCGTGGGAGATTCCTGCGACTTTCCGGGAAGGCAGGTGACGATGCTCGCCGGCTTGCCATTGAGCTCTCCCAGGAATTTATTGGCGAGATCCGCCACTGGGCTGGGGCAGGGAAGGCCGTGGCGCGCCAGGTAGGCCATCAGATTCAAATAGTAGGGTAGTTCCGCCGAAGTCAGTTTTTCAAATAGTGTCAGAACATATTTGCCGTGGCTGGTAGTGACAAAATAATTCGTATTTTCAATGCCGGAAGAAATACCCTGCAGATTGACCAATTTGCCGATGGAATAATTTCTCAGCCATGCGGAAAGCTGCTCATGGGTAACTATGGTGAAGACAGACATGGAGCGGGAAAGTAAGGCAGAAGCAGTTTAATCAGGCGCAATGGCTGTCCTGGAAAATCAGAACTCGCGTATCACCCACATGGGAGGGCGAATACGCTGATCCAGACCGCCTGTATCGTGGGTGGAAAAAGTGCCGTCGCCGCGATTGTCGATCAGGTAATACGGAAGCCCTATGCGCGGTATGACCTTGATCATGTAGAGGCGTCCATTGAGGCGATATTCCTCGATCTGGTCCTCTCCGCGCTTGGTGATGGTAACCTGCGGCTCAAGCGATTCTTCCTCGTCTTCGATACCCGTCGAAGGCAGCGATAATTCCGGGGGTTCCGGCACTTCCGGTATGGGTCGCAGATCCTTGGGCTGATTGGATTGCGCCGCCGCTGGCAGTACAGAACTCAATAACAGTGCAACAACGATACGACGCATGGCGCCTCCCGGCGGGTCAGGTCAATACGCCATTCTATCCGAAATGCCCTGGCTGTTATAGATTGAGTTGAATTTCCCGTTCAGCGACGGAAGGCTCGAAGCCGCGCGTCTCGTAATACTTGAATATCGCATCCACCACCTCCGCCGGCTCGTCGATTACCTGGATCAGATCCATATCTTCAGGGGCGATCATGCCCTCTGCAACGAGTACATTCTGCAGCCATTCGAGCATGCCGCGCCAGAAATCCGAACGAACCAGGATAATGGGCATTCTGCGCGTCTTTCCGGTCTGGACCAGTGTCAGCGCTTCCATCAGTTCATCCAGGGTGCCGAATCCGCCTGGCAGCACTACATAGGCCGTCGCGAGTTTGACGAACATGTACTTGCGCGCAAAAAAATGGCGGAACGTCTGGCTGACGTCCTGATAAACATTCCGGTGCTGCTCGTGCGGCAACTGGATATTCAGTCCGATACTGGGGGATTCGCCATAATAAGCCCCCTTGTTCGCGGCTTCCATGATCCCCGGCCCCCCGCCGGAAATGACGGAAAAGCCTGCATCGGAGAGTTGCCGCGCAATCTGCTCGGTTAACTCATAGTAGGGATGATCAGGGAGAGTGCGGGCACTGCCGAAAATGCTGACCGCAGGCATGACGGAGTGGAGACGCTCCGTTGCCTCGACAAATTCTGCCATAATCCCGAACACCCGCCAGGATTCACGTCCTGACCATGCCTTCTCCTGGAAATCGTTTGTCATGGTACGGGCTGCTTTGTTTTTCAGGCTCATCGGAAAACCTTTGGAAGTTAAATGAAAACACTACTGCTGGTCGATGGTTCATCTTATCTGTATCGCGCTTTTCACGCGCTGCCCGATTTCCGCAACCGCAATAACGAGCCGACCGGTGCAGTCTATGGCGTGCTGAATATGCTGCGCCGCTTGCACAAGGATTATCAGGCCGATTATAGCGCTTGCGTATTTGATGCAAAAGGCAAGACTTTCCGCGATGAGCTCTACGCCGAGTACAAGGCGAACCGGCCGCCCATGCCCGACGAGCTTGCCGCCCAGATTGCGCCGCTCCTGGAATGCATAAATGCAATGGGATGGCCGATGCTTTCTGTGGAAGGAGTAGAGGCGGACGATGTGATCGGCACGCTGGTGAAACAGGCCGAAGGCGAGAACATGCGCTGCATCATTTCGACTGGCGATAAAGACATTGCGCAACTGGTGAACCCCCAAGTGACCCTCGTCAATACCATGACGAATGAAATGCTTGATGAAGCCGGTGTGCTTGGACGTTTCGGCGTACCTCCGGAACGCATGCTCGACTATCTGGCGCTGGTGGGTGACGCGGTCGACAACATCCCCGGCGTAGCGAAGGTGGGACCAAAAACCGCGGTGAAGTGGCTCAATCAATATGGGACACTCGATAACTTGCTTGTCCATGCTGGCGAAATAGGCGGCGTAGTAGGGGAGAATCTGCGCAATGCGCTGGGCTGGTTGAGCAGATCGCGGCAACTGCTCTCCATCAAGTGCGACGTTTCGTTGCCGGTCAGCCTGCATGATCTCGGACCCCAGCCCCCTGACATGGTAAAGCTCGCGGAGTTGTACGAGCGGCTGGACTTCAAGAGCTGGTTGCGCGAATTGCAACAGGAATCCCAGGCGGAAGGAGCCGCTGATGCGCTTTCTCGGGGTTTTGCCCCGGCAGGCTCGAATCTGGTGCAGGCCGATTATCAGACCATTCTTACTCCCGAGCAACTCGATGAGTGGATGATGCGAATCGCCGCGGCGCCGCTCGCCTCACTCGACACCGAAACGACGGGGCTTGATCCGATGCGCGCCGAGCTGGTGGGTATCTCGTTTTCCGTGGAACCGCATCACGGGGCCTATATACCGCTGGGACATCGTTATACCGGTGTCCCCCGCCAGTTGCCGCTCGACTTTGTGCTCGAAAAGCTCAAACCCTGGCTGACAGACCCTTCCGCCCCCAAACTGGGGCAGAACCTGAAGTTTGACAGGCACGTGTTCGCCAACCACGGCATCGGGTTGAAAGGAATCGTTCACGATACGCTGCTGCAATCCTATGTCTTCGAATCCCATCGCCCGCACGATATGGACAACCTTGCGCTGCGGCATCTGGGGATCAAAACCATCACCTATGATGAAGTCACCGGCAAGGGAGCCGCCCGAATAGGTTTCGAGCAGGTGGATATCGAACGCGCTGCGCAATATGCAGCCGAGGACGCGGATGTCACGCTGCAGCTGCACCAGCACCTGTATGCTGAAGTTGGCAAGGATGCAAAGCTCGATCATATCTATCGCACGCTGGAAATGCCCGTGATGGATGTCCTGTTCGAGATGGAGCGCAACGGGGTGCTCCTGGATATCAAATTGCTGGAAACGCAAAGCCGCGAGCTCGGCGAGAAAATGCTGGCGCTGGAGGAGCGCGCCTGCACCATTGCCGGGCTGCCATTCAACCTGAATTCACCCAAACAGATTCAGGAAATCCTGTTTGACAGACTCAAGCTGCCTGTCATGAAAAAAACACCGAGCGGCGTTCCTTCCACCGACGAAGATGTACTGCAGAAACTTGCACTTGATTATCCCCTCGCCAGGGCTCTGCTGGATTATCGGGGTCTTGCCAAACTCAAGTCGACTTACACCGACAAGCTGCCGCGCATGGTGCATCCCGTTACTGGAAGAGTGCACACCAATTATGCCCAGGCTGTGGCGGTGACGGGCAGACTCGCCAGTAACGAACCGAACTTGCAGAACATACCCATCCGCACTGCCGAAGGGCGGCGTATCCGGGAAGCGTTCATTGCCCCGAGCGGATACAGAATCATTTCCGCGGATTATTCACAGATCGAATTACGCATCATGGCGCACATTTCGCAGGATGCCGGACTGCTCAAGGCCTTTGCACAAGGGGAAGACATCCATCGCGCCACGGGCTCCGAGATATTCGGCGTTCCCCTGGAAACAGTGAACAGCGAACAGCGCAGGTATGCAAAAATCATCAATTTCGGCCTGATCTACGGTATGTCGGAATTCGGACTCGCGACGCAACTGGGGATTGAGCGGGCCGCGGCCAGAACCTATATGGACCGCTACTTTTCCCGCTATCCGGGAGTGGCGGACTACATGCAGCGGACACGGAAAACCGCCAGGGAAAACCGCTATGTGGAGACCGTTTTCGGGCGGCGGCTGTGGTTGTCGGAGATCAACAGTTCCAACGGCATGCGTCGTCAGGCGGCGGAACGCGCTGCCATCAACGCGCCCATGCAGGGTACTGCCGCCGATATCATCAAGCTTGCCATGATAGAAGTGCATGACTGGCTGCGGCGGCATGAACTGCGCAGCAAACTCGTCATGCAGGTCCATGACGAACTGGTGTTGGAGGTGCCGGAAAACGAAATCGAGACCATAAAGCGCGAGTTGCCGTTGCTCATGGGCAATGTGGCGCAACTTCAGGTGCCGTTATTGGTGGAAGTAGGCGTCGGGCCAAATTGGGAGCAGGCCCACTGAACACAGGGGTGAAAAGAGCGGGAAGGGGAGAAGTATTGCTTGCTAAATTGCTGAAAATTGCCGTAAAATCACCCCCTTTTCGGTTTTGGACCTCCACAGGCAATTTACATGGTCATTATTCGACTGGCGCGAGGCGGCGCAAAAAAACGCCCGTTTTTCAATATGGTCGTAGCAGATTCACGCAATGCGCGTGATGGCAAGTTTATCGAGCGCGTCGGTTTTTATAACCCCCGGGCAGCCGAGGGTGAGGAATCGCTTCGCGTCAAGCTGGATCGCGTCACCTATTGGCAATCAAAAGGTGCGCAGCCGTCAGATACCGTGAAAAAGCTGATCAAGCAGTTTGATTCCAGACAAGAAGTCGCAGGAAGCTGAATCGGGCCAATCCCCCGAACCAATGGTGATAATGGGCCGCGTTGCCGGTCCATATGCGGTAGCCGGCTGGATCAAGGTTTTTCCCTATACCGAATATGTGGATGGCTTGCTGGATTACCCGGACTGGTGGCTGGGCAGCGAGGGCGGCAAATGGCACAAATTCAAAGTGATCGAGGGCGAGGTTCACGGGAGCGTATTGCTGGCCTCACTTGAACAATGTGCGGACCGTGACGCGGCTGCGCGGCTAAAGGGACTGAAGATCGCCATTCCACGCAGGCTGCTGCCGGCATTGCCGGAAAGCGGCGAGGAAGGTTATTACTGGTCGGATCTCATTGGGCTTGCAGTCATCAATCTGCAGGGTGAGGTGCTGGGTAAGGTGGCGGGGCTGCTGGAAACCGGAGCGAACGATGTGCTTCAGGTGCAAAATCCGGAAGAAACCGAAAGACTGATACCTTTCATAGACCAGGTGATCATCAAAGTCGATCTGGCGGCGGGTCGGATTACGGTGGATTGGGGTCTGGACTACTGATTATGACGTTTGATTTCGACGTTATCACCCTGTTCCCCGAGATGTTCAACGCTGTAACCAGGTACGGGGTAACCGGGCGGGCGAATGAGAATGCCATCTATCGCCTGTATACCTGGAATCCGCGGGAATTTACCGAGGACAATTATCGCAGGGTGGACGACCGGCCCTACGGGGGCGGACCCGGCATGGTAATGCTGGCAGAGCCCCTGGAAAAAGCGATAACTGCCGCCAGGGAAAGGCAAAGAGCCTGTGGTATCGGCAGCACGAAAGTGGTTTATCTGTCACCTCAGGGAAGACCCCTGAACCAGAATGTGGTGATGGAGTTAAGCGAATTGTCTGCATTGGTGCTGCTGGCAGGCCGTTATGAAGGAGTGGATGAGCGGCTGATAGAACGCCAGGTGGACTATGAGATTTCCATCGGGGATTATGTCGTATCCGGCGGTGAACTGGCGTCGATGGTGCTCATGGACTGTGTGGTGCGGCAGCTGCCTGGCGTACTGGGGGATCCGGAATCCGCGAATCAGGATTCCTTTACAGCAGGTTTGCTGGATTTTCCCCACTACACCCGGCCGGAGGTCTATCGGGGAAGCGTAGTGCCCGAGGTCCTGTTGTCCGGAAATCACGCCAGGATTGAACGCTGGCGGTTACAGCAGTCCCTTGGGAGAACATGGTTGCGGCGGCCCGACCTGCTGGCATTGAAAATGGAGAAAGGCCTCACCGCGGAAGAGCGGAAATTGCTGGAAGAATTCCAGCATGCATACGAAGCGAATTGAGCGCCAACTTGAAAGTTACTGAAACGCAAGGAATATAAGGCAAGGAGTCACGAAATGAATCTGATCGAGCAACTTGAAAGCGAAGAAATCAGCCGCCTGGGCAAGACAATTCCCGATTTTGCCCCTGGAGATACGGTTGTCGTCAACGTCAAGGTGGTGGAAGGAGACCGAAAACGTATTCAGGCGTACGAGGGTACCGTCATTGCCAAGCGTAACCGTGGTCTCAATTCTGCCTTTACCGTGCGCAAGGTATCCAGCGGTGAGGGAGTGGAAAGGACTTTTCAGACCTATTCTCCCCTGATTGCGAGCATAGAGATCAAACGCCGGGGGGCAGTGCGTCGCGCCAAGCTTTATTATCTGCGCGATCGGTCCGGCAAATCTGCCCGCATTCGCGAAAAACTGCCCGCTCGCGCTTCAGCCAGGAAGGCTGAAAACGGAACGCAAAAGACCGAGCAGGCCTAAATATTAAGCCGGCATTAAGCCGGCTTCAAGCTTTAAGGAGCCGCTGAGCAGATCTCCAACGGTTCCTTTCTCCATAGGCATTCGTGGAGGGAGTTGTGCGCGGTTACTCTCGTTCATGCTCTTGAGTACGCTATGCACGTTCGTCACTCGTGCGCCTCGTCATTCAGGATGATCCTGAGTCCGGCAAAGGCAGCGAAGGTAAGAGACAGAAGAGACTGCCAAGGCAGGATAAGCCTGAGTGCTGCGATCAGCGAATTTCGGTCATCAAATTCAGACTATGTATAATGGGGTTAAGGTTTTCAGCCCTAACCCCCAGTTCCACTTTTCTTCTGCCAGCACTTAATTCTGCTTCGGCTGCGGCTTGTTTTCGATTTCCTTGTGCCAGATATCATAAACCTCATCGGGCCAGAGTGATTTGATCCAGACGATCACGTCCCCGATCTGCTGGTTTGTCAGTTTTCCCTTCCAGGCTGGCATGGCCCCATCCACGCTGCCATCCTGAATCATTTTTTCCAACGTTTCGGTTGAGTGATGCCAGGCGTGAGCGCTGCCATCCAATGGTGGCGGAGGATACCGCCCGTCCGGTCCCGGAGTACGCCAACCTGGCGTAGCTTCACCGTTAGGTCCGTGACAACTTGCACAATTCTTTCGATAAATCTCTTCGCCGCGCTTGATTCTTTCCGGCGCCAGCTTGCGTGCGGCGAGGTTTTTAGGCGGCTCCACCTTAGCAGCGGCAGGTGGGGTTGGTTCAGCCGGAACCGTACCGGCCTCCGCAGCAGGTGGGGCGGAAGATTCAGGCGGCGTCTCGGGTGACGCAGTCTCCGTGCCGGAAGGCGTGGTTGCGGATGACGGGGCGAGCTGCTTCGGCTCCCCGCATCCCGCGAGCAGTCCCATCGTGATGCTTGCCAGGAGCAATAACCGCATATTCATGATTGTCCGGCTCTCCTGCCTGTCACTCTTGCGGTTATCGCCACGGCTACTGCCCGGAATGCCGGGACCCGCGAGCTTCTTATCGCATATCTCGCTATCGCTTGATGATCTGAGGCCCCTCATTTGAGTCTCATCACAGATGTTTTGGGATCAGAGGGAAGATGACGGCTGTAAATCGACGTCTCCCCCTGTTTGTTAATCAGAAGTACATCGTACGGATCATTACGCTCGCCTTCCATTCCAGGGGAACCGTGCGGCATGCCGGGAGCAGTCAGGCCGAGGGCGCGCGGACGCTCCCTCAGAAGTCGTTTGACATCTTGTGCAGGTACGTGTCCTTCAATTGCATAGCCATCGACCAACGCAGTGTGACATGAACCGAGGGCAGGGGCGATGCCCGCCTGCTCACGGGCTTCCTTGTTGCCTACATCATGCGTGTTCACGGTAAATCCGTTGGCACGCATATGATCGACCCACTTTGCGCAGCACTTGCAGGTGGAACTTTTATAAACGTCAACCGTTGCGGAGGCATGAGCGCCGCCCGCAAAGGCAGCAAACATGATTCCAGCCAATACTGCATGTCTCGATATTTTCATTTCGCTCCTACTGTGATTGTGCCTTTCATGCCTGGGAAATTCATACCTTTGAAGTGGCCGGGCAGCGGGCAGGCAAAATTTACTGTGCCTGCTTCCGTAAAATGCCACACCAGCTCCCCGGTCTGCCCCGGCTCGACCGAGACCATATCCGGCTGATCCGGGTGCGCATGGTCAGGGTGTTTTTTTAGCATTTTACCATGCTTGTCAATTTCTTCCGCAGTGCCGATCATCATCTCGTGCTTTTTCTTGCCTAGGTTCGTGATCAGAAATTTTATGGTTTCACCTTGTTTCACCTTGATCGCGTCAGGTTTGAAGCGGTTATCCACCGCAGTTATTTCAACCGTCCGGGAAACCTGGCTGGAGTCGCCCGGCTTCCCCAGGGCTTCCGTGTCCTCCTGAGCAAGGGTGTCGATCGAAACCAGGCCGAGGCTTAAAGCAGATGCGATCAGAAACTTCTTCATGAGATTTTCTCCTTTCTATGCGAGGTCCCGCTTAACCCTCATCAAGCGGTGGTCTTTTTATTCTTCTTGCAAGTCCAATATAGCAAAGAAATATCCACTTGCCGCGATAGACTGAAAAGGCGGTTTTGGAGTTCCGCAAGCATCCTGTTGTCTCCGCTTTTCGTATATAGCAATTTCACCGCAGCCATCCCTTGCGTTTTATGTATATAAGTGGCAGCAGTGCAGCCGATACCGTCAGGCCCATTGAATAGATGAACCCGTATTCCCACGCGAGTTCCGGCATTACAGCAAAGTTCATGCCGTAAAAGGTGCCCACCAGCGTAGGCGGCAGGAAGACCGCGGTGATGATGGTGAAGACCTTGACGATCTGGTTTTGTTTGATGTTGAGAATATTCGTGACTGCATTCTGCAGATACCGCACCTTCTCGTGCTCGAAGTAGGCATGTTCCTTTACGCCAGCCACGTCTTCGGCCAGCTCCGTAGTCAATACCTGGAGTTCTGCCTCGGTCACGTTATCGATTTCGCCACTCAAGTAACGCACGGTGCGCGCCAGCGACAACTGGGCTTCCAGGCAGCGCGAAATAATGTCTTCCCTTTCATTCAGGTCTTGCATGGTTTCGATCAGATCGGGCACCCCCAGTTCCCTGCCCTGCGCGTTGTATCCATCCGATATTTCGGAAATCTCTTCTGCGCTTCGCTCCAGTTCATCCGCGAGACGATCTATTACTGTATCCGCGCTGTCATTAGCTACCTGCAACAATAATCGAAGTACCGATTTCGGATTCCGGCCATGACTCGGCCTGCGATTCATGCGCTGCAATGCTGTATCGAACGGGTGAAAATCGGGGTCCTGGCAGAGAATCGCAACCAGTTGCTCGCCCAGCATGAAAGTTACATCACCAAAGCTCGGCGTCCCGTTGCTGCCCAGACGGAGGAGTTTGGCGCGCATGTACATGAAGGTTCCATCATCGAAAACGCTGCCTGCCTGTCGTGTGGTGTCGATGCCGAAGCGCTGCTTCAGACACACAATGTCCTCGGGCGTCGGCGCATTGATCTCCAGCCAGACAACATGCTCATCGCCCTCCCGCCGCGGCAGGCCGTGAATGATGCAGAGTGAGTGATTATCCTTCACAACACTGCGAATCATGATGAACCCTCCTTGTTGGGGTGTGGTACCACTCGAGGCTTCACGCTCGAAGCTTCACGCTCGAGGTTTCAGTTTATTTTTTTACTTCGGCTTTTTCCTGATGGGAGGGGGACATGGAAGATGTGGCTGCTGTCTGCTCCGACGGCTGTATGTAGTGCACGACAGTCATAACGAGTGCGAGCAACAGGTACAGCGCGATCACGGCCAGAATGACCTCGTTCTCGAGGCTCCTGCTGTCACGCTGGGTAAGATTCTTTCTGAACATGGAGTACTCCTCGTCCATCTCATGGGTAAATATTTAATGCAAAATACGTTTCCGCAACCCCGCTTCATGCACGATATAAATCCAGATTAGCAGAGTCCCGGTGATCCCGGTGGGTTTCCGGTAGAGTCGTTACCTGCACATGAGCATCGGCTTGACATGGACAAGGTTTTATTCGGCAAGTAGAATATTCCGGTCATCGGGGAGTAGCTTCCTTCCGTCGAATAGAAGGGCTTGCATCAACATACTTGACCCGTGGTCGTGGTGCAAGGAGTTCGTGCCTGGCAAGACCTTTGACCACATTGTCTCCGGAAGGGCGGGGAGAAGCCTGGTCTCGCTTCTTGTCCGGCCTGGAGCGTAAGAACGTGGAAGCTTTCCTTGTTTCGGCTGGCGTTGTCGCACTCGCAGAGATTGGCGACAAAACACAGCTTCTCGCCTTTATTCTCGCGGCAAAATTTCGCCAGCCGGTTCCCATCGTGCTCGGTATACTCGTCGCTACCCTGTTGAACCATGCCTTCGCTGCCGCAATCGGTTCGTGGATCCTCACGCAACTTGGGCCCGGCACCCTGAACTGGATACTGGGCCTGCTATTTATCGGTATGGCGATCTGGACGCTCATTCCCGATCAGTTCGATGAAACGCAGTCCGGAACCGGGGGCGATAGCGCCGGTGTTTTCAGCGCGACACTCCTGGCTTTTTTCCTTGCGGAAATGGGCGACAAGACGCAAGTTGCGACTGCGGCACTGGCAGCGCAGTATCGGATGTTTTCCGCGGTGGTTGCAGGGACTACGCTCGGGATGATGATCGCGAACGTTCCGGCAGTCTATCTGGGCGAACGCCTGGCAAACCGGATTCCGCCGCGCCTCGTGCGTGGAATTGCAGCAGCCGTGTTTGCCCTTATCGGTATCACAGTCCTGCTTGAAGCGAGCAAAAATCTGGCGCTTTGAAAGATTCCGGAAATAATGCGGCAAAAAAGAGAACAAGACGAATGGCCTTTTTCCCTACCGGATACGCGGGCATCTTGCCACAGCTCCCATGCCTGCTCCCGCTCCTGCTTCTGTTTCTGCTGGGCGGTTGCGCATCCCCCATTGCACTCAATCGGGCCGTCGACGCCTATGACGACGCGACTACCGGTGCCGCCTCCCGGCAACTGCTGGTGAATATAGCGCGTGCTTATCATAATCAGCCGGTACACTTCACCGGCGTATCGAACGTTGCGGCAACGTTCGATTTCCGTGTCAGTGCCGGCGCCACCCCAGCGTTGACGGGAAATGCAGGCGGCATACTGATGCCTGTGTTTGGGGGAAGCGTGGCGGAAAATCCCACGATCACTATTGTTCCGGTAGAGGGAGAGGAGTTTACCCGGCGTCTGCTCACCCCATTTCAGGAAAACAAACTCACGCTTTTGCTCCGTCAGCGTTTCGATGTCGATCTCCTGATGCGGCTGATGGCCCAGGAAGTGCGTGTCAATGATAACGAAGGGCGGCAGGCTTCCTATCGCAATCGGCCCTTTGATTCGCCCGGCTACGGCATGTTCAGGCGGGTGGTGTTGCATTTGTCCGCCATACAGGACCATAACCACCTCCACGCGGAGCCACTGATTCTGGAGCAGACCTGGACCATTCCCGCCGGTTCGGTGACGGCAGAAGGTTTTCAGGCTCTGCAGAAAGAGTTTTCCGTACGCTATGACGCACGGGAAAATACCTACATCCTGGTCAAGCAGGCAGCGGGACCTATTCTTATCACCAATTATGATCCTAACATTCTTTCACCGGAGGAGCGCAAGCGCTTGAGCAATGAGGCGCGTGAATGGAGTCCCAATGACGTCGCTTTCGATATTCGTCCCAACCATTTTGGCGGAGAGTGGCCCATGAAGGGAATTTTCCGTCTCCGCAGCTTCCATGCCATTCTCAATTTCCTCGGCCGCAGCCTGGGCGATGAGCCGGAATATCATGTGGAGAAAGACATCCGTACACCGCCCCTCGAGGATGACGAAAATCCTGTTGATACTATGGAACTTTTGGTGACGGACTCGGCTCCCGGGGAGGCCGATCTGTGGGTGCGCGTCTATGATCAGTATTACTCGGTACACACCCGGGGACCTCTGGCGCGCTGGAACCGGAGCGCCTTCCAACTGCTGTATCTTCTGTTCCAGATGACGGTGACGGATTTGCCGCGCTCAGGAGTGCCAAGCATCACGATCGCAAAATAACGACAGCTTTTTGAAAGTTCTGCCCATGAAATGCTCGAACCGGAAGCTTGCAACAACTGCGGATAGCCGAAGTATCAACTGGCGGTTTGCTTCAATAACGTATCGGCTCCACAGGCCGTGCCATCGATTTCAACGATCTTGCGTCGCGATCTGGCTCCTTGCCTGAGTATTACCTGACGCTGAGGCACTCCAAAAACCCCAGCGAGAAATGCGAGCAAAGCAACATTCGCTGCACCTTCTACCGGTGGGGCGGCAAGTTTGATTTTCAGGGCATCGCCGTGCGAGCCGACCACTTCAGTACGCCTTGCACCCGGCTGTATGTGCAGAGTGAGAATCAGGCGTTTCCCGGTATCATCGCTGCGATACCACCCGTTGCTTGAAGTGATTGTCACAGTCAGAACAAGCGGCTGATTTCCCGCTCCATTCCCGCCGTTACAAAAAGAAGCAACTGAATGACGATCAGTACGAACAACGGTGAGAGATCGATATTTCCGATGGGAGGAATGCGCTCGCGGATCACGCCTAGAAACGGCCGAGTAAAGCTGTCGAGCAGCGGAGCCAGCGAATTGTAGGGATTGACCCACGAAAGCACAGCCTGGATGATGACCGCCACCATGATGATGTAAAGCGTCGTCTTGATGATTTCCACCAACCCCAGGAGCGCCAGTCCGCCTGCGACACCGCCGATCGTGGAGCCGGAGCTGAAACTGAGGCTGTAACCCTTCAGCATTAACACGCTCCCCAGCAACATGACTTGAGCAATCCATGCCAGCAGAAGCGTTGAAAGATCCATGCCGCGATACCCGGGAATGACGCGCCTTGCGGGCTTGACCAGAAAATCGGTTATTGCAATCAGAAATGACGAGAGCGGATTTCCATACGGCGCGCGCACCAGTTGCATATAAAAGCGCAGCAGCAGCGCCAGGGAAAACAATCCCAGCAGGGTATCGAGCAGGAATATGAGCATTTGACTGATCATGAAAGTATTATCCGTTTACTGCGCCACTTGCGCATGGTTATTCTCTATTCTGTCATGTACGGCCGAGTTCGTCGCCCATCTCGCGTGACCGCTGATATGCGGTACGGATTGCCCGGATGATTCCGATTTTGACATCGTCATTTTCCAGCGACCTTATCGCGCGTTCCGTCGTGCCGCCGGGCGATGTGACCCGCGCGCGCAGGACACTCGCCTCATCCATGCTCTCGTTCGCGAGCCTGGCGGCTCCAAGAAAGGTTTCAATGCTCAGTTTGCGCGCCTGGTCCGCATCCAGCCCCAGTTCCTGTCCTGCCTTCTGCATGGCTTCGATGAAGTAGAATACATAAGCAGGACCACTGCCCGAGGTGGCAGTCACTGCATCCAGCAGTTCTTCGCTTTCAACCCATAGCACAGTGCCGACCGCGCGGAGTATGGTTTCCGCCTCACGTTTTTCCTCATCGTTCACGCCTGCCATGGCATAGAGCCCTGTAACCGCGGAGCCAATCAGCGCGGGCGTATTGGGCATGGCGCGCACGATGCGAAGATAGCCGCCGAGCCATTGTGAAAGAGCATTTGCCCGGATACCGGCGGCAATCGAGATGACAAGGTTCCGCTCGAGCAGCGGCGCGAGCGCGCGTGCCACGATGGAGAGCTGCTGCGGCTTTACGGCGAGCACGATTATCTCCCTCTCTTCGATCATGCCCCGCGCAAGTTCCGCGACCGTCCCCACGCCAAATTCATGCCGGAGTCTCTCGCGTGTTTCAGCGTTGATCTCCACTACCCGTATCTGCGCCGGTGAATAATCCTGTTGCAGCAGCCCGCCGATCAAAGCGCAAGCCATGTTGCCGCCACCAATGAATGTAATATTCATGTATCCAGTGAATTTATTTCTGGCAACGCGGGCAATAAAAGCTCGAACGCTGCCCCTGCCTGATCTGTTCGATATTTGTACCACATTTCCGGCAAGGCTGCCCGGTCCGGCTATAAACCCAATACTGCTGCTGGAAATATCCGGGATTGCCGTCGCTGCCAACGAAATCGCGCAAGCTGCTGCCGCCTGCTTCTATCGCGCGCCCGAGGGTTTCCTTGATTGCCTGCGCCAATCCCGCGCATCTTCTCGCTCCAATCCGGCCGGCAGCGTTGGCGGGATCAATACCGGCAAGAAAGAGCGCTTCGTTTGCGTAAATGTTTCCGACGCCGACGACAATGCGGCTGTTCATCAATACCTCTTTAATGCTGGCGCTACGGTTTCGGGTTTTGCTATAAAGCAGCTTGCCGTCGAACGCTTCGGTAAGGGGTTCGGGTCCCAAGTGAGACAGCAGGGGGTGGTCGGTGGCATTTCCCGTAGTCCACAGCACAGCCCCAAAACGACGGGGATCCCGAAAACGGAGAACCATGCCTTTATCCAGGAGCAGATCGATATGATCGTGCTTCTGTGGAGCGATATTAGCTGCAAGGGCCAGCAATCTCAAGCTGCCGGACATGCCGAGATGCAGGATCAGCGTGCCAGCACCGCAGTCGAGCAAGAGGTATTTTCCGCGACGCGTTACCGTTCTGATTTCCAGGCCGCAAAGCGTTCGCTCAAGTTCCGGCACCGGCCAGCGTAGATTCGGGTTTCGTACCGTCAAGCCGGCGATCTTGCGTCCCTCGAGTCCAGAGGCGATGCCGCGACGGACAACTTCGACTTCAGGCAGTTCAGGCAATTCGAATGTCGGGATGGAATGTTGGGATAAAGAGGTCGCCGGGTATGGTCAAGGGAGGGGGAACACTGTCCAGGATTCCGGATTCACCGAACTGATCGGTTGCCCCGTATGCCGAGCGAAAAGCAGCGAGAAGCATTCTTTATCTTCTTTTACGTCGCCACCATATCGTCATCCCGCTCCCAAGGAAAATCAGCGGCATCACAATGAGGAATCCCCAGGCTATTATCGTTAGTGCTGGCTCCTTCAAGGTCAAGCTGTTGTCGATGGTCGTTCGTGGCTGGATAGCGATGAGGTCTTCATCGCCGGCAAGCCAGTTGACGAGGTTGACGCCAAAATCAAGATTTCTGCCATAGCCGAGGTAAGCATTGGCGAGAAAATAACCGCTTCCGATAACGGCGACCCGCTGCTCCTGGTCATTGACGGTCCGGCTCAACACAGCCGCGATACTGACCGGCCCGGCTACGTCATACATCGCATCGAATGCGATGCCGGCATTCAGATCGCCTGTTTCCACCCATCCGTTTTCTCCGGCCTCCACCAGCGAGAGGCTGTGCCATGCATCGTTTTCGTTGATTGTAATCTGGCGTGCAAACGGAAATACCGTGAGATAGTCAAAGTTGCGGGTGATGGGATGTTCGCCGTAGGTTGCTCCTACAGAAAAAGTAACGGGTGCTTTCAACTGCCCCGCCTGAGGGTCGATCACCACACCGGGAGTCAGAGTCAGTTCAAGTTTTTCCGCCAGTGGCTGCAATCCGTGCAAAGGTTGCTGGTCCAGCAGCCATAAAAGATTGCCCCCGCGCTCGATATACGCGAGTATTCGATCGACTTCGCCCTCGGACAGATCCGCCTGAGGCGAAGCAATGACGAGCAAGCTCGTCTCCGCGGGCACTTCAGGAGTGGTGAGCAGATTGAGCGGTTGAATCCTGAAGCCTTTTGCTGTCAATTGCTGTCCAAATTCCCCGAGATCGCGATTGCCAATACCGTCCAGCCTGCGTTCGCCATGGCCGCTGAGCGTGACCACGGGCCTGCTGCCGGTGCGCATCAGCCGCATCAGCAAGTTGACCAGCGTATGCTCATTGAATGTAGTCAGCCTTTCCACCCTGCCGTTATATTCGACGAGCATTTCGCCGTTGCCCTCGACACCTGCCTCTCGTGCCACATCGGGATGCTCGGAGGGGTCGATGAAGGTGACAGCGAAATCAGGCTTGGCATGCTGATAAGGTGTCAGAAAATCACGGATGATTTTGGATACATTGCCAAGTTGGGCATCCTGAGAGGATATGTAGACACTCCCCAGCAGGGGGCCTTCCATTTGCTTCAGCACCTCCAGGCTGGCAGGGCTCAGGCTGTTGCTTTTATTTTGGGTGACATCCCACTGAACGCGATTCTCCCAGGCTAGATAACCGGGCAACGCTACCAGCAGTATGAGTATTATCAGAAACGTTGCGCTTTGTGTCCCGCGCAAGCGCAGTTTTTTCCTCTTGAGATGCATACCTACCTGTACAGTTTCAGCCAGCGAACGGATAAGGCCAGAAAAAAGAAAATGAAAAGAGCAAAATAAGCGAGGTCGAATGTATCGATCATTCCCCGGTTGAAATTTTCAAAGTGAGCGAACGGAGACAAACTGCGGGTTATGCCGTTTTCTCCGCTTTCAGCGTTATCCATGATCCATAGCGCGAAAAGTATGCAGAGCGCTGCTGCTCCTGCGATGGCAGGTTGAGTGCTGAGGCAGGAGATATATAATCCGAGCGCAACGAAACACGCTGAGAGGAGCCACAGGCCGGCAATGTTGCTCAGCAGCAAGCCGGAATCCAGTCTGCCTCCCGCAAGCAGCGAAATCGCCAATGCGACAATCAGGGCGATGATGGCCGACAGAAAAATCATCAGGCCGAGAAACTTTCCCAGGACAATTTCCGTCATTGAAACAGGTGCGGAAATCAGGAAAGGTAAAGTGTGATTGCGGCGCTCCTCAGCAATGAGACGGGAGGTCAAAAGCGGCGTTATCATCAGCAGCACGACGGCGCCTATGGAGAATAACGGAGCCGCAATTGCTTCGGTTGCTCCGGGGGGATGGGCAATTCTTACCAGCTGCGGTTGAACCTGCAGGAAGCCTTCAAGATTCGCCAGGTAAAACCAGGCGAATACCAGTTGCGCCAGCGCAAGTATTACCCATGCCAGAGGGGACCCGAACAATACCCCCAGTTCCTTCCGGGCAATGATCGTAATCAAGTTTCAATTTTCTCCAGAGTGGATTGCGTGAATATCTCTTCAAGCCGGGTTCCTTCCAGCTTTATCATATCCACCGAACCCTCGAATACCTGTCGTCCGTGATTGATGATCTGCACACGATCGCACACGCTTTCAACTTCCGATAAGGCGTGCGTTGAAAAAATCACGCTTCTCACTGCGCCAAGTTCACGGATGAGTGACCGGACATCGCGCATCTGGTTGGGATCCAGCCCCGAGGTCGGTTCGTCGAGAATGATGACTGCCGGATCGTGAATGATAGCCTGGGCGATACCCGCGCGCTGCTGGTAGCCTTTTGACAGAGAACCGATCAGCCGCCGGCGCACATTCTCCAGTCCGCAACGTTCCGCGGCCTTCCTGATTGCATCGTCCGTTTTCGAGCGGGCGAGGCGGCGCAATCTCACCGCAAGTCGTAAATACTCATCTATCGTTAGCTCCCGGTAGAGGGGGGGTACTTCAGGCAGATAGCCGATACATGCTTTCGCCCCGAGCGTTTGCTTCTGCAAATCCAAGCCGCAGATTTCGACCCTGCCGGTGCTGGGAGCAAGATTCCCGGTGAGGAGACGCATGACCGTCGTCTTGCCCGCGCCATTGGGTCCGAGGAGGCCAAGCACTTCCCCTTGCCACAGTTCGAGGCTGACCTGGTCAACGGCAGTGCGAGCGCCGAAATGACGGCTCAGACCCTGCGCTGAAACGGTTTTCTGTTCTGTTTTTGCAGACATGACAAGATCAATGATTCAGGTTGGTGGATGAATCGAAGTTCTTTTTTCATTTCAGTGGAACGCAGTGCGCAATCGTGGAGCGGCGTCCTCCGGTAAATCCTCGTGAGCAAATGTTACGGCTCAGGTGTCTACTTGTGATAAGCGTAAAATATACCTAATATGTGGGCTGTACTGAAGGAAAGCCCATCCATTTGCAGCCCCTTTTTCGAATCTTCCGGATCTCCGCATGAGTCTTAAAGTTCCCGGCGCATTACCGCTGCTCTTTCTTGCCGCCTGTTCACATCTTCCTGCCAAGACTCCTCTCACGGCGGAAAAACCGGCAGAGAAGAAGGAGTCAGAGCAGTCAAGAGTACCCAGTCAGGATTTGACCCCCTCCATGCTGTTCGATTTTTTGCTGGCGGAGACAGCGCTGCAGCGGGGCGACACGGAAATCGGTCTTCGTACCTATCTCAAGCTTGCAAAAAACACTCAGGATCCGCGCGTGGCCCAGCGCGCCACGGAAGCTGCGCTTCAGGCGCGCCAGCCGGCATTCGCCCTGGAAGCGGCAAAAATCTGGACGGAACTCGATCCGGAATCGATTCCAGCCCGTCAGATGATGGCTGCATTGCTGGTGCATTTTGACAGATTAGATGAGGCCCGTCCCCATCTGGAAAAATTGCTGGCGGTTGCGGGAGACAAGATCGATGATGCTTTCATGCAACTGAACAGCCTGCTGGTGCGCAGTCCCAACAAGAATGCAATCTTCGAATTGGTAAAGCAGCTCGCGCAACCTTATCCCGATCTGCCGGAAGCGCATTTTGCCGAGTCCCAGGCTGCATGGTTTGCCGAGCGTTTCGACATCGCTCTGGAAGAGATGAAAAAAGCGCTGGCGCTGAGGCCTGAGTGGGAGATGGCGGCAATTTACGAAGGACGTATTCTGTCGCGCGAATCCAACGCCCGCGCAATCGAATTTTTCGATGATTATCTCAAGCGCTATCCCAAAGCCAACGATACACGCATCACCTATGCACGCTTGCTGCTAGCTGAAAGAGATTATAGCAAAGCCCGCGAGCAGTTCCAGAAGTTGCTGACAGAAAATCCGGATAACCCGGATGTTGCCATTGCCGTCGGCCTGTTATCCCTGGAGCTGCAGAACTACGATGTAGCCGAATCGAATTTCAAAAGAGCGCTGGAGCTGGGTTACCGGGACCCGGGAATGGTGCGCTTTTATCTCGGCGGCATCAGTGAAAAAAAACAGCAGATCCCGCAGGCTTTGAATTGGTACCGCTCGGTTACGGAGGGAACCCAGTTTATCCCGGCACAGATCAAATATGCCATTCTGTTGAGCAGAACCGGCAAAACCAAGGAGGGTCTCCATCATTTGCAGCAACTGCCAGTGGCCAATGACCAGCAGCGTGCGCAGGTGATCATCGCCGAGGCGCAATTGTTGCGCGAGTCCGGCGCTTACAAGAAAGCCTTTCAGCTCCTGAGCAGCAGTCTCGAAAAACTTCCCGATTCCCCCGAACTGCTTTATGACCGCGCCCTGGCTGCGGAGAAAATAGGCAAGGCGGATATCATGGAGCAGGATCTGCGCAAACTGATCGAACTGAGGCCCGACCATGCTCACGCCTACAACGCCCTGGGTTACGGTATTGCCGAGCACTCCAGCAAGCGCCTGCCGGAGGCGCTGGAATTGATCGAGAAGGCGATCAAGCTTTCGCCTATCGATCCGTACATCATCGACAGTCTGGGATGGGTGCATTACCGCATGGGGGACATCAACCAGGGATTGAGCTACCTGCGACAGGCGTTTGCAATGAATCCCGATCCGGAAATTGCTGCTCACCTGGGGGAAGTGTTGTGGGTGCAGGGAATGAAGGACGAAGCGAAAGAGATCTGGCAGACGGCCCTCAAGAATCATCCCGGTAACGAAGCGTTGATTGGCGTGATGAAGAAGTTCATGAAGTAGCGCGAGGGTGGGATAGAAGATGCCCTGCGTCGATTCGGAGTCTGTTCGCTTTGTGAACCCGGCTTGTCGGAAGTTGAGAAATTTCGGAAGATTTTCCCTATCCTCCCTTGGCTCCTTGGGCTCCTTGGGCTCCTTGGGCTCCTTGCGCTCATGGCATCTTGTTTTTCTGACCCCTGCTTTTTTTTACGGTTGCGCAACCCTTGCTCCAGAAGAAAAGAATGTAGCCAGCACCGTTATCATGGAACCGGGCGCGATGGAAGCGAAAAGTGCGGGCTTCCAGCTGATTGGCAGGGTATCGGTGAAAGAGGGCAGAAACGGTTTTTCCGGGGGAGTCCAGTGGCGCCATATGCAGGACGACGATCAAATTCTCCTTCTTTCCCCCGTAGGTCAGGCTGTCGGACAGATTGAGCGCTCAGCCGATGGTGTGTCTCTCATAACTGCCGAGCAGGAACATTATTACGCCGATAATGTGGAAGAACTCACAGAACGGGTATTGGGTTGGCGTTTGCCGCTCTCCGGGTTGCAGTACTGGGTGCAAGGCACGAATTCGCCGGATACGCCGTCCGAAATCGACCTGGATATGATGGGCCGCGTGGCAGCCATTCGTCAGAACGGATGGGAAATCACCTATGCAGGCTACTCGCAGGCGGTACCTGCTGAAGCTCCACAGTCAGAGGCCGCGCGTGCCAGACTGCTGACACTTAACCGTAACGGTCTGCGGATAAGGCTGGTAATAGATGAATGGAATACTGTCAACGACTGAAGTGGATTCGCAGGCGGAACTGAGCTGCCCTGCGCCTGCCAAACTCAATCTGTTCCTGCATGTGGTGGGACGGAGGGAGGATGGGTACCATCTTCTGCAAACCGTTTTCCGCCTGGTGGATTTCGCCGACCAGCTCCATTTCGGGCTGCGGGCGGACGGTGTGATCAAGCTGCATACGCCCACTCCGGGGGTGCCGGAAGAGCAGGATTTGTGCGTGCGCGCAGCAAAACTGCTGCAACGGGAAAGCGGTACTCCCTGGGGGGCCAATATCTTTCTGGAAAAGCGCATCCCGATGGGTGGTGGCCTGGGAGGCGGCAGTTCGGATGCAGCCACGACATTGCTTGCGCTCAACCGCTTGTGGAAGCTGGGCTGGCGCCGGAATCAACTTTTGAAACTGGCCCCGGAACTGGGTGCGGATGTTCCCGTATTCGTTTTCAGTGAAAATGCCTTTGCTGAGGGCATCGGCGAAAAACTCCTGCCGATTGCGTTACCCCCGGCATGGTATCTGATACTCACACCGCCCGTGCATGTCTCAACGGCAAAGGTTTTTTCAAGTAAGGAATTGACACGAAACACGATTCCGATCAAAATACCGCCCTTTTCCACCGAGCAAGGGCATAATGATCTCGAGCCGGTGGTGTGTGCTTCATACCCCGAGGTAGCACGCCACCTCGAGTGGCTGCGGCAGCTCGAAGGTGCAAGGATGGCGGCCATGACGGGTTCCGGCGCGTGCGTTTTTGCCGAGTTTGCGACCGAATCCGGGGCCAGAAGCGCACTGGGGAAGATTCCATACGGTATGAAGGGTTTTGTGGCGCAGGGACTTGATCGCCATCCCTTGCATGATTTTGCAGAACAATAATTGGGGAGTCGCCAAGTGGTAAGGCACCGGATTTTGATTCCGGCATTCGTAGGTTCGATCCCTACCTCCCCAGCCAGTTTTCAGCTCCATGATTCGTCCAGGCTGGACTGCCGCCGGTTCCTGTTCGCTTCCATGAATTCCCCATCTGCCGGTTCCGCGTTTTCGGACTTTTAGGTTTTCTCATGGCCTACGATAGCTTGATGGTTTTCACGGGCAACGCCAATCCCAAGCTGGCGCAGGATGTCGTACGGCATCTCAATCTTCGCATCGGCCGTGCCACGGTTGGCCGCTTCAGCGATGGCGAAGTAATGGTGGAAATCCTCGAGAATGTCCGGGGCAAGGATGTATTCGTCCTGCAATCCACCTGCATGCCCACCAACGATACGCTGATGGAATTACTGGTGCTGGTGGATGCGCTCAAGCGCGCCTCCGCGTCGCGCATCACCGCCGCGATGCCTTATTTCGGCTATGCCCGCCAGGACCGGCGCCCGCGCTCGGTACGGGTCCCCATCACGGCCAAGGTGGTGGCAAACATGCTGACCAGTGTCGGCATAGACCGCTTGCTGACAATGGACTTGCATTCGGACCAGATCCAGGGGTTTTTTGACATACCTGTGGATAACATCTACAGCATGCCTATCCTGCTGGGCGATCTCTGGAAAAATGATTTCAAGAACCTGGTGGTGGTTTCCCCTGATGTGGGGGGAGTAGTGCGCGCGCGCCAGATGGCCAAACGGCTCGAATGCGACCTTGCCATCATAGACAAGCGGCGTCCCAAAGCGAATATAGCAAAGGTGATGAACATCATCGGCGAGGTGGACGGACGCACTTGTGTGATCATGGACGACATGGTGGATACCGCTAATACGCTGTGCGAAGCAGCGCGCGCGCTCAAGGAGCAGGGAGCGGAACGCGTGCTGGCTTATTGCACGCATCCGGTGCTGTCGGGCGGTGCCGTGGAGCGGATCGGGAACTCTGCCCTGGACAAGCTCGTTGTCACCGACACCATTCCGCTGCGGGAGGATGCCCAGGCGTGCGAGCGCATAGAGCAGTTGAGCGTGGCAAGCCTGCTCGCGGAAACGATGCTCAGGATCAGTAACGAAGATTCCGTGAGTTCGCTTTTCATGGAGTAACGCGAATCCACGCTGTGCAGGTGGTGAAAAGCAAAACCAGGGAGCAAGGCTGGTTGAGAATAGCCTGCGGATTGAATAGATAGCGCAATAGACAAGTTTATTAATCGGATTCATCTGGTCGCGGATGATCCACATTCTGGAGAAAGTAGATGCAAATTGAAATCAGCGCCGAAAAGCGCGAATTGCAGGGCAAAGGTGCGAGCCGCCGCCTGCGGGGTTCCGGCAAGGTACCGGGAATCATCTATGGTGGAGAAAACCCGGCGCAGCCGATCGAACTCGATCACAACAATCTTTATCACCAGCTCAAACTGGAAGCCTTCCATGCCTCCATCCTGACGATGAGTGTGGAAGGGCAGAAAGAAAAGGTGCTGCTGCGGGATATACAGATGCACCCCTTCAAGCCCCAGGTGCTGCATATCGACTTTCAGCGCGTCGCTTCGAACAAGAAAATCCATATGAAAGTGCCCTTGCACTTCATCAACGAAGATATTGCCCCAGGGGTGAAGCTGGCGGGCGGATTGGTGAGCCACGTGCTTACCGAACTGGATGTTTCCTGCCTGCCAAAAGATCTACCTGAATTCATTTCCGTCGATGTGGGGGAACTTGCCGCCGGCAACACCATACACCTGAGCAACCTGCAGTTGCCTGAAGGAGTTGAGATTCCTGCGCTGATGAAAGGTGAAGACCTGCCTGTGGCGACCATCGCCATTCCACGCGGGGTAGCGGCTGAGGAAGCGGCTGGAGGCGTGGCAGCGGGAGACATACCCACCTCCGTACAGAAGAAAGAAGGCGTTGCCAAGGAAGGCGAGAAAAAAGACGCCGGAAAGAAAAAGTAAGACCGCGGAGGGAGGAGCAGTGCCTTCCACAGGAAGGTGCGACCCCGGAGCGGGCTAAGCGCCCAAGCGGCAGGGGCATCTTCAATGTGTCCAGTTGCTGTTCCGGAGGCGCAACCCCTCTGGGGGCGCTGGCGAGGAGGGAGGAGCAGTGCCTTCCACAGGAAGGTGCGACCCCCGGAGCGGGCTAAGCGCCCAAGCGGCAGGGGCATCTTCAATGTGTCCAGTTGCTGTTCCGGAGGCGCAACCCCTCTGGGGCGCTGGCGAGGAGGGAGGAGCAGTGCCTTCCACAGGAAGGTGCGACCCCGGAGCGGGCTAAGCGCCCAAGCGGCAGTTGGCATCTTCAATGTGTCCAGTTGCTGTTCCGGAGGCACAACCCCTTGGGGCGCTGGCGAGAGGGAGGAGCAGTACCTTCCGCAGGAAGATGCGCTCCCGGAGTGGGCCTTGAGCATCTTGCTTGGTTCGCAGGCATCCCAAGCCGTATCGCATGTTTTTTCAGCCCGTCGGAGTCATTCTGGCTTCGCGGGCTTTTCATTTTGAGGATTCGGGTTACATTCAGTGAAGCTCATCGTCGGTCTTGGCAATCCGGGTAGGGAATATGCGGCCACTCGCCATAATGCCGGCGCCTGGTGGGTAGTTCGTCTGGCGGATCAATTGGGTGTCACGTTGAAGGCGGATGGCAAGTTTCATGGCTTGTGCGCGCGTATCGGGCAGGGTGAGTCTGAATCCTGGCTGCTCAATCCCCAGACCTATATGAATGCTAGTGGAAGGGCAGTGGCCGCATTGTGCCGTTTCTACCGAATTCAGCCTGAACAGATGCTCGTAGTGCACGACGAACTGGATTTGCCCCCCGGCGTCTCCAGGCTGAAGCTCGACGGAGGGTTGGGCGGTCACAATGGGTTGAAAGACATCGTCGCGCATCTCGGCACCCGGGAGTTCTGGCGCTTGCGGATCGGCATCGGCCATCCGGGAGAAAAGCATGCCGTCGTGAATTACGTACTGCAGCCTCCGCGCAAGGAAGAAGCAGCGTTGATCGACACGGCCATAAACGACAGCCTGGAAGTCTGGCCCCTCATCGCAGAAGGCAATTATCAGGCGGCAATGATGAGGCTGCATACCCAGAAGCAAAGCTGATATTTCCAAAGGACATGGGGTCATGAACTGTTTTGTTCCTCTTGATTCTACCTTCTCTCTCATTCACCCCTGAGCCTGTCGAAGGGTCGAATGGCGTTCGGAAAAACCTGTCATGGAGGATGCCCGAAAACGGAGATTTAGCCTGCTGCGTGAAAATGACGGAACAACTTTCATACCCCTTTAACCATTACAGCCTGTCTTAAACGAGTAACCAAATCAAACCATGAGCCTGAAATGCGGTATTGTTGGCTTGCCCAACGTCGGAAAATCCACCCTCTTCAATGCCCTCACCAAGGCTGGCATCGCTGCCGAGAACTACCCCTTCTGCACCATCGAACCGAATGTGGGCATTGTCGAAGTTCCCGACTCTCGGCTGACTGAACTTGCTGCGATCGTCAAGCCGCAAAAGGTGCAGTCTGCAGTGGTTGAATTCGTCGATATTGCCGGTCTTGTCGCAGGGGCTTCGAAAGGAGAGGGATTGGGCAACAAATTTCTTGCCACCATTCGTGAGACCGACGGCATCATCAATATGGTGCGCTGCTTCAAGAATGACAACGTGGTGCACGTCTCCGGCAAAGTCGATCCCATCTCGGATATCGAAACCATCCAGACTGAACTGGCACTCGCCGATCTGGCCACCGTCGAAAAGGTGGTACAACGGGAAACCAAGCTTGCCAAGTCCGGTGACAAGGAAGCGGTCAAGTTCGTCGCGCTGCTCGAAAAGGTAAGGGAGCATCTCGACCAGGGCAAGCCGGTAAGAAGTCTCGGGTTGGCTGAAGGACTTGATAAGGAACAACAGGAACTGCTCAAGCCGCTATGCCTGCTCACTGCCAAACCTGCGATCTATGTGGCTAACGTGGACGAAAAAGGATTCACCGGTAATCCGCTGCTGGCACGGGTGGAAGAATATGCGGCAGGCGAGGGCGCGCCTGTCGTTGCCATCTGCGCCGCCCTCGAATCCGAAATTGCCGAGATGCCGGATGAGGACAAGCAGGTTTTTCTCGCCGACATGAATCTGGAAGAACCGGGGCTCAACCGCCTGGTGCGCGCCGCCTATCAACTGCTGGGGCTGCAGACCTACTTTACCGCTGGGGTGAAGGAAGTGCGCGCCTGGACCATATCAAAAGGAGATACCGCGCCCCAAGCCGCTGCTGTCATTCATACCGATTTCGAAAAGGGCTTTATCCGCGCCGAGGTCATCAGCTATGACGACTTCGTTACCTGCAAAGGTGAGCAGGGTGCCAAGGAGGCAGGCAAGATGCGGCTGGAGGGAAAGGAGTATGTCGTCAGAGATGGGGATGTGATGCATTTTCGGTTTAACGTCTAAGCCTGAGTCCTTGTCTTATAGTGACGACCATGCTTTCCAAGCATGAGGCGGACAAATCTGGACACTCCATGATGACCTTGGTTGTGACTGGCGTCACCAGAACAGGAGTTCATGAGATGCTCGCGAACTCAAGGTCCATTAGTTGCAGCAGAGGCTATTTTGATATTGGAGCCGGCGAGAAGGCCGATCCTCCTGATCTTCTGCAACTTAATTTGATTGATTAGAGATAGGGATGTGGACCGACGAGGCCCACATCCTAAATCCCTTACTGTAGTTTAGTACCCGCCTGATCCCCCTCCAGAGGCGCCGGTCCCAGCTGTTCCCCCGGCGCCCCCTGTCCCAGTTGTTCCTCCGGCCCCACCTGTCCCGGTTGTTCCTCCGGCGCCACTCGTGCCAGCTGTTCCCCCGGACCTGCCCGTCTCAGCTTTTCCGCCCGAGCCTCGTGTCCCGGACATTCCCGAGCCACCTGATCCCATTGATGAGCCCGAGCTCGCCCCGGGGTCTTGGCCAGACATTGCCCCGCCCACTCCTGTGCCACTAGTTTGGGCATAAGCCAAGCTAGCTACTCCAGATATCAGGCCGGCAAGTAGGATGGAACGGATAGTGTTTTTTAAAAGGAAGATATCTTTCATGATTGCTCCTTCATCTCAAATCAGCAAAATTGCTGGATTGAAATAATAGGCTTATGCTCAACTCGTTCCGTACGGTGACACGCATATAGCTTGTCTCAGGCAAGTTCTAGGAAAATATGGAAGCATGTGGCTAGAGTATCCGAATCCTTGCCTTAGCTAGGGCGGTAAACCAGTGATCGTTCAAGCACTCATCCCGAAACCGGCCATTGAAGCTCTCAATGTACGCGTTTTGCGTAGGCTTGCCCGCCTCAACCAATTTGAGCTGGACGCCATTCTTCTAAGCCCACTGCCTCCATCTGCCTGCTTCAGAAAGCCAATAATTTGCTCATCCGTAAATCGCTTCTTCACGGCCGTTCTCCTCTCGAGAAACGAACTTTA
Organism: Nitrosospira multiformis ATCC 25196; assembly: GCF_000196355.1. Lineage (NCBI taxonomy): Bacteria > Pseudomonadati > Pseudomonadota > Betaproteobacteria > Nitrosomonadales > Nitrosomonadaceae > Nitrosospira > Nitrosospira multiformis. The sequence goes on from NC_007614.1 coordinate 679,073, forward strand.
CTAGATTCCAAATGGCACGTTTTATTGGGAGCACATCACTTCAGTTCGAAAAAGCGGGTATAAAAGGTTTTTTCTAAGTAGTATTTCTAGATAGGAAGCGGCTTTAGTAGAAGAATTACGGTTTAACGTCTGTCTTGGATTTTTCTGGATTTACGCGGACAACGGTTTATTCCGGCAGGCCCGCCGCAAATCCGCACCACCACAGGCCGGCCGGGGCGAGAGCAGGCGTCCAGATATTGAGCGTCAAGCAGTCCCCGCTCGCGCCAACCAGCTGTGCAAGGCACTCCGCTATCCCTGTTGGATACGACACCCTGAGGTGACTTCGGCCCAAATGCGAGAGCATCACGCCCGCCACCTCAAGGTTCAACAAGCTGTGGAGGGTGTGGTTCGGGCCGAAGGGCGAGGCAGCGTAAGGCACACCCTTGAAAGTAGCCGCACCATCCCTGAGATGGCTCCCCGGTTTGCCATGAAGGGTTTCAACAACCGGATGCATATCTATATCCTCGGAAAGGCATGATGTAGGGATCACGAGGCGAGAAACACCTCTACCCAAACTATATCTCGATACCGTATCAAGCGGGAAAATGCGCACCGGATGATGTAGCGATACTCATGACTGCTCTGAATCTCCGGGGGAACTGCTGTAGTTAGGACTCAAGCTTCTTAATGCATAAGTAAAATATTATGATAACAATCAAAACCTGTGACTTTTATTTATAGTAATACTGGGTACAATGTTCCTATGGATGGCCGCCTCAGGATGGAGCGGCTTTCACTTCACCCATTTCATTGGAGCCTGCCTATCATGGAAAAAGAAATAAGGAAGTTTTTAACATCCCTATCCATGCTGGGTCTGCTTGCCTCCTGCGCCGAGACCAGTACGCTCGAAGCAAGGAATGATAATGCGAGCATGGCCGGGCAAATCATCAGAACTTCCATCGACCACGACGAGCTTGCCAGGCGGTATGAAAGCCGGGCCAGGAAACTGTTGGAAATAGCAGCGGAACACGAGAAACGGCTCCAGTATCACGAGGACAAAAGCCCTTCCTACGGGAGGCACGGGCAGGATTTCCAGTCTCACGCCATTCTAGTGCAAAAATACAAACGGGCGGCAGAGAAAGCCACCCAAGCTGCCTTTCACCATAGGATGGCATCGCAACCGGCAAAACGCGATTATATTGCTTCGATAGCGTTACATTGAGCTGGATTGCCCCACGAACTCGCCAGTGAATCCTTGGTATCAATGGACAGCCAGGCGCCTGCTGCTTGAAACCTTCTCGGGCAGCTGGCTACAAGCTCGCTTTAACAAAGGAAAACCTACTAATGACACGAGCGATTGTTTCCACTGTTGTTGCATTACTCGGTACGGGTATAGTCATATTGGGGTTTGCTGCGCTCCTGCGTCACACCGTCTTTTTCTATACAGCGGACGGATATATGTCCTCCCAAACGGCAGTAAGCTTGGGACTTATGAGAGTTGAGGAAGTCCCTCTTTCTGGCGGACTGGCTTTCAGGAAGACTGAGGACGGCGGTTATGACTTTAGGGAAGAAATGGCGAGAGCTTTTATTGATCCAACAAGCCACACGAACATCGACTTGGTTGCAGGCTGTGAAAGCCTTGGGAACTGTCGGTTGCGGAAGTGGCAGGGACGGATATATGTCACCCCAAACTGCAGTAAGCTTGGGACTTATGAGGGCTGAAGAAGCTCCTCTTCTGGGGAAACGGCTTTCAGGAAGAGTGGCTCAGGACGAGGGTTATGACCCAAACTTGGGTCACCGACAGTTGCGGCGCTCAGATGGCCAGCAGCAACACGCCCAGTGCTTTCTCACGGTGGAGGAAATACCGAGAAGAACAGGCGGGCCACTCGCTGGGGTGTTAGTCAACGATGCGAGCGTAGGCATCAGAACCTAGGCTCAGGACTCATTAATTGAGATAGAAGATGACAGTTGCGGCGATACAGATGGCAGAGAAGAAGGTATGGGCACAGCGGTCGTAACGCATGGCGATCCTGCGCCAGTCCTTGAGCCGAGCGAACATGTTCTCGATCCTGTGCCTTTGCCTGTAGAGGGTCTTGTCGTATTTGATCTGGATTTTGCGATTCCTTTTTGTCGGTATGCAGGGCGTCATGCCTTTGGCACGCAACGCTGCCCGGAACCAGGCAGCGTCATAGCCGCGGTCTGCAATCAGGGTTTTGGCTTTGGGCAATGACGGCAGCAGCACACGTGCTCCCTTGTAATCGCTCATCTGCCCTTCGGACAGGAGCATGGCCACAGGCTTGCCCTGACCGTCGCAGACCACATGAAGCTTCGAGTTCAGGCCGCCCTTTGTGCGACCGATACGGCGGGGAACATCCCCTTTTTTAGCAGGCTGGCTGCCGTGCGGTGGGCCTTCAGATGCGTGGCGTCGATCATCAGCCTCTCGGGCGTTTCCTCTTTACCGGTCAGTTCCACAAAGATGCGGTTGAACACGCCCAGTCGGCTCCAGCGCACGAAACGGTTATACAGTGTCTTGTGCGGCCCGTATTCCCTGGGGGCATCCTTCCATTGCAGGCCATTCCGAATGACGTAGATGATCCCGCTGATCACCCGCAGATCATCAACACGGGGAACTCCGTGGGACAAGGGAAAATAAGGTTTTATACGGTTGAACTGTGTTTCCGACAGGTAAAACAAATCTCTCATGGCAGCACCTCCGCCATAAGTGAATCACATTTGATCCTATTCGTGAATCATGAAATTAATAGGTCCTGAACCTAGGAAGCTGCCTAGCGCGCCGCCTACAATTCCTCCGGCAATACCACCAACAATGGCACCCCAAAGGCCCCTCCTACTCCAAATCCCCTCTCAGTAGACCCCAATCCGCGCAATGAATCTGTTAACTTCTTTCCCGCACTTCCCGGTTATCCATAGGTCAACACATTCTTCAAGGTAGTTAATGACTGCGTTTGCCTCTCCGGCTTTCGCAGTCTATTTCTGGCCGTAATGATGTATTCAATCCTCCAGATCAAGGTCTTTCTTTATTTCTGCGGGGGGGTAAATTTTTTCCTTGCCTTTGCGCACGCGTTCGAGCACGTCAGCCGCGAGGAAGCAATCCTCCATCTCATCAAGCCCGCGTTCGATAATTTCCCGAAGATAGAAGGCCTTGGAACGTCCCGTCTGCGCGGCGAGGAAGTTCAACCGCTCCTCGATCTCGGGGGTAAGGCGAACTGAAGTGGGCATGGGTATTATCCCTGGATGAAATACGGGTATTCATTGTATCTGAATTTCTGGTCTGACACTTTCTTGTCCATGAGCAGCAATAACAGGCTATATACCCTAGAATTAAAAATGCCCGACAATGTCAAAGCCAAAAAGGGGGATGAAATGATATATAAAGTTCTCATCACGCCTGTTGAGCCGTCTATTGATGATCGTCCTAATTTCAGCGGCCTTCTTGCCGATTATGAAATTGAAGCCAATTCGAAGACCGAGGCTGAAGAAATGGCCTTTATCCGGTTTTGCCAGGAGAGCCCCTTTCGCTCCCACAATCGGGAAGATTATACGATCAGCGTGAACTGAGGCCGCCGGCTTGCGCTGCGTAAGGTGTCGACACGTATCGCGCCGGTGGCCTGCGAGATGAGTGACGAGCCGCATTTGATTCTTCTGATCCCTTGATATTTCGGCAAGCCCGGAATACGGCATGGAGGGGAGAGAAGGGATGACAAGAGGAAGAAGGTGGCGGCGATCGCAGAGCAGGTTCCGGCTGACAATGATGCAGAACGTAATTTATCGGTCGTAGCCGCGTGGCTACCGCTTCCTGCTGTTCTGCCGGCTCCTGCTACGCGCATCACGCGCTCTTGAAATTATCCTCTTGTAATTATCGCAACTACCCATATGTTATGTTCCTGACAGGAGGCAGGGAATCCCGGAAAGGACATCCCTCAGGTTGCCAAGGTATTGGCCGTAGTCATACGAGAGTTGGTTGCTTGTTGGTCGCCTCACGCAGGTGGGATGGGTAAGAAGTGTCGTCGGTGTAAAGGTGCCGCTCCGGATAACCGGGCGACAGGAATTTCTCCTGGTCACACACCATCGGCATAGCCGGATATGCCTCCTACGTTTGACTCGCTTGAGCTTGGAAGGTGGCAAAGAGGTTGCGAGGCGAGTGGTGGAGGGCAGGGCAATAACTTGTTCGGGGACTCCTTAAGGTATAATCCCGTTTTTTTCGTTCAGCTTTCTTTGTTGGAGGATTGTCATGCCGATCTATGAATACCGGTGTGGGTCTTGTGGTTTCGAAAAAGAATATCTGCAAAAGGTGAGCGATGCGCCGGTGGCGGCTTGTCCCGCCTGTGGCAGCGATGCGTTTAACAAACTTATTTCGGCTGCGGGTTTTCAATTGAAGGGCAGCGGCTGGTACGTCACCGATTTCAAGAACAAGAATGGCGGGCAGTCCAAGCCCAAGGCTGATGCGGATGCGTGCGTGGCGAAGAGCGAGAGCGCTCCCGCCGGGGATAGCGCATGCCCTGCTTGCACACCGATTGACGGGTGACGAATCAGCCTCACTACTGACATGAAACGTTATTTCATCACCGGGCTGCTCATATGGGTACCTCTGGGTATTACTGCCTGGGCGTTGAAATTTCTGATCAGCACCATGGACCAGTCCCTGTTGCTGCTGCCATCGAGCATGCGTCCCGAAAACCTCGTAGGCATCTATATTCCCGGCGTGGGCACGGTGCTGACGCTGCTGGTTGTTTTCCTTACCGGCATTTTCACCACCAACATCATCGGACAGCGGCTGGTGATTTTCTGGGAAGGCGTGTTATGGCGCATCCCTGTCGTGAAATCGATTTATTACGGCGTGAAGCAGGTCAGCGATACCCTGTTTTCAAGCCAGGGAGAAGCCTTTCGCAAGGCACTGCTGGTGCAGTATCCCCGTGAAGGCTCCTGGACTATCGCCTTCATGACGGGATATCCAGGTGGCGACGTTGTCAATCACCTCACGGGAGAGTATGTGAGCGTCTACGTGCCGACCACGCCCAATCCGACCTCGGGCTTCTTTCTGATGATGCCGCGCAGCGATGTAATCGAGCTCGACATGAGCGTGGATGCGGCATTGAAATATATAATCTCGATGGGTGTCGTTACACCTCCCAACGGCAAGAAACCGGTGGAGCCGCAGGCAGCGCTGCTGCATCCGCAGGACTCCGTCAGTTCTGCATCGAGCGACAAGTCCTGATTCCTTTTTTCTGATTACCGATCTCCATGCGCACCAATTACTGCGGCCTTATCGACGTCCAATATCTGGATCAGACTGTGATTCTGTACGGCTGGGTGCACCGGCGCCGTGACCATGGGGGAGTTATTTTCGTGGACCTGCGGGATCGTGAGGGCTTGGTGCAGGTGGTGTGCGACCCCGATAACCCCACTGCTTTCCAGGTCGCCGAAAAAATCCGGAACGAGTTTGTGGTCCGGATTACCGGACGTGTGCGGCATCGCCCGCCCGGAACCGTCAACCCCAATCTCATCAGCGGGGAAATAGAGGTGTTGGTGAGCTCGATCGATATCCTTAATGCTTCCCTGACGCCTCCGTTCCTGATGGACGACGAAAGCCTCAGCGAAGCCACACGGCTGGAACACCGCTATCTGGATCTGCGGCGTCCGCAGATGCAGGAAAACCTGCGGTTGCGCTACAAGGTAGCGATGGCTGTCCGGCTGTTTCTCGACCAGCATGGATTCATCGACGTGGAAACGCCGATGCTCACCAAATCGACTCCCGAAGGCGCGCGCGATTACCTAGTGCCGTCACGCGTCAACACCGGGCATTTTTTTGCGCTGCCGCAGTCGCCGCAACTGTTCAAGCAGCTGCTGATGGTTTCCGGATTCGACCGCTATTATCAGATTACCAAATGCTTTCGCGATGAGGATCTGCGGGCTGACCGCCAGCCCGAATTCACCCAGATCGATATCGAGACATCCTTTCTGAATGAATCACAAATCATGCAGATGATGGAAAGGATGATCTGCACGGTGTTCAAAAGCGTGAGGAATATCGATCTCCCCACTCCCTTTCCACGCCTGACGCATGGCGAAGCGATGTCGAAATATGGCTCGGACAAGCCTGACATGCGTGTGTCGCTGGTTCTGACGGAACTCACCGATGTGATGCAGGAGGTGGAGTTCAAGGTGTTCCGGGAAGCCGCGCTCAGAACGGGGGGACGTGTAGCGGCATTGCGCGTGCCTGGAGGTGGGGCATTGTCGCGCAAAGAGATCGATGATTACACCGGTTTTGTCGCGATATACGGGGCGAAGGGGCTCGCATACATCAAGGTCAATGCGCTGGAAAAAGGCATGGACGGCCTCCAGTCGCCCATACTGAAATTCCTCCCTGAGAATGTGATTCAGATCGTTCTCGAGCGCACGGGGGCGAAGGATGGGGATCTCATCTTCTTCGGCGCGGACAAGGCACAGGTTGTGAATGAGGCGCTCGGTGCATTGCGCGCGAAGGTGGGGCATGATCGCGGCCTGGCGGAATCGGGATGGAAGCCGTTATGGGTGGTGGATTTCCCCATGTTCGAGCGCGACGAAGAGGAAAACCGCTGGAAGGCCTTGCACCATCCCTTTACTTCGCCTGCCGAGGGTCACGAGGACCTGCTTGAAACCGATCCCGAAAAGGCCTTATCCAAGGCTTACGATATGGTGCTGAATGGCTCGGAGATTGGCGGCGGTTCCGTACGTATTCATCGCCAGGAAGTACAGTCGAAGGTATTTCGCGCCTTGAATATTGGAGCGGACGAGGCAAACGAAAAATTCGGCTTTTTGCTCGAAGCATTGCAATATGGGGCCCCTCCGCATGGCGGGATTGCGTTCGGCCTCGACCGGATCGTTGCGATGATGGCAGGCGCCGAATCCATCCGTGAGGTCATTGCTTTTCCGAAAACACAGCGTGCGCAATGTCTGCTGACGCATGCGCCGAGTACTGTCGGTGAGAAACAGTTGCGGGAACTTCACATCAAGCTTCGCCACGCGTAATCCTGGAGGATATGAAGCAAGGGCGCGGGGTGGAAGCGCAGAAGCGTGGAGATTGGGAAAATCGTTTTTCCGAAAGCGAAGATTTTCTGATTCCGTTCCTACTCCTGGTGCACAGTGGTGAGAATCTACAAGATTCCGGTTTCCATTCTGGTAATTATCCATACGCCCGACATGCAGGTCCTGCTGCTTGAACGGGCTGACCATCCCGGCTACTGGCAGTCTGTTACGGGCAGCCAGGACGAAGGCGAGACACTCGTGCAAACGGCGGTGCGGGAAGTGGCGGAGGAGACCGGGCTGGATGCCCGCCGCTACGCATTGACCGACTGGAACATTGTGAACGAATATGAGATCTATGAGGAATGGCGCTGGCGTTACGCCCCCGAAGTAACCCATAACACCGAGCATGTCTTTGGCCTGCTTGTGCCGCACCCGGTCCCGGTTTCCGTTGCGGCAAGAGAACATTTGCGTCATACCTGGCTCCCCTGGCAGGAGGCGGCGGAAAAAGTATTTTCCCCAAGCAATGCCGAAGCGATCAGGAGATTGGCAACACTTGGCGGTAAAGGTAATAACGGTAATAAAGGGCAGTAAAGAGCAGAAAAAGGCAGTAGGGGTAGGCAGTGGAAGCATTCCCGCGAAAATGAGGAACGGGGAAAGCCCGATCGAACCGATGGCGGGTATGCGGGTCCAATAGTACGTTTGGAACCTCTGCAGTTTCTTATTACCTCTGTCTTATATTACCTGCGGTTTTTAAAGGAAAAACGGAGTAGGCCATGCAAGCGGAAGCCATTGCCTTTGAACGTTTCGATAACCTGAATGACGATGACTGCGAGCAGCGCATCGTCCAGGCGAAAGCAGCGCTGGGAAGGCGCGCGGTAATACTCGCCCATCATTATCAGCGCCCGGATGTTTACAAACACGCCGATCTTACCGGGGATTCACTGCAGCTCTCGCGCCTTGCTTCAGGGACCGATGCGGATTACCTGGTGTTCTGCGGCGTGCATTTCATGGCCGAAGTGGCCGATATTCTTTCCAAGCCCGAGCAGATCACCATTCTGCCCGATCTTTCCGCGGGTTGCTCCATGGCGGATATGGCGAGTCTTCTCAAGGTGCAGCGCGCGTGGCATGAGCTCTCGGAAGTGCTCGATCCCGATGAAGTGGTCACGCCGGTAACTTACATCAACTCTGCCGCTGATCTCAAAGCTTTCTGCGGTGAACACGGCGGCATTGTCTGCACATCCAGCAATGCCATGAAAATTTTGCAGTGGTCCTTTTCCCGCAGGGAAAAAGTACTGTTTTTTCCGGATCAGCACTTGGGGCGCTGGAGCGGGCACAAGCTGGATATTCCACTCGAACAGATGGCGGTGTGGGATTTCGATGAACCCATGGGTGGGCTTTCGCCCGAGCAGATCAGGAATGCGAAAATCCTCTTGTGGAAGGGGCATTGCTCCGTACACCAGATGTTCCAGCCCCAGCACATACTTCGTTTTCGCAACCAGCACCCCGAGGGGAAAGTGATTTCGCATCCCGAGTGCAGTTTCGAGGTATGTAAAAACTCGGATTACGTTGGCTCCACCGACTATATCATCAGGACCATCCGGGAAGCGGAGCCTGGAACACGCTGGCTGGTGGGAACGGAGCTGAACCTGGTCAATCGTATTGCCGAGGAATTCAAGGCCCAGGGAAAAATCGTCCAGTTCATGGCATCGACGATCTGCATGTGTTCCACCATGGCGCGCATCGATCCGCAGCACCTGGCCTGGGCGCTGGAAAACCTGGTTGCGGGGAAGGTGGTAAATCAGATCAAAGTGCCGGCAGCCGATGCAGTTCTGGCGAAACGTGCCCTGGAGCGCATGCTTGAGGTTTCGCGATAATGAAAAAATACAATTGCGCCCCGTCCCGTTCGTCATATGCTCAATAAGCTGCATATCGCTACCTATAACATTCACAAAGGGTTTTCTCATTTCAATCGGCGTGTCATGGTGCATCAGCTGCGCGACAGCTTGCGCGCGCTCAACGCCGATATCATTTTTCTGCAGGAAGTGGTCGGCGAGCACAAGGGGCACGGAGCGCGTTTCGAGAATTGGCCGGAGAGTCCCCAGTACGAATTCCTGGCTGATTCGATCTGGACGGATTTTGCCTACGGAAAAAACGCGGTTTACGATGAGGGTCACCACGGCAACGCAATCCTGAGCCGCTATCCCATTCTGCGATGGGACAACGTGGATGTTTCGGCGCATCGCTTCGAAAGCCGCGGCTTGCTTCACTGTGAAATAGGCATCCCGCAATGGCGGGAAAATCTTCACTGCATCTGCGTGCACCTGGGCCTGTTCAAAAGAGGCCGTTCCCGCCAGTTACAGTTACTGGAAAAGCATATCGAGGAACTCGTACCCCAAGACGCGCCGCTGGTTATCGCCGGGGATTTCAACGATTGGCGCGAAGTGGCCAGTCGTATCCTGGTCCAGCGGCTTGCCCTGGCGGAAGTCTTCGAATTGACCGAAGGAAGGCCGGCGCGCACCTATCCCTCCACGTTGCCGTTGTTCCGGCTCGACCGCATTTATGTGCGGGGTTTTCATATCGAGAAGGCGCAAGTGCACCAGGGGCACCCCTGGTCCAAGATCTCCGATCACGCAGTCCTCTCGGCGCAGATGATCCTCAGATAATGCCTCCTGCATTGCACAGCGAGATCGACGCGGCCGCTGCCCTCCTGAAAAAAGGAGGCGTTGTCGCTTTCCCGACAGAAACCGTTTATGGCCTCGGGGCTGAGGTTTCCAGCCCTTCTGCAGTCGCGCGCATATTTGAAATCAAGAAGCGTCCCCTGGATCATCCTCTCATTGTCCATTTTGCCGATGCCTCCCGGTTATCGCATTGGGCGCGGGAGGTGCCGCAGCAGGCATGGCGGCTGGCTGAGTGCTTCTGGCCGGGCCCTTTGACCCTGATACTGCCACGTAGTCGTCATGTGCCGGAAAAGGTGACCGGCGGTCAGGATACAGTGGGATTGCGCGTTCCTGATCATCCCGTAGCGCTTGCCTTGCTGAGGGAACTGGGGCCGGACAGAGCGCTTGCCGCCCCGTCGGCCAATCGTTTCGGTCATGTCAGCCCGACAACGGCAGCACATGTGCGTGAGGAGTTTGGCGACGAGCTGGACATGGTTCTGGATGGCGGGCCGTGCCAGGTGGGTCTGGAAAGCACCATTGTGGGTTTTGAAGGCCAAACTGCGGTTATATTGCGGCCAGGTGGCATCCAGTTGGCAGCGCTGGCGGAAGTGTTGGATGGAAATGTGATGCTTTCCCAAGAGGCAGAACGTTCTGTACGCGTGCCGGGCGCCCTCCCTTCGCATTATGCCCCCTCAACGCCGCTCGAGCTCCTGCCGGCGGATCCCTTATGGGCGCGCGCTTTGGAGCTGGAAGCAAAAGGTATGCGGGTAGCAGTCATGGGTTGGCGGCGGCGAGAGCATTCTCTACCCAGGCATCATCCGGAAAATGAACCGGTCGTATTTTCCGCGATGCCTGAAGAACCCGAGGAATATGCGCGTCAGTTGTATGCTACCTTGCGCCGGTTCGATCGGGGACATTTCGATCGGTTGTTGGTGGAGAAGCCGCCTGAGACGGCCGCCTGGGTGGCAATCGCGGACCGCCTGCGGCGGGCGAGCAGCAGGACACACCCCGGCGCGAATGCAGTGCTAAGGGGCGAGCAAAGCAGTTCGTCCCTGACGCGGGAGGATGAGAATGAAACAATTTATGGGCAAACTGGATAAATAACGATTTTATGGATAGCAAAGTTCGCGCAGTACTGTTTGATGTGGATGGTACGCTGGCTGACACGGAGCGTGATGGTCATCGCCCCGCTTTTAATGCCGCATTTCAGGAACTCGGCCTCGATTGGGAGTGGGATGTCGATCTTTACGGCAGGTTGCTGGAAATCACAGGGGGCAAAGAGCGCATCCTTCATTTCATGGAACATCATGTTCCCGAGGAATTGAACAGAAGCGAACTGGGCGAATGGATCGCGCGCCTGCATAAGATAAAAACCAGGCATTATGTCGGCATGCTGGAAAGTGGCGGTATTCCGCTAAGACCGGGCGTAGCTCGCCTGATCCGGCATCTGCGTGACAGAAACATAAAAATCGCGATTGCAACCACCACCACCCCGGAGAACGTGACCGCGCTTTTGAAATCCACCCTGGGGGAAGATTCTCCCGGCTGGTTCGACGTTATCGGGGCAGGAGACATCGTTCCCGGAAAAAAACCGGCACCCGACATCTATCACTGGGTCCTGGATCAACTGAAATTGCCGGCAAAACAGTGCATTGCCGTTGAAGACTCGGAAAACGGGCTCAGAGCATCGCTTGCCGCGGGGCTGGACACAGTGGTTACGGTAAATGGATATACCCGGTTTCAGGATTTCACGGGGGCGAAGCTTGTCTTGTCCGACCTGGGGGAGCCGACGAAGCCCTTCAGCGTGCTGGAAGGAGAGGCAGGAGTGGCAAACGGCATAAACGGCAGCGGCTGGGTGGATATGGACCTGATGCTGAAGCTTAAGGGGTGAAGGCCGTGAGGAAGCGGTCTAAAAGAATTACGGCCAATTCTGCGGACGCTCATCCCCGGTTTGCATCATCCCAAATTGGAATTGTCACCTGGAACAGGTAGTATAGTAAGTAACTAGTGACTTACCCAGGTTACCCAGGCATCCAGGCCATCCTGACAAGAAGAACAAATGCTGCAAGCCCGCACAATCAACTATTCACGGCGCCTGCTTCAATTTTTTGAAGGTGTGGGTCTCGTCGTGATTGCACTCGCCACCATATTTGCGGGGTATCAGGAAACCATGCTGATGATTCACAACGGCAGAGTGAACCTTGCAGACCTGCTGCTCATGTTTCTCTACCTCGAAATCCTGACGATGGTCGGGCTTTATTTTGAATCGGGCAAGCTGCCGGTAAGGTTTCCCCTCTATATCGCCCTGGTGGCATTGGCGCGTTATATAACCGTGGACGTCAAGGAGATGGACAACATCCGCCTGCTGGGCGTTTCTGCCGCTATCGTGCTGATTGCGCTCGGGGTGCTCGTCATCCGTTACGGGCACGTGCGCTATCCTTACGTGGAAGATCTGGAGGAACTGACAGAGGCGGCTTCCAAGGAAAGAGAACAAAAAATTCGCGATTGATATGGAAGGCCAAATCAACAAGCCCCAAGTGGGTGTCATCATGGGCAGCAGCAGCGATTGGGAGGTCATGAAGCATGCTGTGGAAGTATTGAAGAAATTCCATGTGCCTTACGAAGCGGAGGTGGTTTCCGCTCATCGAACCCCTGATCGCATGTTCGAATATGCGGAAACTGCCGGCGGGCGGGGGCTGAAATGCATCATTGCCGGTGCAGGCGGGGCAGCGCATCTTCCGGGAATGGTCGCCGCGAAAACGCTCCTGCCCGTGCTGGGCGTGCCGGTTACTTCCCGGCAGCTTCAAGGGCTGGATTCGCTTTTGTCCATAGTACAAATGCCGAGGGGGATACCGGTTGCCACCTTCGCCATAGGCGAGGCGGGCGCGGCTAACGCGGGGTTGTTTGCCGTTGCGCTGCTGGCGATGGAAGATGCGGGCCTGGCCAGGCAGCTTGCCGAGTTTCGGGAAACCCAGATGGCGACGGTGGCTTCCATGACTTTACCCCTCTCATGAGTACGCGGCCTGGGGCGATGCTGGGGTTGCTGGGCGGCGGCCAGCTCGGCAGGATGTTCACCATGGCGGCCCAAAGCCTGGGTTACAGCGTGACCGTTCTTGATCCCGAGGAGCGGAGCCCGGCGGGTAGCATCGCTGAGCGGCACCTGCGCGCCGATTACCTCGATCGCGAGGCATTGAATGAGCTCGCATCCACCTGCGCAGGCGTCACCACCGAATTCGAAAACGTACCTGCCGAGGCACTCAGAGTACTGGCTGAACGCTGCATCGTCAGTCCCGCTGCCGAGAGTGTCGCCATCGCGCAAGATCGCATTCTGGAGAAGAATTTTCTCGCTGCCAACGGCTTTGGGGTCGCGCCTTATACAGTGATACAGAACGCGCGCACTTCGCAGGATGCGACCAATCCGGATGGGGCATTACCCCAGAGGCAACCGCAATTTTTTCCTGACCTCTTCCCCGGAATTCTCAAGGTAAGCCGGTTTGGATATGACGGCAAAGGCCAGGTGCGTGTAAGTAATGCATCAGAGCTTGACAGCGCATTTGCAGGTTTGAACCGGGAATCCTGCGTCCTGGAAAAACTGCTGCCCCTGGAGCGCGAGGTATCCGTCATCGTATCCAGGGGATTTGATGGCGAAGTGGTTACTTTTCCCGTATCCGAGAATCAGCACTGTAACGGTATCCTCGACATCAGCATCGTTCCCGCCAGAGTATCGCCTGAAATTGCCCGAAACGCCTGCGATATTGCGATTCGCATTGCCGAGAAGCTGGATTATCGCGGCGTATTATGCGTCGAGTTTTTTGTGCTCGCGGAGGGACGCCTGCTGGTGAACGAGATCGCTCCTCGTCCTCATAATAGCGGGCATTACTCGATCAATGCCTGCGTTACCTCTCAATTCGAGCAGCAGGTGCGCATACTTTGCAGAATGCCCCTCGGCAGTACTTCCATGCATGGAGCGGCGGTAATGGTGAATCTGCTGGGCGATCTCTGGCAGAAGGGAGAGCCGGAGTGGGAACAGGTGCTGCGGCATTCCGACGTCAAATTGCATTTATACGGCAAGCGCGATGCCAGACCCGGACGGAAAATGGGGCACTACACGGTATTGGCAGAAACGACCGACGCCGCGTTGCGGCTGGCGCTGGAAATCAAGCAATCGCTGCAACCCTCTCATAGTACTCTTGAAACACATGAGTCTCCCCGGAACGAAAGTCGAAACTGACCAGCCCGCGCTGTTTGAAACGAGCATACAGAGTCTGCCGCTTCTGCATCGCGGAAAGGTACGGGATATCTACGGTGTGGATGAAGACAAGCTTTTGATCGTCCAGACAGACCGGCTTTCCGCATTCGACGTGATCCTGCCTACTCCCGTACCCGGCAAGGGTAGGCTGCTGACTGCCTTGTCCAGTTTCTGGTTTGAAAAACTTGAGCATATCGTTCCCAACCATCTTACCCACATCGCCCCCGAATCCGTGGTAACGGAAGACGAACGCGGGCAGGTGACCGAGCGGGCATTTGTAGTAAAGCGGCTCAGGCCCCTTCCGATCGAGGCGATCGTGCGCGGTTATGTCGTGGGCTCCGGCTGGAAGGATTACAAAAAAACCGGCATGATTTGCGGTATCCCACTCCCTGCCGGATTGGAGGAAGCCGGCAGGATCCCGGGTGGAGCCCTCTTTACCCCCTCGACCAAAGCTGCCCAGGGCGCGCATGATGAAAATATCCCGTTTGCGGAGGCGGAAAAGCTGTTGAATGAAGGGGGCGAGGGGCTGGCTGCGCAGGTGCGGGATATAGCACTGGCTTTGTATACCCAGGCGGCGGATTATGCGATCACAAAAGGCATTATTATCGCCGATACCAAGTTCGAATTCGGCCAAGATCAGGCCGGCAGGCTCTACCTCATCGATGAAGCGCTTACGCCGGATTCATCGCGCTTCTGGCCTGCTGACCAGTACGCGCCGGGAAAAAACCCGCCGAGCTATGACAAACAATTCGTGCGTGACTGGCTCGAGACGCAGAACTGGAACAAGAAAGCACCCGCTCCCGCCTTGCCGCCCGAGGTGCTCGCCAAGACAGCGGAAAAATACCGGGAAGCCCTGCACCGCCTGGTAGACTAGAAAAGTCGTAGCAACATCCTCGTCCCCAGCAGATAAAGCAGCACTACAAAAATTTTCCTGAGCGTGGCCGTTTGCATGACGTGCGTCGTTTTTGCACCAAGGGGTGCGGTCAGCGTGCTGCCCAGGACGATCCAACCCAGTGCCGGCAGGTAAACATATCCCAGGCTGTATTCCGGCAGTGGTTGGGGCTGCGCCATGCCATTGATCATATAGCCGATACCTCCAGCCACAGCGATGGGGAAACCTACCGCGGCAGCGGTACCGATGGCATGTTGCAGCTTCACGTTGCACAGCGAGAGAAACGGGATCGTCAGCAGGCCTCCTCCGATTGCAACAAAGCTGGAAATCGCGCCGATGACGCTCCCCGCGGCAAGCATGCCGAGCCTTCCCGGAAGCGTGCGACTCGGTTTGGGACGGATATTGAGCAACATCTGCGTCGCCGCGTAATAAATGAAGACGACAAAAACGATGCTGAGAAAGCGGCTGGATAGCATGCTCACTACCGTTGCGCCTCCAAGCGTCCCCAGGATGATTCCCGGCGTAATGAATTTCACGACTTGCCAGTTCACTGCACCGTGAACATGATGAGTGCGCAGACTGGCGGCGGAGGAGAAAATGATGGCTGCCATGGTGGTGCCAAGGGCGAGGTGAAGGATACGGTCGGGAGGGAAGTCTTGGGCAGTAAAAATAAAGGTAAGCACGGGGACGATGACCAGCCCGCCCCCTATGCCCAGCAGGCCGGCAAAGAAGCCAACCACGGTGCCCAATATCAGGTATGCCGGCCACCACTCCACGTTAGGCCATACCGCCGCAGATACCGGGATTCGAAGCTGTACAACGATTACCCAACCTGGAAATCTTCCCCTGAGTCTGCCATTACAGAATTCCCATGATGAAATCCCACTCTGCCGGATCGATCGGCGTAATAGACAGCCGGTTGCCTTTTTGCAGAATACGCATGTTCGCAAGCTCGGGGTAACCGCGTAACTCCTTGATGCCGACCAAGCGGGTTTTCTTGATCAGGCGCACATCTACATTGAACCAGCGCGGATTTTCCGGAGTGGCTTTCGGATCGAAATATTTGTTTTCCGGCTCAAACTGGGTGGCATCCGGGTAGGCCAGCTTGCTCACTTCCGCAATCCCGGCTATTCCCGGCTCCTCACAGGTAGAATGATAGAAAAAAACCCTATCGCCGACGCGCATCTGGTCACGCATGAAATTTCGCGCCTGATAATTGCGCACCCCATACCACGCCACTGTTTGATCGGGCATCGAGGCGAGGTCGTCAATACTTACGTCGGAAGGTTCCGATTTCATCAGCCAGTAACGCATTTCCATCATTAACTATACTTAGGTCAGAATTCAGTACTTGTGAAACTGAATGAACTATGAGCTCTATGAGCTTTGTATCAGCAAGATTCCCCAGGCAAAATTTCCCTGGATGGAAGGCTCTCACATAAACAATCAATAGTACAGCAAGACGGAGGATCAATGATAAACAATAAGTTAATGACTCGTCTTCTGAAGTTCCTGTGGCGGATAGGCGAAAGCTGGCCGTGGTTGGGCAGGAAATTAAACGAATTTGCAATCAATCGGGTAGTAAATGTGTGCCGCCACCGGCCGCATCCGTGGAGCACCGTTCACCCCTATACCTCTTGGACCTCACTTACAGATCAGCACTGGAGCGCACGCCATTTGCCGCCGAAGAAGCAGCCGGCACAGCTTCCGTCTTCCAGCGAACTACTCGGGCTTTTCAGGCAGCAGGACGGAAAGCAGCGATTATCCGACAAATCGACCCTGCTTTTTCCCGCGGTTGCCCAATATCTGACCGACGGTTTTATCCGCACGCGCATGCCGCAGGCAGGAGAACCCGAGACAGTTCGACTGCAAAATACATCCAATCATCAGATAGACATGTGTCCGCTTTACGGAAGGCTGCCGGAGCAGACCGCCGCCCTTCGTCTCAAAAGCGAAACCAAGGGAGAACGGGGGCGATTGAAGTCGCAGTTTATCGCCAGGGAGGAATTCTCGCCTTTCCTTTTCGATAACGGGAAACCGAAGCAGGAATTTGCCGTTCTCGACGAGCCCCTTGGATTGGAGAGGGCGTTGGATAGAGTGCCCGAGCGCCGGGAAGAGTTGCAGGCTCATATTTTTGCCTTTGGAGGGGACCGAACAAATGCCGTTCCTCAGGTGGCGATGCTGAATACCTTGTTTCTGCGGGAGCATAACCGGCTTGCAGGCGAAATAGAACGGATGCATCCCCAGTGGGATGACGAGCGCGTCTTCCAGACCGCCAGGAATAACGTCATCGTGATATTCATCAAGATTATCGTGGAGGAGTACATCAGCCATATCTCTCCATTGGTGCCCTATCGGGCTGACCCTTCAGTGGCCTGGAATGCCCCGTGGAACAAACCGAACTGGATCACGACCGAATTCAGTTTGCTGTATCGCTGGCATTCACTCGTTCCGGATGCCATCACCTGGAACGGACACTTGTATCTCCTGGGAGAAACCTCCATGAATAACAAGCTGCTGCTGGACGGAGGGTTGCGACGCGCCTTTGCCGACATGAGCAGCCAGCGTGCCGGTCGTCTCGGCCCCTTCAACACGGCGGAGTTCCTATGGGAAATCGAAACACGGGCAATAGAGCAGGGCCGTCTGGCAGAACTGGCACCCTATACGGATTACCGTCATTATGTTTCCCTGGAGCGTCCCCAGGATTTTGCAGATATCTCCACGGACCCGCGAGTGGTCGATTTTCTGAGAAAGACGTACCGGCGCGTGGAGGACATCGATTTTTACGTCGGTCTGTTTGCCGAGGATCTGGTGGAAGATTCCCCCCTGCCGTCACTCATGCTCAGGATGGTGGCAGTGGATGCTTTTTCCCAGGCTTTGACCAATCCCTTGCTGTCACAGTACGTTTATAACGAAGAAACCTTTTCTGTTCCGGGCTGGGCGGCAATCCAGAGCACGGGAACACTTTGGGATGTTCTGGACAGGAACGCACCTTCCGATCAGCGTGGGGATTTATACATCGGCTTGACCTTGCCTGATTGGATGCCTTCTTCCTGATTCAAAACGTGAAAATGAGGTTGCCCGATGGGGTTACCTATCGGTCGCTCATTACCCGCTATAAGTTAAGGGCAGATCCATGAATATCGCTTGCCGGTGTTGCAGTGGTGTTCTTTATTATCTCCGGGAAGTCTCTTGGCGACGTCCAGCGATAGGTTCAGGAATAGACATAAACACCAAAACAGGTTCCCCCTCAAACGACATGCGAGCTCACGTACCATACTTTATTCAGGGGCTCGTGGTCGAGATGAGAATGAGTTGCTTGATAAATTCGATAATGCGGCCGTCATCGATATGAGTATGATCCGTAATCAGGTTTTTATCGACTCTCGTAACGAGGTAGGGATTGCGTGGGGCGGATATATTGCTCCTTTCCAGTGTAAGGTTCGCAATAGGGATCTTGCTGCCAGGTTTGTCGTCTTCCCATGCGGACTTTGCAGCCAGGCCGGAACTGACACTCTCACTACTGCTCGATTGACCCGCAACTCCCTTTGGCAGAGCATGGGACGGATAGAGTCTGTGAGTCTCATACGGCTGGAAGAGGCCAACAGCGGTTACGTTTGCCTCGCCCTCGTCGATGATTTCTTCCTGTCCGGTTACGGCATTCGTTCGCCTGATGTCGCGATCTTTCTCAAAAAAGGTAGATAGATGGCGGCCAATGGGAAACGAGTTGCGAAGGGCCTTATCGGCCTCCGATGTTAGTATGGCCATGACAGGCAATTGGGACTTGAAGTAAGTGCCACGCTCCGTGGACATATCACTGAGCGATGAAAATTGTAAGGCTTCGAAGGCGGGGTTTATGAGTACAACCAGATTCCCAAACCCTTCCACGTCGCTCTGCACGCCCACCGGCCCCATTGTGCGAACGAACCGATTTTCGAGTATTTGAACCAATGAGGCATGTACGATAGCTCCCCCGAAGCTGTGTCCGACAATTACCAGACGAGTATTGCTGTTACCCTCCGAAACATTTTCCTTAACGCGCTTGAGTAGTTCGAGGCGGTTCAATACCTCAGTAACGCCGCCCCGGCTGACTTTCTGAGCGGTATTTTTCCGGTCCCAGAAGGTCAGGTCCTCAACCACGGGCATGGTAATGGACTCACCACGCCAGCCTAGATAAATACCGGCTACCTGTCGTGCCGGGCGCCCCGTTTTTTTGCTGATAAGAAGTTCGTTCTCACTCAACCCGGCAAGAACGTTACGAAAAGTCTGGATATTTTTGTCGGTATGCTTCGCATTATGCTTCCAGCCATGAACGAATACCGTTATTAACAAATCTTTGCTGGCGGCTTCAGCCGAAAGCTTATCGATAACGGACCACATTTGCCTGCGATCCCAAAGCTGGCCCTGGTCATCGAATTCAATAAAATTCAAGAGATAGCGCGCTCCATCTGCTGCGGGAAATTCCAGGATGGCGTGGTTTTCGCACTCCCGAGATAATTCCGAGGTCGGGTTAACGCATAAATCATACTCCGTCCGATACTGTACAAACGGGGCACACCCGCCAAGTACCATCAGGAGAATGAGAACAGTGACATGCAATTCGACGGAGTGGAATTTCATGGTATCTATTTAATCCGAAGAGATGTTCTTGCAACCTGTACCAGGGAATGACCGCATGTTCCTGAAATGCGTTTCGTATCGGGTGGAAATCCGCATATTCTCTGCCAGGACGGAAGGCGCATTCATAATGAAGGTTAGTAGTGTTAGTAGTATATGTCTATGCTGATTTGGCAAGTGTATTTTCGGATTTATTACCGCAGATCAGGCGTGCGTGTGAACACGCTCGCTACTCAGCGCGCACTAGGGACACCGAGGGGAACCGAGTAACTGGAGTAAGTGACCGAGCTCATGCTACCGGTTTGTTGAACTTCTGATGGCAAGGTGGGCGGAAAATGGCATTAGCAAACGTATTCCGGCCCCACCCGTGGCAGAGCTTGCAGTCCAAACGGGGTGCTGTCGTGAAGCATACTGAAAACGCTGGACATCAACTGGAACGACGTCAATTTATCGTCTCTACACTTTCGGCGGGATTCGCCATGACGGTAGGTCCGCTCTACGCCCAAGCCGTGCGGGACGGTGTCCAGATTTCTGTAAAGAATGGGGATCAGACCGCTCCTGGTCCTCGATCGCCGGGCGGACATACTTCGATCAAGTTATTTCTCTGTGGCGATGTCATGACGGGCAGAGGCATAGACCAGGTCTTGCCTCACCCCGGCAATCCCATTCTTTTTGAGGGGTACATGAAAAGCGCAACAGGCTATGTTGAGCTTGCCGAAGAGGCAAACGGGCCGATTCCGCACCCAGTCCCTTTTTCCTATATCTGGGGAGATGCGCTTGCCGAACTGGAGCGTAGAAAGCCCGATGTTCGCGTCATTAACCTCGAAACCGCGCTTACCCGTAGTGACGAAGTGCAGGACAAGGCAGTGAACTACCGCATGAATCCGGATAATATCCCCTGTATCACTGCCGCGAAGATCGATTGCTGCGTGCTGGCGAACAACCATGTTCTGGACTGGGGGTATGAAGGTCTCGCCGAGACGTTGAAAACGCTCAAACGAGCCGACATAAAAATAGCTGGCGCCGGCTTAAACGTTCAAGAGGCGCGGCAACCCGCGGAGATGACAGTTCCCGGAAAGGGACGTGTACTGGTTTTCTCGCTCGGATCGGAAACAAGCGGCATACCCTGGAACTGGGCGGCTCGAACAGACCGGGCAGGCGTGAATCTGTTGCCGGATTTTTCAGCAAAAACGGTTCGGGAAATTCGCGACAGAATAAAGCAGGTCCGCCTGCCCGGTGACATTGTGGTTGCTTCAATCCATTGGGGTAATAACTGGGGTTATGCAATTCCAGTCGAGCAACAGGATTTTGCACACGGCCTGATCGATGAAGCGGGTGTTGACGTCATCCACGGCCATTCATCGCATCATGTGAAGGGCATCGAGGTTTACAGGGGAAAGCTCATTCTTTATGGATGCGGCGACTTCCTGAATGATTATGAAGGCATCTCAGGGCACGAGACTTATCGGGGTGACCTGACGTTGATGTATTTCGTGAGCGCGGAGCCGCAGACCGGCAAACTCGTCAGCCTGTCGATGGTGCTCATGCAGGTCAGGCATTTCAAATTGAATCGGGCATCTGATGTCGATGCTTCCTGGCTGAAGAATATCCTGAACAGGGAGGGGAAGAAGCTGGGGACGTCGGTGGAACTGACGGCGGATAATACCTTGATGCTCCGATGGATGCTCCAAGGATAGCACAAGTCAAAGATGATCTATGAAGGCAGCTCGCTGCTGTGGGGAACTGACTGTCATTGGGACTCGTACCACCCCTGATAATGAAAGAAACTATGGGGTGGAAGGCAGCGGGAGGAGGTCGCGCAATTTTCACCGGTGAGGCCACTCAGTTTGATTTTCTATCTGACCAGATTGATGCCCCATCAGGCAGTTGGTTCGGTCATCCTATTGCGGTAGGGATGATGTTAAATGCGAGTCCCTTGCCGCTCCGCAAGGGATTTATCCAGGAATCCCCTTAGAACGCCATCCAGCCGTTCAGATATACCGTATCGTTACCAGGCGCATTGCGGGAGAAGCCGTCATAATTGCGAAAACCTCCGTTGAACTGGAAGTAATGAATGTACTGCGCCGTAAGTTTGAGATTCGCAAACGTAGACAGGACGGAAGTACTCTTGCCGAATGGGATATAGCTCACCTCAACCGTAAATGCCTGACTATTTGGCTTGCCTGATAAACTGCCATCAATAGGATCGGGAGAGTATATGACATTATCCCGTGTGCCCGAGGTCTGGGCATACGCTAGATTGAGCGAATAAGTCTGGAGGAAAGTATATCCGCTTCTGACGCGAACCACGTCCAGGCTTCCATGTCTTTTTTCTGCAAATCCCAATCCCACGCTGGCATTCAGGTCGCGGTGCTCCCGGATGTAAGTGGCATTGAGTTCAAGGATATGCCTGGGATTCGCCAGATATTGGTAGGTGGCGTCAAACCCGAAATCGGTGTACTGGTCGGTACTCGCACCTTGAATCCGCTGTGGATTGGCATTTGCTCTCATGCCGAAGGAGCCGATGGCACCGTAATGGCCTTGCCAGTTGTTTTGTAGCGCCACCCGCCCGTAAGGCGCACCGCCATCGATCCGGTTTTGTCCCGCGTCAAACGTTCCAATCCCTTGCTGAATGTTCCGCGGAAGGCTGGTGTAGCCCCCTCCCTCAACGTATAACATATCATTCCACATCGTATAGACCGTTGCACCGACGACTTGGCTGCCAAGAGACTCAATGAATAGTCCCGCAGCAGGGGTGGGGGCAAGTGGGGATGACGCCCAAGGGAAACCCCAGGCAGGAGTGGTGTTCCAGAGATCCTGAACGGTAGGGTTATTATTCACAGAAATGCCATAAACGAGGCGATTACCGGCCAGGTCGGCCCCATTGGCAAAACGAATATCGGTGTTATCGAGCGCTCCCGTATTGCTTACGCCATCATAGGTCCCCTGCGCGAAAGCGCCGATTTTGGACGTAATGCGGCCAGCATAAAAAATCGAGGCTTCGTCGATAGTTGCGTTATTGTTGGGGCCGAAGCGGTCAGCCGCGCCGCCAAGCTGGCCGTTATTGGTATGGGTAAACGAGCCGCGTATCATGCCAGTGATCGGGATGAATTTGGTTCTATCGGGGTTCACATCGGTGTAACCGGATAGCTTGAAATTGCGTCCGATAGACGTAAGGAGCGGTCCAAAAGCCTGCACATGGCAGGTGCTGCACGGCATGCCGGTCTGGCGCGCAAAGCTGGGCACCGCTTTGACTTCGGCGCTTGATAGCGTAAGGAGCATTCCCGCCAGGATAAGAACGGGAGAGATAACGCTTCTGGAGATGAGCATTTCCCGCATCTGGCGGTTCCAGCGCTAAATACTCGAGTGGACTATAGGACTAAAGCATAGTAAATGTTGAGAAAATGTCCAGTTGAATGCACTGAAATTGTGAAGCTTAACCGCATCCACCAGTGGGATGCGTGGCACGTCAAAAACGCGCAAGAAGGATGTCGGTGATGCCCAATGGTTGGCAATGCTGGCGTGTGTTGGTCTGCTGCGTGGAAAAAGTGAGCGAAAAGCTTTGGAGAGGGGTGCAGGTATTGGGCCAGGAATCGGAACGCTGTATTCAAGCCGAGCCCACCAGCAAACAGGGAGAAGAAATTAGGCTGGCTTGGCTGATGTAGAGTACCGGGAATTGGCCTTCGGTTGCAATTTAGGTGTAATCGCGGCAGGCAGGGCGCCAAAATTCCCTGCTTAATGCAATCCACGATACTAAAATTTCCAATAAGAGATATCCATCTATCCACAGCGCAGCGAACCATTGGGGAGGTGCACATGAACACACATTCTGATTCAGCGGCGCAGACAGACCCTCGCCGGTCTTATTTGACCTTCCAGGATATTCTGGAAACGGTGAGCCACGAACCAGGGCAAGGCCATTTGCTTGAGCAAATCGAAAAAATTGTAAGGGTCCAGCAGCGGGAACGCTTATATGGCATTCTGTCGCAAATCTCGGAAGACCAACTCCTGCCTGTACAGGTCTTGCTCGAGCGCGACCTGCCGCAGAGGGGAAAATGCAATTCGGCCTATAACCGCTTTCGTATTCCATCCTGGAAAAGATACGACGACATCTATTGGCAATCGCTAATCGACTATACGATCCTTGCGCTTCGCACATTCAAGGAAATCGACTTCTGCGCGATTCGCGGGAAGCTCGTGCTGCATTATTTTGATATTCCCGGTGGGACGTCCCGAGTTCAAGATGTCATCCGAAGACTGGTCTGGCTGATCGATAATGACCATTTGTCCGTCGACTTTACGCGATCCCGTTGGATGGAAAGCTGGAGTCATACTGTGGCAAGCATGAGCCGTGAGGAAATATTCACGGCTGCCAGCATCGTCGAGGTCGCCCCTAAATTGTTGCTGAGTGGAGAATAGTATTGAATAAGCTAGAAAATGAGGCGACAGCAATGCCCCTTCCCCGGGATGCACCACCTGCCCGTTATCTGGACGATATGAAAGTAGGGTTGCGCTTCGCTGGAGATCCACGTGTCGTGCAGGAACAAGAAATCATTGCTTTTGCCAGGCAATTCGATCCCCAACCCTTTCATATTGACGCCGCCCTGGCTAGTCAAACTTTATTTGGCGGCCTGATCGCCAGTGGCTGGCACACGGCAGCCATGACGATGCGGTTGCTGCTTGAAGCCTTCCCTATAGGGGATGGCACGATCGGACTTGGTGGCGAAGCGGCTTGGCCCAATCCGGTGCGTGCCAATGATGCCATTCACATCGAAGGGGAAGTCAGCGCCGTCAAACCTTCACGGTCGCATGATGATCGCGGCATTGTCACGGTCCGCACTGAAACCAAAAACCAGAATGGTGACGTCGTACAAACCTTGACAGCCAATCTTCTTGTTTTTCGCCGCAAAAGTAAATCCGCATAAAGTAACCCCTGACCCCCTTCCGTTATCTCCGGCTCAATTAGCATACCTGATTTGATTACACTCAGAAACTAGGCTCAGGACTCATTAATTTCATGATTCACGAATAGAATCAGATGTGATTGACAATCCCGAGCTGAGCGAGAAGGAAGGAAATGCTCAGTGGGGTTTTCTTAGGGCATTTCTCGAACTCATCTATATTTATGAATACAGCTGACTAGGGCCTGTTCACAGTAGTTGATTTGTGTTTACATCCGGAATTTGGATGTGGGTCATGGATCGGGACATGTTGAGCGATGCGCAGTGGGCTCGTATTTCGGGACTATTGCCGGGCAAGCCAACCGACAAGGGAGGGCGAGCGGCGGATAACCGGTTGTTCGTTGAGGCGGTGCTATACACGGCGCGGGTTGGAAACCCCTGGCGCGACCTGCCGCCGAAGTTTGGGAACTGGCATTCGGTGTATGTGCGCTTCGCGCGCTGGGAAGCCAACGGCGTGTGGTCGCGTGTTGCCGAAGCGCTCCAGGGCGAGGCCGATCTGGAAGAGCTATTCATCGACTCAACCGTCGTGCGTGCGCACCAGCACTCGGCTGGCGCGTCAAAAAAAACGGTAGCGATCAGGCGATCGGCCGCTCGCGTGGTGGGCTGACTACCAAGATCCATGCATGCGTGGATGCCTTGGGCAATCCATTGCGCCTGATCCTCACCGGTGGCCAAGTAGCCGACATTACACAAGGGCCCGCACTGATCAATTCCATCAAGACTGATGCAGTTGTCGCCGACAAGGGATACGACAGCCACGTGTTCGTCGCAGTGATCACCGAGACGGGGGCTGAGGCCGTCATCCCGTCTCGGAGCAACCGATGCGCCTCGCGCGAGTTCGATCGGGAGCGGTACAAAGCGCGTAACCTGGTGGAGCGATTCTTCAATCGGCTCAAACAATTTCGTCGCCTCGCGACCCGCTACGACAAACTCGCCAACCGCTTCAATGCTTTCTTGCATCTGGCTTGCGCCTACATCTGGCTACTGTGAACACGCTCTAGCCCCTATGCTTTACGGATGCGAAAAACTACCGGCTTGTCTCCAGGAAGATCCGGGAGAACAAATGACAGCCCTCTTTTGATTATGGATATGTCACGAGCAGCTGACAAGCAAACAACGTGATGCCCTGAAGATCAACCATGCGTGGCTCAGTCGCCATCCTCATTCTCCTGCGCAAGTTGCGACTTGAGATGATAGGCATCGATGTCAAAGTCTCTGCTGTCCGAGACCGCGGCCAGTACTAGGGGTGTAACGCGCTCCCGCTCCTCCTCGGTCTCGAAGTTTGTGAAGTTGGCCGCAGCTGCCTCGGCGAACAGTTTCTCCGACAGCCGCTTTGCCTTTACTTCATAACTCTCTATGTCGGAATTGGCGCCGGGAGGGATGTTTTCCTCGATCCATGTCTTGGCCCACCTCAGGAAGCGATTGCTCATGACTGCCCCCCATCTTCTGTGTTGAGTTCGGCGCCCGTCGCCCCTCATGGGAGCATTTTACTCATGATAAAATAGGTTATCAACTGTAAAAATCCACGTAAACTCGTCCTCATTTCTATCTTAAGTGAGTTCTTGCTGGGAAAACACGGATATTAGCTTGAGGAGGAAGGTTAATCATGCCTGATGGAAGTAAGCCTCAATAAGCGCTTAATTTTTTCGGGTACTTTATGAGATTCTTTCTTTTTTATGAAGGATTTGTTTTACCTGTCGGAAACACAGTTCAACCGTATAAAGCCATATTTTCCCTTGTCTCACGGGTTCCCCGGGTTGATGATCTGCGGGATCATCTACGTGATCCGCAATGGCCTGCAATGGAAAGATGCGCCCAGGGAATACGGGCCGCACAAGACACTGTATAACCGTTCGTGCGCTGGAGCCGACTGGGCGTGTTCAACCGCATCTTTGCGGAACTGCCTGGTAAAGAGGAAACGTCCGACCGCTGGTAATCGATTCCACGCCTCTTAGGGCCCACCCACGGTAGCCAGCCTGCTAAAAGAGGGGATGTTCCCCGCCCGGTCGCACGAAGGGCGGCCTGAACTCGAAGCTTTATGTGGTCTGCCACGCTAGGGGAAGCCTGTGGCCATGCTCCTGTCGAGGCGCAGATGAGCGATTACAAGGGAGCACGTGTGCTGCTGCCGTCATCTTCTATCTCAATTAATGAGTCCTTAACCTAGATTCAGTCGGGATCAACAAAACCGCCTTGACCTACCCGACCGCCCTCAGGCGGCTGGCCACCTTTATAATTCTCGGTCTTCATCAGCTCTTGCTTTGATTTCTTCTTTTCCTTTTTTTTTGCTTCGTTTGTTGCATCACTCTTATTCGAAAGCTTTTCTTCGGTTACTACCGGTTTTGGCGTATTTTCACCGTTAATATTTTGCGACTGGGCATTTACCATACTTATGGAGCCCAGAAGCAGGGTGTTAAAAACAATTGCTTGAAGCTTTTTACTTCCAAAGGAAAAGAGATGGTTCATGGCGGCTCCTTTATTTAACTTTTAACTCACTTCATTCAGATGCATTTCTACTATGGATTACGAATTTGCGACGAAGGGACCGACTTGAGTTTGCCGGGTGAATCCACTCCGCCCCCTTCATGAGTAATGCATTAAGGACTGATCCAGTGTGATTCAAAGAATCTCTGGCGATCAAGGCTGGCCGGCTCCGGGCAGATTGAGGAACTCGCGCCGCGTCTTTGGTCCGTAGGTGAGGAAATGCGGCTGCGGGTGTTCGAGGTAAGCAAGCCGTTCGTGTGCAATGCGGTCGCGCCCGGTATATTTTTTTACTTCCTCCAGGCTGATCGAATAAACCCTGGCAGCATTGAGACCAAAAATCTTCGCCCGGAGCTGTGGAGTAATTTCCGGGTAGTCGTACCTTGCGCGTAATTCAGAGGCGATCTGAAAGGCGCGAAACGCCTGGATCTGGTCTTGCGGCGAGCCATACCAGATAGAATCCGTCCCCCACAGGACATTATCCTCCCCGCAATACTTCAGTAGCTTCCCCAACACGTGCGCTGCGGCTTCAGGGTTGCGCATCAGATATCGCCAGGTACTGCCGAGTTCGGCGTAAACATTCCTGTTGGGAGGAACATCATTGTCGATGAGTGAGCGGATCAAGGTATCAACGCCCTCATCTGCGCCCTGTCCCTGGAAGGGGCCCTCGGGGACACTTGTTACGAAGCCTGAGTGGTAGACCAGAAATGCAACATCAGGAAATCTTTTGGCTGCCACGCCGATGTCGGTACATTTGCTGTGCTCGTAGGATTGCCTGCCGAAGGGCAGGCCCTTGTGCACGCAGATTACTTTCACCCCGAGACTGCGCGCCTTCTCGATAAAGCGCGTTCCAGTTTCATCCGACAGAAAGTAGCCTTTTCCTTCGGGCCCGAATTGCGTGTAAGTCTTCCAGGCGGATACGCCCCAGCGGTCCTTCAACTCATCCATCCGCTCCAGGTCACCTTGCTGATTGGGGTTGACACGTCCGTGCAGCAGCACGCGGTGTGTTCCTTCCATTCTGTCGACGATCCTGCGCACTGCATCCGCCTCCTGGATGGTAAGCGGCTCCGCATCGGGCCGCGATGGTACGAAAGAGAGCACCATCATATCCGTATCCGAGTCAAGGAACACGTCCTTGATGAACTCATCCGGTCCGAGGCACTGTAAATAGCTATGTGAACCTGATTCCAATCCAAGGGCGCATTCGGTCTTGGGCATTTGGCTCAAAGGTTTTGCACCGGGAACAAGCTTTTGCAGCCACGCGCCTTTCGGGTTCACAAAGTGGCCTTGCACGTCAAAAATAAATTCGCCTTTATCGCCAATCTCCGCCTGGGCCAATGCAGGTTCGAGCGCGGCTTCCTTTGTCAGATCGAAAAATCCGCCTGTCCTGCCTGCGGCCGCATTCGCGGCATTGAATGCAAGAAGGGTGGAAGCGGCATCGCAAGCGGAAATGAGAAAATGCCGCCGTGAAACTCCTGTGCGTTTTGCGTTTGTATCAGCCGCTTCGTGGGCGAGACGATTCGCGGCAAGATTTGCAGGCGATAACGGGACCGGCGCGAATTCTCCGTTGGAGGTCGTGTCGAGCTTGATCGGCAGGCGATTACCGTCGGGATCGAGCTGAACTGGGTTCATGGGGGGATGGATTCATGCGGACAGTTTCCCAAAAAGGAAAGTAAACATGGAATTTCACAAGTTGAGTCAGTCTGCCTCAACTTCAGGGTAGTACGTCAGATCGGATTTGGCAAAGAGATCCGCCCTCCCTTTCGTCGCCTCCCTTTCCGTGGTTGCGATCTGCGGTATCTTGATGGGGATATATTGTTGCTTCTTCAGGGTTTGATTTTCCCTTTGTTTCAGGTGCGATGCTATCGAGTTCATCGGATCAACCCAGCCAGTTGATCCCTCAATTCTCTTTTTCCGACAATTTTTCAATTGGATTCAGCAAGAACTTGCCTATGGGGCAGATGAACGGTTCTGCACGGGGGTATACGATTGACCCGGATAGCAGGCTACCGAGGTGGAGGTGCTCAAGCTCGCGGCAGCGATGAAGTTATTTCCGCGTGGATTGAGCAGATGAGTGAAGCGTAATCCGGGAGTCAGTGGGGTCAACTCTGGGAGAAGCCGACAAAAAAAGCGGCACTGCCGCTTTTTTGCCTTTCCTGAATAAAGTCCCCGCAAATGCCGTCAGGTCGTTTATCTTGAACCTTAAGGTTCAAGGTGGTCACTCGCCGGATGCATCAGGCACTTCCGCATGGGACGCGCACAACAGCATCACTTTGGTTCGCAACCGGTTCTCAAAAAGTTGGTTCAAAGAATATAGACCTTGACAAACACCGCAGGGAACAACTCTTATCACTTCCGCGGATATTCAGCTTAACCCGCAAATGCGACATCTGTTCAGTTGCTTCAAAGTTTGATTTCCTATTTAAAACAGTTTGTCCTGCTCCGGCATGGCAGCATCGAGCATTGCCTGCATGTGATCGATTCTACGCCTAAATTCTTCCGTGTCAAAGCCTTCCTTGCTTCTTGCCTTGAGCAACTCATGGGTGATATTCAGGGCTGCCATGACAGTGATGCGCTCAGAGCCGAGTACTTTGCCGCTGTCCCTGATTTCGCGCATCTTCTTGTTGAGATAGGCTACCGCTTGCAGCAACCCCTCGCGATCTTCATCCGAGCAGCTCACCCTGAATTCACGCCCCATGATAGTGACATCCAGGGGCTTGCCTGTGCCTGTATTCATTCTTTGCTCTCGGGAATGCGCGACAAAAGAACTTCGAGCTGTGAGGCAGCCGCACCTATTTTTTCCACCAATAGCCGGTTGTGGCTCGTAGTAACTGCCAGTTGCTGGCGCAACTGAATATTCTCCGTGCGCAGTTGCTGACACAAGCGTACGAATTGGGTGATTTTTTCTTCCAGAGTATCCAGTTCGGGTTCCATCAAGGCACTATAGTTTGGAAATCCTCAGTCAGTCAACTACTAACCTGGTCTTTCGAATATGGCTCCAGGAAAGGTGTGGAATATATGAGACAGCTCAGCTTCCGGCAAGGGTTTTCAATCATTTCGCATGATTTATTCTACGGTTCTGGTAGAATGCCGCCTCGTTTGAGGTGCCTGATCGCTTCCGCGGTCGGGTTAAACGGGAACCAGGTCAGAGATCGATGAAGGTCTCCGGATGCCTGGGCTGCCCCCGCAACGGTAAGCAGGCGTGGACGTATCAGGGAAGCTTCTCAAGGTTTCCTAATGCCACTGTGAATTCTTCAATTCATGGGAAGGCGATACGTCAAATCCTGCGAGCCCGGATACCGGCCTCGGATGCGTACGGACATATCGCGTGGGGCGGTATCCGATCGATATTTCTTTCGTTCGAAGCTCCCACGATATTTTCCTGTTTCCTTGTTCTCACGGCGGGGATGCATATTCCCGGGCAATTATCATGGGTTTGTTTCGCAGGCATCTCTTGCCATGGATGTTTATTTCCGTTCCTTCAGGGGCTCTTGCCGTATCCAGCGATCCGGCGGAGAGATTGCTCCCTGATGTCGTTGTCACAGCAACCCGCTTCAGCGAGTCCATCGACAAACTGCCCAGCGGAGTTTCCATCGTCAATGCGGAACAGATCAGAAACAGCGCCGCTACGACTTTGCCGGAGTTGCTGCAACAACTGTCTGGCATACACACGAGAAATGTCGATGGCAGCCCCGACCCACAGATCGATATACGCGGATTTGGTATCACCGGCGACCAGAACACCCTGGTTTTGCTGGATGGTCAACGCATGAACGAAAATGAATTGACCGGTATCCGCTGGTCGACGATTCCTCTCGATACTATCGAACGCATCGAAGTATTGCACGGCAGCGGTAGCGTCGTTTATGGAGCAGGAGCCACCGGGGGTGTCATCAATATCGTTACACGCGCTGCCAAGCCGGGTCGCATATCGGGTACGGGGGGAGTTTCCTTCGGCAGCTACAGCGGCACGGAATTCAACGGAACGTTCAACGCGGCAGGAAACAACGTTGGGCTGGCGCTCACGGCCAATGCGTTGCGAACAGATAACTACCGCGTGAATAACGCGTTGCGTCAATCGAATCTGCAGGGCGATCTGCGTTACCTGTTCAGCAGCGGCAGGGCGTTGCTGAAGTTCGGACTGGATGATCAGAAGCTGGAACTCCCTGCCAATCGCACTGAAGCACAGTTGCAAACCGACCGGAAAGGCACCTCGACTCCTCGCGATTTCAGCACCCGCCAAGGTGCCTACGTCACACTGAGAGGAGAGAAAGAGACGGAATTCGGTGATCTTGCCGCGGACCTTTCATTTCGGGACAACCACCGTACCGCATTATTCGACGATTACAATCTGGACGGCTTCAACGCCAAAACATTCGTCAATTCCCGCTCAGACCAGTGGCTGTTCAACCCGAGGATGAAGCTGCCCTTTGCGGCTTTCGGCATGGAGCACGAACTGGTACTGGGCGTGAATTTCGAATGGTGGGATTATCGATCGAGACGGTTTACCGGACCGGAAACAGTACCAGGTTCGGCATCCGCCGATATCCCGAGAACGGATGTAGTGGCGACCCAGCTAAACCGTGCCATTTATTTTCAACACGCCTCCACTTTACCTAAAGGTACCGTTGTCAGCCTTGGAGGGCGACTGCAATGGGTAGACAACCGGGCGAATGACCGTTTCAATCCCGCTGTCTACGCCAGCGGCCGGCAGAGCCGTATGGTTTATGCCTATGATGCAGGTCTTCGCCAGCCTCTGGGGGAAGCTTTTTCGGCCTATGGCAGATTTGGGCGCAGTTTCCGGATAGCGACAGTGGACGAAAACTACAACCAGTTTGGCGGTCCAATGTTCGATTCCATAGTGAAGATTCTCGAACCGCAAACTGCCCATACTGGGGAGCTCGGACTGGATTACAAGCAGAAGTCCCTACGTGCGCGCGCTTCGCTTTACCGCACCAACCTCAACAATGAAATCAGCTTCATAAACATAGACCCATTCCTGTTTTTTGCCAACGTCAATCTGCCGCCCACGCGACGGCAAGGTTTCGAGCTGGAAGGTTCATGGACGGTAACGGGCGCACTCGATATATTCGGCAGCTATACGTTTATCGATGCACGCTTTCGGAAGGGAGACTTTGGCGGTGTGGATGTATCCGGAAATCTCGTTCCGCTGGTGCCGCGCCACAAGGTCTCAGCGGGTGGTACATACCGGTTGGGATCCAGTACCCGTGCGGCAGTAGTCATGAATTATGTAGGTGAACAGGTTTTCGATAACGATCAAGCCAACACCGCCACGGGTCGTATGCCGGATTATGTCACGGTAGATCTCAAGGTGACTCATCAGATGAGGAAACTGCTGTTGAGCATGGCGGTGAACAACCTGTTTGATGAAAAGTATTTTTCCTATGCCATTCGCAATTCAGCGGGTACGAGCTTCAGTGCGCTACCTGCCCGGGAACGCAACGTCTGGCTGACGGTAAAGTATCAATTCGACTGAGCCCCTGAGCATTTGAGTGTGCCCCCTTCCGGCTCCGCCAGGTCACGCGCCCACGCTCCGGTCGCCATTTGGCTGCCTTTCCCGAGCCTTCTGGCATCGTTCCCATGTAAATTGTCGGCCTGTACGCGCATCGCGCGCGTTCTGATCATTCTGATTTCGCCAGCAATGAGCCGTGCGAGGGGTTTACAAAGATTGCCTGAACTCCCGTTGCTTTCCACACTTTATCCCCCGCCAAGGCGAGTGCCATAATACGGCTTTTGCCAAACCTGCCGCATCTGCTCCCACAATGCGGCCTGTACGTCTCATGCAAAATACACAAAATACCGGCGCCCGACAGTTATGCCTGCGCCTGACGAGATACGTTGCGCCGTACTGGGACGCGATCATCCTTGCAACAGGGTGCATGATCGCGACAGCGGCGACCGTTCCCATGCTGGCGGCGTTGATGCAGCCGACCATGGACGAAGTTATCGCGAACAGGAACCCCGAGTTGCTGCAACTCGTGCTTTTGGGAATCATCAGCTTGTTTGCAGTGCGCGCAGTAGCCGGACACCTCGCGACTTACGTACTCCATTGGGCGGGCAGCAAACTGGCAGTGGATTTACTCTGCGAGATATTCGACAAGCTGCTCGTATTGCCGCATTCGTATTACGAATCCTGCCCCGGCAGCAATCACATTTCGGTCGATCATGTCTCCAGGATAACATCGGATGCTCCGGAGGTAGCGCGCGCTTTTGTCAACGTGATGACGGTCATGATCAGAGACACATCCACCGTCATTGGCTTGCTTGGCTGGATGTTTTATCTCAATTGGCCGCTTGCCCTGCTGATTTTGTTGATGTCATCGGTGATTCTGCTGGTCACGCAATTGCTTGGAGAGCGGCTGCGGGAAATGGGACGGGAAAGCGAGCGAGCGATAGAGGGTCTCACCCGGATTCTGAAGGGCGCTGCACTGAACTTCATGGTGGTCAAGCTCTATGGCGGTGAGCAGTATGAGAACCAGCGCATGAGGGAACAGGCGGAGGAGGCACGCCGATTTTTCATGAAGCGGGCTGCTGTTGCCTCTCTTTATGTTCCCTTGATACAAACCATTGGTGCTGCCGCTATAGTCCTCACCCTTTATTTTGCCGCAAATGAAGCAGTCGCCAGTGAACTCACGACAGGAAGCTTTGCTTCTCTTATTACGGCCATTCTGCTGCTGATTGTTCCGGGGAGGCGAATAGCTGAAGTGGGAGGAACCTTCCAGCGCGGGCTGCTCGCGGCTGGAAGCCTGTTCTCGTTACTTGACGGGGAAGTGGAATCGGAGACAGGAACCGTCGTGATTCAGCGGGTGCGTGGAGAGCTGCAATTCGAGGAAGTCGGCTACGGCGAACGTACAGAGCGTAATCCAGGCACCTCGTTAAAGGTTCGCTCCCTGGGGAATTCCGATCCTGCAGCAGTACTGAGACGTGGACTAAATTCCGGATTGCATGATGTTACCTTGATCATTCAGCCGGGCGAGACGGTGGCGGTGGTTGGCTGCGCGGAAACCATGGATGTACTTACGTATATGGTGCCGCGTTTCCTTACTCCCACATCCGGGAGAATTCTCCTGGACGGACATGATCTCAGGAGCATCACGCTGGCGAGCTTGCGGGCCAACATTGCATTAGTATCTCCGCACACGACGCTGTTCAATGACACTGTCGCGGCGAATATTGCATATGGTGCAATGGGGCGGGCCACTGAAGCACGGATTACGTGGGCAGCTCGCGCTGCTCATGCATCCGAGTTCATCCGGAAGCTGCCGGATGGGTTGCAGACTATGGTCGGGGATGGCGGCGTAGAACTCCCCGTGAGTCAGCGGGTGCGCATCGCCGTTGCGCGGGCGCTTCTGAAAAATGCACCTCTATTGATCCTGAACGAGAAGCTGGGAATGCTCGAGCCGGATTCTGTGCCTCTTGTGCAGGCAGCATTCGATACCGTGATGCAAGGTCGTACCACGTTCGTTATTGCAGATCGTTTATCCACTCTGGAGAAAGCAGATCAGGTTGTCATGGTGGACAAGGAGCGCATTGTGGACAGGGGCTCACATCGGGAGCTGATGGCAAGAGATGGGGCTTATACCCGGTTGATCCGCAGAGTATTCGGTTCAAAAACTGCGGTAGCCGCCCGGTAAACTGCAACAGATCATGGACGTTCTATCTGCCATGAGGCTTAGGCTCGGAACCCACTACGCCCAGAAATATTTCTGTCGGTATTTGTCAGCTCATAGATGCCCTGAGGGGAAAGCGCGAGCATCATCTTCTACATTGCCGGAGCCGTTTCCGTTCAATCAAGCGCGAGTACGGATACATCCAAGACGAGTTTCTGTCGGTGGCGCGGAAGATTGCATGAGAAACTTTCATTGAGCTTGCGGGGGGGGGGGCAGTTGAAGTGAGCTTTATTCTGACTGAGGAAAGGACAACGTTTTCTGGCTGTCTTGAAGGAGGAAAAGCTGTAACTATTTAGTGTCGAGTTCCCAGTGGAGCCCAGGACTTTATCCAGATAACTGCGGCGCTTTTGCAAGGAACCGATTTGCGAGTCACTCTGGCTCTTCGTGAGTGGACAGGGGAAAATTTGCCATCTTCATTACGGCAGGCATGGCGAAATTAATGGAGTAATCCTGTCGGACGGCACGAGTGTCCGCTTTCCGCGCGAAGTATTACCAATTCGAGCCAATGTTAAAAGTCGGACAGAGCATTACGGCATCGGGCTACGGCACCAAAATCAATTCGCCCAAGCACTAGAGGCACCCAGCTAGGCTTTTCAGGGCAACAGGATAGTCTCTCGTATTCCTCAATATCCCCGATGTGGAGCAAGGAATAGCTTGCCGATGTTGCGTCAGCCGAGAGTCAACCTAATATACCTGTCCCGCTTTCAAGAAGCTGGATTCAGAGCGTTAATATCTGTTCTGCATTAGGCTGCCGGTACCTCATCTTATGGCTCCCTTTAGGGTTTAGGGGCGTGGAAAGATTGCTACCTTTAACCGGCTATTGGCATGAGGGAAACCTTAAATTCGAAAAAGCATCCAGTCTGGTTAAATTTGTATACGCATATTCGAACTTTCAGGCTGCACCCCACCTCACCGGCTTTAGTCGGTAGTTATTGGGCGAATTATTGGGCAAATACCCTATCAAACAAGAAAAACACGGTCCACTGACGTGGTGGAACTTATCATCATCTCGTGCCCCTCCATCTTGAATGCAAGTGAATACTGGGAACTGGAGAAGGTGAGGTTACGAACAGAACTTCAAACATCCTGGAGTTATTATGCGTTCAGCAGGCAAAAAATGTCCTGCTGCTGTTGAATTCTGTAAACAGAGTTTTATCTGCAGTACATGGAGAACAAGCAATCATTATTTTTCTCGAACATGGAACAGCATAGGTTTCAATGCTACAAGTTTTTACCGGTACACCTACAGCCAGGCCCTA
Source organism: Nitrosospira multiformis ATCC 25196 (assembly GCF_000196355.1). Classification (NCBI taxonomy): domain Bacteria; kingdom Pseudomonadati; phylum Pseudomonadota; class Betaproteobacteria; order Nitrosomonadales; family Nitrosomonadaceae; genus Nitrosospira; species Nitrosospira multiformis. The sequence goes on from NC_007614.1 coordinate 714,882, forward strand.
GTTAAACCACTCTATTCAAGGCTTGGAGTTTTTCTACAGAGGAAGGGCCAGGAGTAGATTTCTGCTTTGTTATCCACCTCCGTTACTCCATTACCCTTCAATGTCAAAATCCTTATGGAGGGCTTTCGTGTTTATCAAGGATAGCGAATAGCGAAACAGCCTGTTTCTACGCTTACTCCAGCTGGGTGTGGATGCTCCTTGTTCGTTTCGCAACTGGTTTCTCCGGTCATAAGCTCCAACTAAGGACACGATCAGGAGCAACGCTACTGTGCTGCTACGAATACATGGGACAGGGATAGTCGCGTTTATTCCCGTACCTGAAGTCCGCGTGCCCATTAAATATGTTTATATCGAAAATCACAGATTGATTCGTCCCGATCAGGAAGAGGAAAGGACAGATAGAGCATGGATAAGAAAAACGAAAAAGCATGAAAAAAGAGTTTGAATTGAATTACTCACTCTCCGTGCTGAAAGCAGCGATAGAGGCAACGGTTGACGGCCTTCTGGTTACAGATAGACGGGGCAAGGTGCTTTGCTACAACCAGCTTTACGTGAATATGTGGCCCATTCCAGGTGAACTCCTGGCTCATGCGAGACACCAGGCAATCCTGGGCTATTGTGCCGGGCAATTAAGAGATCCCGAGCAATTCCTGCGCTCAATCGAGGAAATTTATGCGACCTTGGCACCAGAAAGCTTTAATGTCTTTGAATTTCGCAATGGCAGGGTATTTGAGCGATGTGCAAAAGTCAAAACTCTGGAAGGATCTGACATCGTGCTCGTTTGGAGCTTCAGGGACATTACTGAACGAAGACAGGGGGAGAGCTACAAAGCGCAGTTAGCGGCAATCGTCGAGTCCTCGAATGACGCCATCATTGTCAAGGATCTCAACGGCATTATTACCGGTTGGAATGCCGCGGCAGAAGAGCTTTTTGGATATCGTTCCGGCGAAATAATAGGCTCTTCCATATTGACGCTGATTCCGCCCGACCGCCTGGAGGAAGAGGACAGAATCATGAACCTCGTCAAGAGCGGGAAACGCACGGACCATTTTGAAACCGTGCGATGGGGGAAGGGCAAGAAATCGATTGATGTCTCCGTCACGATATCCCCGGTGAAGGATAGCGCCGGCAATATCATTGGTGCATCAAAGATTGCACGGGATATCACTCAGCGCAAGGAATCACAAGAACGTATCGAGTATCTCGCCCATTACGATTTGCTGACCGGCCTGCCCAACCGCGCGCTGTTCACCGACCGCATGAGGATCGCGATCGAGAACGCCAGCCGCTATGCCTTCCGGCTGGCATTACTATTCGTGGACCTCGATCGCTTCAAGCTGATCAACGATTCGCTTGGTCATGCAATCGGCGACAAGCTGCTCAAGGCAGTTGCAGAGCGCATGCAGTCCACGGTTCGCCAGGCGGATACAGTCAGTCGGCTGGGGGGGGATGAGTTCGTTGTCCTGCTGGGCCGGATTCATACAGCGACGGAGGCGGCGCGAGTTGCCGAGAAGCTTATTGCAGTCTTGTCTCAGCCCTATCAAATAGAACAGCATGAACTCTTGCTGACCGCAAGCGTCGGGATCAGCATTTATCCGGATAGCGGTAAGGACGTCAACAGCTTGATGCGCAATGCCGACGTTTCGATGTATTCGGCCAAGGGGCAGGGCAGGAACCGCTACCAGTTCTATTCTGAAGATTTGACTTCCGGCGCAGACGAGCGGCTCAGGCTGGAATACGACCTGCGCAGCGCTCTTGCGCGTGACGAAATTTTCCCGGTCTACCAGCCACAGCTGGAGCTTGCTACCGGACGCGTGGTAGGCGTGGAGGCGCTCATGCGCTGGAAGCACCCCGAGCGAGGGCTAGTCTCCCCTGCAAGCTTTATTCCCGTAGCCGAGGACAGCGGTTTGATTCTGTCTCTGGGGGAGCACATCCTGAGGGAATCCTGCCTGCAGGCACGCCAATGGCATGAGCAGCAGGGATTCGAGGGAACAATCGCGGTAAACGTTTCAGCAGTACAATTCCGTCAGAATGATTTCACGGATGTTGTACTGCGCGCACTTGCAGACAGCGGTCTTTCGCCAGAATGCCTGGAACTCGAGTTGACCGAAAGTGTGGTGATGCATGGAGTGGAATCGGCTACACAGAAAATGTGCTTCCTGGAGTCCCGGGGTATAAAACTGGCTATTGACGATTTCGGTACCGGCTATTCCAGTTTGTCCTATTTGCGGCAATTTGCCATTGACCGGCTAAAAATAGATCGAAGCTTCGTTCGTGATCTCCCCCAGGACACTGATGCCAAAGCTATTATTCGCGCCACTGTGGCAATGGGGCGCAGCCTTGGCTTACGTGTAATGGCGGAAGGTGTAGAGACGGAAGGGCAAGCGGAGTATTTGCGAAGCGTTCAATGCGATGAAAGCCAAGGCTATCTGTATGCAAGGCCAATGAGGCCAGATGATTTTGAAGCCTGGCTAAAGGGTAGGAAGCCAGATTTTAGGGGCTCGCGCTATCAAATGGCGCAATCGTAAGCATTCCAACCACCATTCAGCATTTGGGTCAAAAGCTGCAACGGCAATGCAACAAGAAGCAGCGCCTATGCGATACGAGACTCGCGAACCTGGGAAACGGGGATAACTGATTCCGCGCTCACGTATTCCGGAACCCATCTGGGCAGCTCCCGCTTGACCTCTTCGTCGCTCAGGGCGGGATGCTCCTCAAGCCACGCCAGCAGAGCTGTCAGCCATTTTCTGTCTACCTGACGTGCTTGCGCGATACGCAATTTGGGGTGGGGCGTGGGAAGCGTATTTTCGTCATCCGCCAACAGTTCTTCGTAGAGTTTTTCGCCGGGGCGCAAGCCATTGTAAACAATTTTTATTTCATCCTCGCTCAATCCGGAAAGACGAATCAGATCTCGCGCAAGATCGGCGATTTTAATCGGTTCGCCCATATCCAGCACGAAAATTTCCCCCCCCCGCCGCTTGCCGCCCATCAAGCCGGCCTGTAGAACCAACTGTGCTGCCTCAGGTATGGACATGAAATAACGGGTGATTTCCGAGTGCGTTACCGTTATCGGTCCCCCTTTTTCAATCTGCTCCCTGAATTTGGGAATCACGCTGCCCGCACTGCCCAGCACATTACCGAAACGCACCATGACGAATCGTGGCTCCTGCCTCCTTTCAAGCCTGCTGCCCAGAACAATTTTGCCGGAGGCGTTTTCGGTGGGACTGTCAGGAGATGCAATCGACTGCTGTAACGCCTGGCATACCATTTCAGCCAGGCGTTTACTCGCGCCCATGACATTGGTCGGGTTGACGGCCTTGTCGGTCGAAATCAGGACGAATTTCTCCACCCCGTACCGGATGGCGGTTTGCGCCAGGACATAGGTTCCCCGCACGTTGTTCAGCACCGCCTGCCATGCATTTTCCTGTTCCATCAGGGGCACATGCTTGTAGGCAGCCGCATGAAACACAATAGCCGGCCGGTATTGCAGGAATACCTGTGATAGCCGCGCTTCATCCTTGACATCGCCAATGGCGAATATCATGGGAATCTCTGGAAAATCGGCCTGGAATTCCTGCTCTATGCTGTACAGCGCAAATTCATTCAATTCAAACAGTACCAGTTGAGCCGGTGCGAATTTGACGATCTGTCGGCATAACTCCGATCCAATCGAACCCCCCGCGCCTGTAACCAATACCGTTTTTCCCGTCAGTAAATCGTGCAGTCCATCGTTATCCAGCACGACAGGATCCCGCCCCAGCAAATCTTCAGGCTCGACTGTCCGGATTTGTGACACCTTGATGTTGCCGCTCACCAGGTCGTTATAGGAAGGGACGATCAAGGCCTTTACCCCTGCCGCTGCACACAGTTGCAAGGCTCGACGTCGGTCGCGCAGGAGGCGGTCGGGGCGGCGGCGATCAGAGTGGGTGCGATAGGATTTGCGGCGATCTGAAGCGGAGGAGGTGAGAGCGATAATGGCATGCGCGACACCCAGTTTCCGGGCTACCTCCGGCAGATCGTTGATGCGGCCCAGTACTTTGAATCCGTGCAGCATCAGCCCCCGCTTGGCCGGATCGTCGTCAAGGAAACCCGCGACGCGCCATTCCACATTGCGCGCCAGCTCTTTTACCAAGCCGACAGCAGCATCACTTGCTCCTATCACCAGAACGAGATTGCCTCCCGTTTTACTGCGGCCGTAAAGCCGGTGTTCTTTCCAGAACCGGTAAGCGAGACGGCTGCTTCCCATGATGAACAGCAGCAGGATGGGGGCCAGTATCAGCACAGTTCTGGGGACACCGACCAGTATCTGCAACATGTATAGCACCAATGGGACGGCTGCAGCCGAAGCGGATACAGCAAACAGGATGCGCCGCAAATCGGGCAGGCTTGCGTAATGCCAGAGTCCACGATACAGGCCAAAGAATAAGAAGGCTGCTGCGTGTATCGGGACCACCCACGGCAGAATCTCTTCCAAAGATGCCAGATAAACGAAGGGTATCTCGAAATTGAAGCGGAACAGATAAGCCAGGGACCAGGCGATGGCGGCAGCTACAACATCATGCCCGAATGCAATAACCGTCCTTATGTTGAGTTTGGGCGCGGGCATGCTATGGACTATCCGGGGCATGCCGCAGACGGCGATCGCAAAGGCATATCATGACCAGATAAATTCCGATCCACGCGGTCACCATTCCGAACTGAACGTTCGTGTGCTGCTGAGTCGCCCAGAGGGCGCTGATGGCTGTGGCTGACATCAGAACGTAGCCGATCAGAGCCGTATTGCGATGACCCAGACCGCTTCGCACTAGGCGCTGGTAATAATGCTCGCGATGCGCTCGCCAGATTTTTTCGCCTCGCAGTCCGCGTTTTATCAAGGTGACGGAAGCATCGACGATAAACGGCGAAAATACGAGCAAGGGAAACCATGGAGGCCAGCAGCCATTTATCCATCCCATCATACCTAATGCTGCAGCAAGGAACCCGAGCGGAATCGAGCCCGCGTCTCCCATGAAAATGCGTGCGGGATGAAAATTAAACAACAGAAAAGCTCCTGCTGCTGCGGCAATACAGAAGTTGGCGATTGCAAAGGCCTCGTTTCCGGAAATCCATGCTGTCGCTCCGTAGCAACTGAAACCGATCAGTGTCATGCCGCCTGCCAGTCCATCCGAACCGTCCATGAAATTATAGAGGTTGAGCATCCAGGTAATGCAGAGTGCGGCTGCTACGGCGACAAGCCAGCCGTAGGTGGCAGCAAGGGTTACGGCAGAAAACCAGATTCCAAGTCCTGTGTAAATGACGAGCCTTGGCCATACCGGCAGGCTGCGTACATCATCGGCGAAAGATATCGTTACCAGCAGCACAATCGCAACCCATATCGACACCGGCGGTTTTACCGGCAGAAACGTCCATGAGACGAAAATCCCCGACATCAGCCCCAGGCCTCCCGTGCGGGGAACGGGACGAGTATGCAGCGATCGGGAATTCGGCTGGTCCAGGATTTTGAGAATATTCCCTTTGATCAGACACGAAATCGTTCCTAGCGACACGGCAAACGCTATGAATGGCGGGATCAGATATAAAATCGGGGAGCCGGAATTCATGATCGGATTATAGCCTTGATGACTTATGAGGCGCATGCATGCATACTTCAGCCCATGCCAGTCCATTGCGCGGGAGAATGAGGTAAATAATACCGATTTTCGATCTCCCCCCGCCAGCACCTTATCTGCCCTGCACAGCCCGCTTCCAGTCCCAGATCAGGTTCGACATTGTCGGGAGAAGATTCTGAGAATGTCTGTACGAGTTCGCACATATCAGCGCAAATCGTAAAAAACATTAATGAAAAAAATCTCGCTCAATACGCAAATATTATGGGGTGTATTCGCCGGCCTCTTCCTGGGCCTGGGTTTATCCCTGCTCGATGAAGAATCGGTGATTTTCCGAGCCGGATTATATGGCGCCGAGCTGCTTGGCACGCTGTTTATCGACCTGTTGAAAATGGTGCTCATTCCGCTCGTGTTCACATCGATCGCAGTAGGCGTGGCCAACTTGCGGGCGCACCAGCAGATGCATAAGGTATGGAAAGCAACGCTTGGTTTCTTCCTGTTTTCGATGGCGCTGGCTATTCTGCTGGGTTTGACCGCAGCCAACATTGTCCGTCCCGGAGAAGGGCTGCAGCTCGCCATGTTCCAGGATGACATGCAGAACTTCCAGGCCGGGCAGATGCCTTTAACGGAGTTTGTTGCGCAACTGCTTCATTCGCTGTTTCAGAACCCCATGACCGCCCTGGCTCAGGGGAATGTGCTCGCAGTGGTCGTTTTCGCGCTCCTGCTGGGCATTGCAATGGTGGTGGGCGGGGAGCGCTACGCCAACATCCTCATACTGCTGCAGGAGCTGCTGGAGCTGATGCTGATGCTGGTTGGCTGGATCATGCGCCTTGCTCCGCTCGGCATCATGGGACTGCTGGTAAAACTCGCTGCCACACAGGACGTGACTTTGCTTGCCACATTGGTCGAGTTCATCGCGGTGGTGATTGGAGCCACTCTGCTGCACGGGATGGTAGTGCTCCCGCTGATTCTTTATTTGGTCACGGGAATGACGCCGTTCAAATTCTGGCGCGGCGCCCGCGAAGCACTGCTAACAGCTTTTGCGACCAGCTCCAGCTCAGCCACCTTACCCGTCACTTTACGCTGCGTGGAACAGCACCTGCACGTCAAACGCGACATTGCCGGATTTGTCATCCCGTTGGGTGCAACACTGAACATGGATGGCACTGCTTTGTACGAAGCCGTGGCAGCATTGTTCGTGGCCAACCTCATCGGGATAGAACTTAATCTCGCACAGCAGATGATCGTGTTTTTGACTGCGATGCTGGCTGCCATGGGTGCTCCGGGCATACCCAGCGCGGGAATGGTCACCATGGTAGTCGTGCTGCAATCGGTCGGCTTGCCGGCGGAGGCTATCGCCATTCTGCTGCCGGTCGACCGCTTACTGGATACATTCCGCACCGCTGTGAATGTCGAGGGGGACATGGTGGGCAGCCTCGTCGTGCAGAAATGGGTGAGGAAGGAGTCCATACGAGGTTCCAGAAGCGATTCCGAAGGGTAAGAGGTATTAAGAGGTCCGAAGAGGGGGCTGGTTTCCCGGCTACTTCTCGGAGGACAGATTGGACTACGGTGACAGCCAGACGCGCCGATATCAGCTCAATATGGTTTTACCGATCTTCCTCGCGACATTTTCCACCGATGTTCTTTACATAGGTGCGTGGATTACGCCCCTTCATAGCGTAACTCCGATCATTCCCGATTTTGCTTGCAACACCTGTAGCGAAGGTTGCAAGGCCTTCATTTCGAAAATGCCGGAAGCTCTTCAGGTGCGACAATTTGTCACATTCCCACCCTTTCCGAAATCGATTATTCTTGTGCGCTCATTCGATGAGGAAGTCGATGTTTGCCCTCCCTGGTTTTGCCGGACTCTTTCTAGCGCTTGTTTCCGTAGCTGTCGTCGCAGCAGAACCGCATTCGAGCGGTGAAACCCATCATCATCCGGCAATGCATTCCGCAAAATCCGTCAAGACTGCGCTGGCGGTGGGAGTGACGCTGGATCAGGATGGGCGATTATGGCTGGCGAGAGTTGTCGACCAGCATTTGCTGGTTTCCTGGTCGGAAGATAGCGGAAGCAGTTTTTCCGAACCCGCGGTCGTAACACCTGAACCGGAAAACATCTCCATCGATGGCGAGAATCGCCCCAAGATCGAGGTTGCGCGTGATGGCAGCGTACTTGTAACCTGGACGCAGGTTCTTCCGCAAAAATATTCCGGCAATGTGAGGTTTTCACGTTCAATCGACTCGGGCCGGACGTTTTCAAAACCCATTACCCTCAATGACGATGGCCGCGTTACCAGTCACCGCTTCGACTCTCTGGCAATCGACGGGGACGGGAGGGTGATAGTTGCTTGGCTGGACGCAAGGGATCGCGATGCAGCAAGGGAAAAAGGCGAAGAGTACCGGGGTGTATCGCTCTATACCACGCAATCATTCAACAATGGCGAGAGTTTTGGCCGGAATCGAAGAATCCAGGAGCACACGTGCGAATGCTGTCGGACGGCGCTTATCTGGAGCAGGGAGGGGCCAATCGTTTTACTGCGGAATATTTTTGGTGCCAATACCCGTGATTTTGCGCTGATCAATCTCGACAAGGGCGGCATAAGAAGGGTAAACCGTGACGAATGGCAGGTCGATGCGTGTCCGCACAATGGAGGAAGCCTTGCAACGGACCGAAGGGGCCAGTTGCATCTCGTCTGGTTCACAAATGGCCCGGCAGATCAGGGATTATTCTATAAGCGGATCGATGGCAATTGGGAATCGAAACCCAAGCCGATAGGCAATGCGGACGCGCAGGCAAATCATGCTTCCGTGGTTGCCGATGGAGAAACCGTCATTCTTACCTGGCGTGAATTCGATGGAAATGCTTATTCCGCAAAGATGATGTACTCGAATGATAGTGGCGAATCTTGGAGTGAACCGATGCGCCTGATGGAATCCGATGGCGCGACAGACTACCCTATCCCGCTGATCGATAACAGGAAAGTTCTGATCGTCTGGAATACTGCAAAGGAAGGCCTGCGTATTTTACCGATCGAGCGGGTGACCGCCCGGTATTCCGGTTAGCCCAATTCCCTCTGGATAGACAACGGGTGGCGGAGGTGGGGCGCGGAAAACGAGTGCAAGCATCCGCCATGGCTGTGCTTATCAATAATAAATAAATCGAGAAAGATAATTCAGGTCATGAAACGGATTCCTTTTGCACTGGTCGGTTTGCTTTGCGTCCCGTCGGCGTGGGCGATGCAAGAGATAGAGCAGCCAAAACAGTTTTCCCAGAAAAGAATACCGGTTCGTCTACCGGCTACCAGTCTATCCATGAACCCGGCGCAGTCAGATACCCCCGTTTCATCGATGGGAAGTGAGACGCGCTCGGGAATGCTGGTGGCGGAAGCGACAGCCGTAACGACATCCGGTCAACCGCAGACCGGTGAAACTGGCACCGGCAAACCGGATAAGGATAGAGAGGATAAGGAGAACAAGGGCGGCAAGGAAAAGAAAGACGATATTCCGGCAGTTCAAAAGGAAACCGTCTTCAAGGAAATGGTGGTCACTGGAGAGACGGAGCGGGACACGCACTTTACTTCGCCCTCGACACGTGTGACGCGAGCTCAGATCGAGCGGCAGAATGCGCAGACCACGGAGGAAGTGCTCAAGTACATGCCCAGCCTGCAGATCCGCCAGCGCTACGTGGGCGATCCCAATGGTGTCCTGGGTATCCGGGGTGCGGACATGTTCTCAACCGCGCGCAACATGGTTTATGCGGACGGCCTACCTTTGCACAACTTTCTGCAGGCAACCTTCAATGGTGCGCCGCGTTGGTCGCTGGTGGGTCCGAACGAGATCGATTCCGTCGATGTCGTGTATGGCCCCTTCTCGGCCGAATACAGCGGCAACTCGATTGGTGGCGTCGTCAACATAAAAACTCGCATGCCGCACAAGCAGGAATTCTACGTCGAGAGCAGTCTTTTCATCCAGCCGTTCAAGATTTATGGACCGGACAAAGGAACGTTCATAGGTGACCGACAGTATGTTTCGTACGGTAATCGGATTCAGGATAAGTTTACGGTATTTCTTGCCTACAACCGGCTGGAAGCGCAGAGCCATCCCCAGTCTTATTTCATCGACAATACAGGACTATTTGATGTGCCCGGGGGAACGCCGGTTAGCGGCGGCATTCGAACCCCGGATACGCGCGGAACGCCCAGCGTCATCTATGGCGATACCGGACCGGAAAAGGTGAATACCCACTTGTTCAAGGGTAAATTCGGGTATGACATAACTTCCAATCTTCAGGCGCTCTTTACAGTGGCGTATGAAGATCGTACCCGCCACCAGAATCGGCCACGCAATTACCTGCGCGATGGGAGCGGGAATCTGTTCTGGGGTGGCCCTGCTCCCACCTGCGCGCCCGGTGCTCCCTGTGCTAATCCTGAGAACGCCTTGGGCAATGCTTCCCTGGATGGGACCCGCTTCGATGTGATGCAGCGTGGTTTTGGCGGGAGTCAGGACAAGCGCGAGACGCTGAACCTGGGTTTATCGCTTCGCGGCGCCTTGACTCCTGACTGGAATATCGATACCACCATGAGCTATTTCGATGTCCTGAAGGATATTCGCGCTTCGGCCTTTTTCAATCAGGGTGATCCGGCTAATAGCGGGACTGGGCAGCTCCAGGATTTCCGGAGATTCAGCTGGTTGAATTACGATCTCAAGTTGAGCGCGCCCGTGCTGCTTGGCAATGACAAAGTATCGTTTCTGGCCGGATATCACTTCGATCAGTACAACCTGAGTTTCAGGCAATATTCCCTGACCGATTATTCGACCTTGACCCGCGGCGCATTGCAGGCCAATCGGAACAACGACGGGCAGACCTCGATGCATGCAATGTTTGCGCAATCCACATTCCGATTCCTGCCGCAATGGGATGTTACCGCGGGAGTACGCCAGGAGTGGTGGGCGGCAACGAAAGGGGTCGTGGGTAACCTCGAAGTGCCGGATCGCTCCCTGGCGGCAACCTCGCCTAAAGTTTCAGTGGGATATGAGCCAGGACAGTGGAAATATCGCTATTCCTTCGGTCGAGCGCATCGTTTTCCGGTTATTGCGGAGCTTTATCAATCCTTGAGCACGCCCACGAGCATACTGACCGCGAATGCAATGCTCAAGCCCGAAAATGGGGTCCATCATAACTTCATGGTCGAGTATGGGCTGCCCAAGGGCTATATCAGGGTAAATGCTTTTCGGGACGACATCAAGGATGCCATTCAGCAGGTAAATACTGTCTCGGGTGTAGTTATTACCAGTGGATTCCAGAATATCGGCCAAGTCAGTACGACTGGAGTGGAACTGATCTATGATCAAAGGCGGATTCTGGGTTCAAAACTCGATTTCATGTTCAACGGCACCTGGATGAATGCGAAAGTGGAAAAAGGACCGATCGTGGATTTTACTACATCTACCGGTGTACCCGCCGACTATAATCTAACCGGTAAGCAGATCATTCGCCTGCCGCACTGGCGAGCCAATTTTTTCGGCACTTATCATATGACCGAGGCTTGGGATATCTCCCTCTCAGGCCGATATACGAGCGACTCGTTCAACGATCCCGACAACGGGGATCATGTAAACAACGTATTCGGCTCCCAGAGTGATTTCTTCTTCATGGATTTCAAGACCAGCTACCGCTACAAGTTCCAGAATGGTCTGAAAAGCCGGTTTTCATTTGGCATCAGCAATCTCAACAACGATAAAGCCTGGGTGTTTCACCCCTATCCGCAACGCACCTACTTGGTTGAGGCGGCGTTCAGCTATTAGGGAGGTCGGCTGGAAGTGGACCGGTTCCGGCTACTCCAGACATCATTCACCGGAACAGGTTGACTACGCCATCGAGTCCGACATGGTTGAGTGCATAAGTAGCTTTCGCCTGTACCACCGGTTTTGCATGATAAGCAATGCTGACCCCTGCCTCTTCCATCATCTTGAGGTCATTGGCTCCATCGCCGATAGCAATGACCTGTTCCCGCTTCAGTCCCAGTTCTTCGCGCACTTTTTTCAGCACTTCCCCTTTTCCGGTCGCTCCGATGATATCTCCCAACACCTTCCCTGTCAGTTTGCCGTTTGAGACTTCAAAGCGATTGGCGGCAGCATAATCGAGATCCAGTCTGGCTTTTACTCTGTCAGTAAAAAAAGTGAAGCCACCGGAAATGACCATGGTTTTGAGACCGGCGGATTTCATGCGTTGCAGCATCTTTTCCGCTCCGGGACTCAACCGAACCCGTTCGTCATATACCCGCTGCAGGGCGTCTTCATCCAGTCCCTCCAGCAAGGCGGTTCGGAGCCGCAGGCTTTCTGCAAAGACGATTTCCCCACGCATGGCCCTCTGCGTGATTTCCGCCACCTGCGCCTTTACGCCCTGCATATCCGCGATCTCATCAATGGATTCGATCGCGAGGAGGGTCGAATCCATATCCATCGCAACCAGACCAAAATCTGATAGCCGCGCCGATGGGTCGACAAAAGCAAAATCAAGGTCCGCTTCAGCACAATATGCGGCCACCTCTTCCCGCCGGGCTGCATTTTCAAGCCGGAAGGCTTGCCCCGTGATACGTTCGATATGGTTTGCGTCGACCAGTTTCGCCAGTTCCCTTAAATCGCTGTTCTGGATTTCGAGTCCTTGTATGATGAGGTTCATGTTTGTTGTTCCAATTATTGTCAAGAATGTGCGACAGCCGTGCAAGAAAAGCCGAAGGAACTCCGTTCGGCAGTAGCGTTTCCTGCGAATGGGCGTGGAGCAGTTAGAGCATTGCCCCGTATGCGGGTGGCGGCAATCAAGTCCAGGAGTTACCGCCTGTAATGTTGAAAGAAGCCCGTGTTTCCGTGTTTTTAGCGGAAGGGGATATTTTTCATAAACTTGGCATTTTGCCATCAATCTCCAATAACTTCCATATGCATTCTCTCTATCTTGATCTGCTCGCAATCTCTCGAACAATGAGGTGAACCCGGCCTGATTCTTGAAGAAGCCTGCTTTACACGGCTATATAATCCCAATTCTGATATCGGCTTCTTCCAGTTTCGCGCGCTCATTGGACATGTTAGCCGGGATCGCACAATCGGTTCTTTCAGATGTGCGCCTGAGGTTGGGTAATAATAATCATCCAAAGTATTTCATATAAGAATCGGAGTTGAAAAATCGTGCAATTACTCAGACAGGTCCTCAGACTTTACAGATATTTGAAAATGTGGCCGGAGAAAATCTCCGCTCAAGTCGTAGTCGTGCTTATTGGTGTGAATATTGCCGCGTGCAGCCATATCCAGAAAGTGCATTCACCCGCACCCGAGCCCGCAGGAAATTTTCCTCTCGCCCGTGAAGTGGCACAGTTTGAATTCGGCTGTAGCAATCTGCGCGCAGAAAGAGAGGCACAGCAGCAGGAAATTCAACGCTTGCAGAAGCTGTTGGCAGAGAAAGAGGCCTATATTCGCAGTCAGGAAGTGCGGCAGCAGGATCAGCAGAAGGCGTTGCAGGAAACCAGCAACCGCGCCGCGCATGCTCAAGTCAGACTCAGGCGGCTGGCCACCCGCCCTGCCGCCGCCTCTACCATTGCAGAGGTTGAAATGGTTATGGAAAACCTGAAATCTTCCCCCTTTACGGGTTCAGAACTGATTCTGCAGAACCAGGCTCAGCGGTTGCTGGACGCGGCGGTTTCCGCATACGAGGGGGACAATTATGCCGCTGCAATGGATTATGCCTCCCAGGCGCGTGAATTCATCAACATGATGAAGAACAATCGTGCGCGCAAGGTTTCGGACGCGCATCAGGTCACTGTCCTGTTCCAGATGCCCATTCCACTGCGGGCGAGTGCCGACAGTAAGCTGCGTGAAAAGCCGGGTTTGAAGGCGCCGATTCTGGGAGTGCTGAAAAAAGAGTCGGCAATGACGGCAGAGGCCTATAGAGGGGAGTGGTTGCAAATTCTTACCGCAGATGGTCGCTCGGGATGGATATTCAGTACGCTGGTGGAGGCGCAGGTGGCCAAAGGAATCGATATGGGTGTCAAATAGGATTTAGCGGGAGAAGTATGCCTGATTGCGGCCAGCACGCTTGGCTTCATAAAGTGCATTGTCGGCGCGGGAGAATACTGCTGTCGTTGTGCTGTCGTCAGAGCGGCACTCCACCGCCCCGATACTCACCGTGATCGATATCGTCGATTTTCCGGCTGGATAGGTCAGTTTTTCCACATGCGTGCGGATGCGCTCAGCGGTTTTGACAGCCTGATCGATGTAGGTTTCGACCAGGATGATGATAAATTCATCGCCCCCGTAGCGCGCCGCATAATCAATACTGCGGATCGACTGGAGAAGGATTTGCGCAACCTTGGCCAGAATTTTGTCGCCGGTAATATGGCCGTATGTGTCATTGAGTGTCTTGAAGTGGTCGATATCCAGCATTAGCAGTGCAAAAGGCCGTTGCGTGCGTCTGAATCGCGCCAGTTGATCGGCCAGGATGGCATCAAGCTTGTTGCGATTATAGAGGCCGGTGAGGCTATCGGTAATCGAGAGTTTTTCAAGCATCCGGTTTTGTTGTTGCATGGCTTCATGCGCAGCCATGATTTCGGCGTGGTTCCGTCGCAATCGGTCTGCCATCTGATCAAATACCTTCGTGAGGTGGCCGATCTCGTCATTCCGCGTTGCGGAAAGCCGCACTTCCAGGTCGCCATCCGCGATCCGGTCGGCTGCACGCATAAGACGTTGCAGCGGCACGACGATCGAGCGTCCCATTTGGAATGCCGCGGCGGCTACGATTAGAACCAGCATACCGACCAGTATCAGGAGCATATTGCGCAGTTCGATCCAGTCGCCATAGACGGCGGCCCGATCACGCTCCGCCAGAATGGTAAGGGGGAATTCATGGAATACATCTGCCAGACCGATTACTTCACGGCGTGTCAATCCCTTGAAGAACATGGATTCGCCGGGGCGTGCGAGAAGCTCGCGCAACGAGGGGCCATCGAGTTGCGCCATGGTTTCTCCTTCCGCCAAGGTGCCGATGAGCACACGGCCATCCGGATCCAGCAGAAATACCTCGCCCGGGGGTGATGTCGAAGAACTCTTCAAATGGGGCTGCAGGTTGCGCAGGTCAAGCACGGCTACCAGCGCCCCCATCAACACGTTGTCGTATGACAACACCGGAACCGCGACGCTGAGGGTCGCGGTGTTGTACTGCTCGTTCCAGTGAGGGGGTGTGATCACAAGACCTTCCGTGACCGAGTTTTGCGGCCACTCGTCGGGGAGCGTTGCTCCCGCGGGTTTTTCGGCACTGCTCGCGATAATTTTTCCGGACGCGTTCATCACGGTCAATTCCCGTATCGCATCAAGCTTCCCCTGAACAGACTGCAGGTAACGCGCGAGGGCTCCTGGGTATTTGGCCAGCATATCCGCGCGGCGTTGATAAGATGCGGATAATGCTTCGATGACCGCTCCGGATGCTGCGGTAACGTGCGCTTCATGTGCACGCCTGTCGAGCCAGAATTCCATTTCCCGGCCCGCATAATCCGTGAGCGCGCGAAGCTCGCGCGTGACGTTGGCATTGGTCTGCGCTTCACTCTGCCTGAATGTCAATAATCCGAGCCCCAGCGACGGGATCAGCGTAGCCAGGGTGGCGAACACCACGAGTTTGCTCTTAATACTCTTTAATCCGAGCCCCAGCGACGGAATCAGGCTAGCCACGGTGGCGAACACCACGAGTTTGCTCTTAATGCTCTTTAGAAGGGCCATGGGACGGAGTTCCGGATAAAGGTTACTCAACGGATAAATACTGTCAGAATTTCAGCAGAATTATTCCGAGAAACAGCTTGAAATAAGGGCTGCAGATCGCTAAATCAATGCCCGGGAACGACGCGCAATTCTATATATCCCGTTCCCATCTCCACCTGCTGAGAATGGGCCACTTTCCACCCCTGTCTTATGTGCCCAATTCGGTAAACAAGTCCATTATCCGCCTGACTCGTTCTCCCGCCTCCGGGATGCACGTTTTTATTTTCAATCGATCAGGTCCGGAAAGCTGATAGTCGCGGCTACGCTGAAGAAGGGCGACAATCCTTGCCGCATCCACGGGAGGATTGGGCGTAAATTGAACCTGAATGGATTCGCTGCTTGCCTCAACACGAATGATTCCCAGCGGCGCTGCAGCGATACGTAAACGGTGGCAATCGAGCAATGCCTTGACCGGATCCGGTAATAGGCCGAAGCGGTCCGTCAATTCAATCTGCATTTCATCCAGTTGCTCATCGCTGGTGCAATTGGCCATGCGTTTGTACAGGATCAGCCGTTCATGTATATCACTGCAGTAATCCTCAGGCAGCAACGCGGGAACATGCAAGTTGATTTCGGTGGCAACCCCGAGGGGGTGTTGCATGTCGGGCTCCTTGCCTTCCTTCAGTGATCGCACGGCTGCTTCCAGCATATTGGCGTAGAGGGTGAAGCCGATTTCCTGCATCTCGCCGCTTTGGGATTCCCCAAGAACTTCGCCAGCGCCCCGAATCTCGAGATCGTGCATGGCGAGGTAGAAGCCGGCCCCCAGCTCTTCCATGGACTGAACAGCCTCCAGGCGCTTCCTGGCCTGAGTCCCCAATGCCTCCTCCTCCGGTACCAGCAGGTAGGCGTACGCCTGATGATGGGACCGTCCTACCCGCCCGCGCAGCTGATGCAGTTGCGCCAATCCGAACTTATCCGCGCGATGAATGATAATGGTATTGGCAGTGGGCACATCGATGCCGGTTTCGATGATGGTTGTGCAGAGCAGCAGATTAAACCGTTGCTGGTAAAAATCTTTCATCACATGTTCCAGCTCGCGTTCCCGCATTTGTCCGTGGGCGATGCCTATTCGCGCTTCGGGCAGCAGGCGGGCGAGCTTGTCATGCATCGTCTGGATGGTACTCACCTCGTTATGTAAAAAATATATCTGCCCACCCCGCTTCAATTCCCGCAGGCACGCCTCGCGGATGATTCCCTCGGAAAAACGGTTTACAAAGGTCTTGATGGCCAGCCGCCGTTGCGGCGCTGTTGCAATGACGGAGAAATCGCGCAGTCCCTCCAATGACAAGGCCAGGGTGCGGGGAATAGGCGTGGCGGTAAGGGTTAGGACATCCACTTCGGAGCGGAGGCTTTTCAGCTGTTCCTTATGGCGCACACCAAAACGGTGCTCCTCGTCGATGATGACCAGTCCCAGGTTTTTGAATCTGACGCCTTTCTGGATCAGTTTATGCGTACCGATCACGATGTCTATCTGCCCATCGGCGAGGCCCGCCAGCGCCTGGGCCTGCTCCTTGCCTGAACGGAAACGCGACAGCTCGGCAATTTTAACCGGCCATTCTTCCGCAATCAGGCCGAAACGGTCCGAAAAATTCTGGAAATGCTGTTCCGCCAGCAGCGTGGTAGGAACCAGTACCGCGACCTGTCTGCCATCCGCGACAGCGACAAAAGCCGCCCTTAGCGCCACCTCCGTTTTGCCAAAACCCACATCTCCGCAGATGAGCCTGTCCATGGGGCGGGCAGAAGTCAGGTCATCGATTACCGCAGCGATGGCAGTCGCCTGATCCGGCGTCTCCTCGAATCCGAAACCTTCGACGAACGCCTCGTAATCCTGCTCTTTCAGGCGAAATGCGTGGCCAACACGGGCGGCGCGCTGGGCATAGATGTTGAGCAGTTCGGCCGCGGTATCGCGTACCTGCTGCATCGCCTTGCGCTTGGCCTTATCCCACTGGCCGCTACCCAGTTTATGCAGGGGCGCGGATTCCGGTGAAGCGCCGCTGTATCGTCCGATAAGATGCAGTTGCGAGACAGGTACATACAATTTGTCACCACTGGCGTATTCCAGCGACAGAAACTCCGTTTCGCCTTCTCCCAGATCCATGCTGACGAGCCCGAGATAACGGCCTATGCCGTGTTGTTCATGGACGACGGGATCGCCCGCCTTGATCTCGGACAGATCGCGCAGAACGGCATCGGCGACCGCGCTGGTTTTGCGCGAATCCCGTTCACCCCGGCCGTGCAGGTGTCTGGCATAGAGCTCGCTTTCGGTTACAAAGGCTATTCCCTTTTCCGGGTATATGAAGCCGTTGTGCAGCGGCCCCACACCGAGCACGAAGGGGCTAGTGCTTGCGCGAAATTGCGCATAGTTGTCGCATATGTCGGGATTGAGCCTATACTGCTTCAAATGATCGGCAATCAACTCACGCCTGCCCAGACTTTCGGCAAGGAGCAACGTTCTTCCCCCTCCGGAGGATTCGAATTCAGCAATAAAGGCAGAAAGTTTTTCCGCCGGATTCACGGCGCGACGATCGATCTGAAGCGGAGGCAAAGGAATGCTCAAACCTTGCACCTCGGCTCCGCCGGTTTTCGTCGCCCGTTCTTCCGGTGGAATCTCGATGCGCGGGTAGGGTTTCAACGCCCCGAAGAATGCTTCCGTGGTAAGGAACAAGTCTGCGGGTTTCAGCAGCGGCCGGTCGCTATCGCCCCGCAGAAGCTGATAGCGCGCCTGCGTGTCATGCCAGAAACTCTCTACCGTTTGGTAAAGTTCATGATGCAGGCACAACAGCGCTGTTTGCGGCAAATAATCGAACAGTGTCGCCGTATGCTCAAAAAAAAGAGGCAGATAGTATTCGATACCTGCGGGACTGCCACCCTTGCTGATATCCTTGTAAATGAGACTCCTGGAAGGATCTCCCTCGAATTTTTCACGGAATCTGCCTCGAAAGCGTGTACGGCCTTCCTCATCGAGAGGAAACTCGCGCGCCGGCAGTAATCGTATCTCGGTGACCGGATAAACGCTTCTCTGGGTATCGACGTCAAAGGTCCGGATGGTTTCGATTTCATTATCGAGCAGGTCGATCCTGTAGGGCAACGGGCTTCCCATCGGAAACAGGTCGATCAGTCCCCCACGTACGCTGTATTCCCCCGGTGAAAGTACCTGGGTCACATGGCTGTAGCCAGCCAGGGTCATCTGGCTGCGCAAGGCGTTCAGGTCAAGGGTTTCGCCGCGAGCGAGAAAGAAAGTGTGTGCCGCCAGGTACTCGGGCGGTGGCATGCGGTACAGGGCCGTGGTGACAGGAACAATCAATATGTCGCAAGCGCCATTCATGAGTTGGTAGAGCGTTGCCAGTCTTTCGGAAACGAGGTCCTGATGCGGCGAAAAAGTATCGTAGGGCAACGTTTCCCAATCCGGCAGCAGCCGGGTTCTCAGTTCGGGTGCAAAAAAAGGTATTTCCTCCAGCAGTCTTTGAGCGGCCAAAGCGCTTGCCGTAATAATGGTAACGGGCTTTGCTTTTTTCGCCTCCAGCGCCAGTTGGGCGAGGGCAAGCGAGTCGGAGGATCCGTCAAAGTGACCGTAGCGAATAGTCGATCCGGATGAGGGAATGGTCAGCTTGAATGCCATTCTGTTTTAATTCGAGTCAGGTGGTTTTGATAAGTGACAGCAGGTAACAATAGGGTGAGTGCCGGGCGCGAAAAGTCAGTGGATTGTAATGAAACAGGAACTGGACAGTCCCCACGGAATTCGACCGGGTCGCGGCCTCATGCTGGCCGGTCGAATATTATATGCCAGTCATGGAGCAGACATCCTGGGTAAACGCGGGCACGCGGAATGAGCGGGAATTGTGATTACATCATGGTTGCTTCTGACCAATGCTCCAGGATGAATTGCAGGGAAACATCACTCTTGAAATCATTTACCTGTAACCGGTAAACGGCATCTATTACCCCGGGAAGAGGACCGTCTTGGAGGAACAGTATGGCGTCATAAAGAAGGACCGGTTTCTCCGGCGGGTTGTTTCCGGCTGCGGGCCGCGCCTTTCTTAATTTCAATTTAAGGTGTTTTTGTCCGACGACACGCTGGTCTTCCACATGAAAGCGGCTGCGAAATGCAGGTTGCGGGAATCCCTGTCCCCATACCTGACGCACCAGCTGTTCCGCCAGTTCCAGAGTTATTTCGGATTCATCCAGGTCGCCGTCGGTTTCGATGACCCGCTTGAGATCCGCCGGTCCCAGCAATTCCCTGGCAGTTTGTTCGAAGGCGGCACGGAATTTTTCGAAATCGCATGTACGAATAGTCAGCCCCGCTGCCGCGGAATGACCGCCGAATTTAAGCAAAAGCCCGGGATAGCGTTTGGAAACCAGATCCAGCGCATCTCTCAAGTGAAAGCCCGGTATGGACCGCCCCGATCCTTTCAGCTCATCCTGGCCTCCCGGTGCAAATGTGATCACCGGGCGATGAAATTTATCCTTTATGCGTGACGCCAGTATGCCGATTACCCCTTGATGCCAGCCAGGATCGAAGAGGGTCAAGGCATAGGCGCTCGTCCCTTCTTGCGGGGAATCATGGGAGCGGAATACGCCTGACCTCTGAGGCATATCCGATGGCCGCAGCGTGGGCGAGTCCTGCAAACCACTGCTACCAGAAAAGATATTCTCCAGCATGTTCAGCGCACTATCCCGCATGTGGGATTCGATTTCCTGCCGCTTGCGATTGAATGTGTCCAGTTGTAGCGCAAGCTGGGCAGCACGCGGGGGATCATCGGTAATGAGGCACTCAATGCCCAGGGACATATCGTCCAGCCGTCCTGCCGCGTTCAGTCTCGGTCCAATCATGAAACCCAATTCGTAAGTGGAAGTTTGACTGAAATTACGGCAGGCGATGTTGATCAGAGCATTGATGCCTGCACATCCGCTGCCCTTGCGAATGCGTTTCAAACCTTGCTGTACCAGAAGCCGATTGTTGTCGTCGAGCTTCACGACATCTGCCACCGTGCCCAGCGCAACCAGATCCAGCAGGCTTCCCAGATTTGGTTCCTGCTGCGGAGATGCAAACATGCCTTTTGCCCGCAACTCCGCCCGCAGGGCGAGCATGACATAGAACATGACGCCTACACCAGAGAGGTGTTTGCTGGGAAAATCACAGCCGGGCTGGTTGGGATTGACGATGACGGCCGCCTCAGGCAGCGTATCGCCGGGAAGATGATGATCAGTGACGAGAACCTGCATTCCGAGGCGATTGGCCTCGGCAACTCCTTCCACGCTGGCAATGCCATTATCGACCGTAATCAGAATATCCGGGCGGTGAACGCCGGCGGCAGCCACCCGTACGATCTCCGGGGTAAGTCCATAGCCGTACTCGAAGCGATTGGGAACGAGGTAGTCGACCTGGGCACCGAATTTCCTCAATGCGCGTATTCCTACGGCGCAAGCCGTGGCGCCATCAGAATCATAATCGGCTACGATCAGCAGGCGCTTGCGGAGCGCAATCGCCGTGGCAAGAAATTGCGCCATTGCCGTTGCATTCTTCAGGCGTGCAAAGGGAATCAGCCGGGACCAATCGATCTCGAGCTGGCCTGGCTCTTCGATACCGCGCGCAGAATAGACACGGGCCAGGACGGGGTGGAAACCGTGCCGGATCAGTGTATCAAAAGTCTGGTGAGGGTAATCGCGGACGATGATATTGGGCATGTCAGGGACAGAAGGCTCAGACTTGCCAGTATAACGCTTTACGCTTCCCGGTTTCTTTACAGTGATGAGCGCTCAGAAATGATAGTGCGCTCCAATACCGAGATAATCCACCCGCTGCCTGAAAAACTGGCCCGTCGGGGAGTTTCCGTGAAAATACTCAACCAGGAACTGAAGATTGCGGCCGAATGCCCGGAAGTGATCCAGTTGAACACCTGCCCGCGCGGATACATCGGCATTCCAGTCGTTCTGCTGATGGTTCTTGAGGTCAACCGCCACGATCGGTCGCAGCGGTAAAAACGCGATCCGCCACGGGCTGCGAAACTCGACGCCATATTGTATCGACCAGGGCTTGATGTTCGAGGGTTCCTTGTGAAAGATTCCACCTCCACCCCCGTAAACCCTCAATCCATACGGAAGCTCATACGACAATCTGAGATCGGCTCCCTCATAGCTGAGATTGATCCGCTGCAGGCTGGTTAATCTGCGCAGCAATAATTCGTCTCCAAGATGAGAGCTTTGATGATAGATACGGCCGAAAGCAGAAAAATGGCCTGCCCGCACGCTTCCATAAGCGGATGCTATGAAATCGCTATTGATGAGATCGGACGAAGGCGCGCCGAGATTGAAGTCGCTGAAGACAGCAGCCTGAAGACCTGCTTCCCACTGCACAGTAGATTGTCCGAAATTCGCGCGGTAGAAGGGAATGGTTTCACCAAAACTGACAGCGGCATTGTTATTTCCGTCAATATTGTTTCCGACATAGTTGCGATATGCGGCGGAGAAATGCGCCCAGCGCGGATCGGCCAGTAAAGGCTTGAACAAATGTCCTTCCGGCAGCATTCCGGTTGCCAGAACGGTGGGACCCGCCGCAGGTACGCCTGCGGTCTCGGTCGTTGCCGCTCCAGGCTCCCGAGAGATGGCGGAAGGGTGTTGAATAGGCTTGAATGCCTCGCGTTCTGCGATTCTGCTGACACTTTTTTCCGCTATGGTCACTCCGGTCACACCAGGGATTTTCGACAGTGCCTGAACAACCTGCGCTTGGTTCTCGGATTTCAGTTTATCTTCAGGTACGGTAATGATGCCATCTTTCACCACCAGAGTCGGAATCTCCATTCCAAAGCCATGTTTCAGGACACCCGCCGCGTAACCGGCGATATAGGCATCCTCCGTTACCGCAGCATGGACAGTTGAGGTAAAAAACAACATGGCTGCGATGATATTCAGATAACGCACGGTTTCCCCTTTTTTGATATTCAATCAAGAACAGAATGTCACGTTTAGCCTTTCTGCTGCTTTGGGTGCTTCGCAACGGGCTCTTTGCCCGCTGGAGCGGTGTATAAGAAGAAGTAATGTGCTAAAAGCCCGGGAAGTAAAAAGACTTCGGGTTCCATTTTAAAACAGTGCTCACGTTGCCGCCCCTAGACTCCGCGCTCGATGAAGAGTCTGCGAACTGCGAGGACCGTGGAATGCTAGTGGAGAGCCACTGGCAAGTCCGTATGATTGCGCACACATCGGGCATTGAGATTGATTGTCCTCATTGCGCTTTTTCGAAATAGCTTGAGGATGCCCGGTATGCAATGGGTTTTCCCTGTCTGTTGCAATTGTCAGTGAGGTGGTGGCAACCTCAGCCCTGAAATCCAGTAATGATTTCACGCAGTTCTGGCCATCAGTAGTTGTCGTGGCGGGCTATGCCGTTGCTTTCTTCTTTCTCTCCCTTGCCTTGCGCACCCTGTCTGTGGAATCGCATACCCTATCTGGCCTGGCGCCGGTATCATCCTCATATCGCTCGTCGCCTGGCCCTTTCCCGGGCAAGCGCTCGATGGTCCCGCCATTCTGGGTCTCGCGCTCATTGTTGCCGGTGTCGTTATCCTGAACATATTTTCCAGATCCACCACTCATTGACAGCTGTTCCGGTTCGGGAAGGAAATCCTGCGGGAAACTCCGGAAAGGAAACCCCGGAAAGAAATACAGGCCCTAATTCTCCACTTGCCCGTTCGTCCACTTTATCGACGCTTTCTTCAGGCGGTGTACCAACGTCCAATTGTTTTGGCAGCGGGAGTTGCTACGATTCGGTTCACCTGCCCGTCCGGTTTTTTACGGCCTCTCCAAGCGGCCATAACGGAATACGAGACCGAACGGGGCATTGTGAGAATGGATCGGAGATCGAATGATGAGTATCAGGAGAATTGTCTGGCAGTTGAGCATGTGTGCGGGGATTACGCTTTCGACAAATGCGTACGCGATTGCATTATTTCAGTCCGAATCCGTCGCGCCTGCTGCCCTGCAATCCGAATATCATGTTTCCTGGGTCAGGAGGGAAGCGGATGATCCTGAGGGTACAGGGGGACATTCAACGCATCCATCCTGGAACGGGTCGCCGAACTTCCTTCTGCCGTTGGCTTCAGGATATTTCGATATTCTTTCCCCGTTCGAAAATTTTGCTTCTCCATCGACCGCTTTATATCTCACTCTGCTCAGAGGGGATGAAGCTTTCGGCGTCAATATTGCAGGCTTCACCAATGATGAGGCTGGGCTGGTAAACATGCTCGCCCTTCCGGATCTGTTCATGCAGGCACAGTGGCAGCCCGCTGAAGGCAACTCACAAACTACACCTTTTACTCCACATTCTAATAGCGGCAACATGGCTCGCGCAAGAAATACGCCGCACGCATGCGCGCAACTGCGCGAGGTTCGGAGAAACAGGCTGGAGCTAAGGGATGACGACTGCATTGGCTTGGGGGGTGGTTCGGAGGGAAACGGTAATGCGAATAGAAACGGGAGCAAGGCCGGGGGAGGCTCCAATGCCATCATCGCTCGAAATAAAAATGCCCGCGACAGCAATGCCGGTGATGGCGCCTATACCGGTGGAGGGGGTGGTGGCGGAGGGGGAGCAGGGGGAGGCACTCCAGGTACAGGCGAGAAGGGCAATGGCGGCATGTCTCCACCAGACAGTAATAACTCTGAGCCGGATAATGGCAGTGAAGGCAATGCAGGCGGAACCGAAGGGGCCGTGTCCAACCACGGTAATGAGAATGGCGGAACGGGCGAAGGCGGCAATGGGGGAACCGGAGGAGGGGACGGAAGTGGCGGGAATGGTGGTACGGGGAACTGGAACAACCCGGATGAAGGGGAAGGCCCGCCCCCAAGCGAAGTAACGGAAGTAACGCCCCTTCCTGAACCCGCTACGCTAGCGCTTCTCGCGCTGGGTCTGGCTGCACTGTGCGCCGTGCGGAGAAATCAGGGCAAGATTGCCGATTGAATCTGCCCGAATTTATAAAGGAGGTGCATACATTGCGCAGGCGCGATCATTTCGTGTAGGATTTTCCGCGCTGTCGCCGTGGTTCACCCCTTCTTACCGGGCGTGGAAGCCGAAAAGGTGTCAATCTGCTTTGTGAGTCCAAGTCGAATTCCGATTAGCCGGGATAAAATCGGCGAGAGCGTTTCTTTCATCATTCAAACCTCATCAGTGCTGGAGGCTTGTCCTCTGTGCAGCTCCCGACGCGCCAGCGATTATTTCATCCGCATGTTTCAGGTAAATTGCCGGCCGGCATGGGATGGGCGTCATTCGCTGAACAGGGGCTGCATTCGGTGGCGGATGGCAGACTCATCCGCGCGTGGAGGGCTGGCTATCGAAATGGAAGAGATCTACGGAGGGCAGGGGAGTCCAACCGGAATGACGGTGCTCTGCAACGACCGTGGTGAAAATGCCGCCACGCACGTAGAATTTTGCGGTGAGACGTAGATAACGAGGCTGCAGGGCTGTAGCCAAGTCATCGACAATCCGGTTTGTCACCGCTTCGTGGAAAGCGTTCTCGTCACGGAAAGACCAGATATAGAGCTTGAGGCTTTTAAGTTCGACGCACTTCTTGTCAGGAATATAATCAAGAATCAGGGTCGCGAAATCGGGCTGGCCGGTTTTGGGGCACAAGCAGGTAAACTCGGGGATCTCCATATGAATATGGTAGTCCCGTTCCTGAGTAGGATTGGGGAAGGTTTCCAGGTTTTTATCCGGGCGGCTGGGCATTCTCTTATCTCTGTCAAAATCGGTTAGAATGAGCTCCCTTGGGAGGCCTCTCCCAGGATGATTCGGAATGTTCCCGAACCGGAAGCTTCATCCAGGAGGCTACCTTCTGCAGCCGCACATTATAACTGCTTGCAAACGATAAATTGCGTCTCTCCCACATCAAACTCGCCGGTTTCAAATCCTTTGTCGATCCTACGGAAATTCCCTTTCCAGGGGATCTGGTGGGAGTCGTGGGCCCCAATGGGTGTGGGAAATCCAATGTCATCGATGCTGTCCGCTGGGTTCTGGGGGAATCAAGAGCCTCGGCGCTACGCGGTGAATCAATGCAGGACGTCATTTTTAACGGCTCCACCACCCGCAAGCCTGTGGGCAGGGCCAGTGTGGAGCTGGCGTTTGACAACAGCCTTGGCAAGGCAGCGGGGCAATGGTCGAGCTATGCGGAGATTTGCATCAAGCGGGTACTGAGGCGCGACGGAGAATCCACATACTATATCAATAATATTCACGTGCGGCGCCGCGATATTGCCGATATTTTTCTTGGCACCGGATTGGGGGGACGGGGCTACGCGATCATCGAGCAGGGAATGATTTCCCGCATCATCGAAGCCAAGCCGGAGGAGCTTCGTGTATTTCTGGAGGAAGCAGCCGGTATTTCCAAATACCGGGAGCGGCGGCGTGAGACGGAATCGCGCCTGGCGGATACCCGCGAAAACCTTCTGCGCGTAAACGATATTTGCCAGGAATTGGAAAAGCAATTAGTGCGCCTTGGGCAGCAGGCGGAAACGGCCCGACGGTTCGAGGACTTGCAGAGTCGGTTGGACAAGGCACAAAATCTACTGTGGTTCGCCCGCAAACAGGAAGCGGCGTCGCAACGGGCACTGGCGGAAAAGGAGATTCAATCGCTGCAAACCACCCTCGAAGCCGAGGCGGCGGCCTTGCGCAGGGCCGAAAAGCAGCTTGAGGAAAAGCGCGCGGATCATTTTGCGGCGAGCGATCTTTTGCATGATGCTCAGGGCGAACTGTATGCAGCCAATGCCGAAGTGGCGTACACTGAGCAGCAGATACAGCACGTGCGGGAAAATTACCAGCGCATCGCGCAGCAGATTGCC
Source organism: Nitrosospira multiformis ATCC 25196 (assembly GCF_000196355.1). NCBI lineage: Bacteria > Pseudomonadati > Pseudomonadota > Betaproteobacteria > Nitrosomonadales > Nitrosomonadaceae > Nitrosospira > Nitrosospira multiformis. The sequence goes on from NC_007614.1 coordinate 741,104, forward strand.
GCAACGAGGCACCAGCTTGAGCACTATGCCACGCAGGCCGATACTTCGGTGGACAGCTTGAATCGCTGGCACGAAGAGTACAAACAGGCGCGATCGGACAGCGAGGCGAGCAAACAGAAAGCCACGGTGGAGAATGAGAAATTGCCGCTGGCAGAGGCTGCTTTTCGCACGCGCCAGGAAAAGCTTGCCGAGGTACAGCGTGACCTGCTGCTGGCGGAGCAGTCGGAGCAGCTCGAGAAGAGTCATCGCGACCATGCCGAAAAGGCGCTTCAGCAGCTCGAAATGCGCCGCAAGCGATTGCTGGTAGAGTACGCCGCCTTGCCTGAATCAAAGGTCGAGGAGTTATCGGAGCTGACCCGCGAGGCGGAAGCGACTGCTCACGATCTGAAACAAAAGCAGGAGGAGTTTGCGCAAACAGAAAATCTGCTGCTTGACGCCGAGGAAGTCAAACGCGAGTTTGCGCGCAACGTACAGGCACTGGAGCAGCAGGTTGTGCAGGCTGAAGCGCGGCTGAGCGCGCTGCAGCGTCTGCAGGGACGTCTTGAAAGCAGTGAAGGACTGAACACGTGGTTTGCAAGGCATCGGCTCGATTCTTTGCCGCGGCTGTGGCAAGGCATACAGATAGAAAAGGGGTGGGAAGACGCGCTTGAAGCTGTCCTGCGCGAACGTTTGAACGGTACACGCGTGGGGCAGTTGGAGGTGGCGCTTGAGTGGGCCAATCCTCCGCCGGGGAAGTGTGCGCTGTTCGAGCCGGCAGAGATGAAGCTGCAAAAGACTACGAAGGCTGGAAAGATAGCAGGGGCTGAAGGGGGGGGCGGCAAACCTCCCAGAGATGGGGAAGCAGGAGTCGCATTGCGGTCCTATCTGACCTGCAGCGATACGAGCGTAAAATCTGTAGTGGATGAATGGCTGAGCGGTATATTTGCGATTGATAGCCTTGAAGCAGGGCTCTCGCGGCGCAACCTGCTCTCGCCCGGTGAAATGCTGGTGACACGGGAAGGTTGCGTGGTTACCTCTCATAGCCTCACCTTTTACTCCCCTGACTCGCAGTTGCATGGCGTGCTGGCACGGCAGCGGGAGATCGGGCAGATTGAAGTGGAAATGGAAGCGTTGAGAGCGAAGCTCGACATCGAGCAGTCCGCGCTCGATACCGCAGGAGACACCTGTTACGATCTGGAGTCATCCCTGTCCAGTCTGCGCCATGAGAATGAACAGCTTCAGCAATTGCACCATAATGTGCAGATGCAGGCATTGAAGCTGACACAGACGGTCGAACGCAGCGAGCAGAGGCGCAAACAGATCGACAGCGATCTGGCGGAAATCGAGCAGCATGCAGAGGCAGAGGCTTCCCGTCAGTGCAGTGCCGAAGCAAGACTTGCCGAGCATGGCGTGCGGATCAAATTCCTGCAGGAGCAGGTAAGAACGGAACAGCTCGCGCGAGATACCGCTGAAGAATCGCTCACCGGTCAACGCCGTCTGGCTCAGAATGCATCCAGGGAGATGCAGGAGGCTATCTTTCACGAAAAAACCTGCGAGCATAAAATTGCTGAAGCGGAAAATGCCATCGAGGGAATCGAACGGAGCGTGGGTGAACTCAAAGCTCACCTGGAAAAATTGCAAGTCGAGCAAGACAGTTTCGATGAAGGCGAACTGGTTGGAGTGCTGGAGGAACGGCTGACGTTGCGTGAGCAGCGTGAACAGAAACTGGCGGAGGCGCGTAACGCCCTCGAAGCCCTGGCTACGGAATTGCGGCAGATAGAGCAGGAGCGAATGGCTTCCGAACAAAAACTGCATCCGTTGCGGGAGGCTATCAACCATATGCGTCTCAAGGAGCAGGAGGCGCGAATTACCGAGAATCAGTTTGGCGAACAACTGCAGGGATGTGAAATCCCTGAAGAAGAACTGATAAACTCTCTGGGAAAGACACGTCCCGCCGCATTGCAGAGCGAGGTGAACCGGTTGCGTGGCGACATTACCGCGTTGGGGCCGGTCAATACCGCCGCGCTCGAAGAATTGGAGTCTTGCCAGACTCGAAAGACCTATCTCGATTCACAGGCGCGGGACCTCGAAGAGGCGTCGGAAACACTCAGGAATGCAATACGGCGCATAGATCGTGAAACCCGCGAGCGACTGCTCGAAACGGTCGAGAAGGTCAATGCTCATCTGGGCGACATGTTCCCCACCATATTCGGGGGCGGACATGCGAAGCTGATGCTGAGGGGTGAAGAAATTCTGGATGCGGGCGTACAGATTGTCGCTCAACCGCCTGGCAAGAAAAACAGTTCGATTCATTTGTTATCCGGCGGCGAAAAGGCGCTGACTGCGCTGGCGTTTGTATTCTCTCTATTTCAACTCAATCCGGCGCCCTTTTGCATGCTGGATGAGGTGGACGCTCCCCTGGACGACAGCAATACCGAACGTTTCTGCAATCTTGTGCGGAAGATGTCGCGTCAAACCCAGTTTGTATTTATCAGTCATAACAAAATTGCCATGGAAATGGCGCAGCAATTAATAGGGGTTACCATGCAGGAGAAAGGGGTGTCGCGCGTGGTGGCGGTAGAAATCGAAGAGGCTGTAAGACTGGGCGATACAGCCTTGGCTACGTGAAGCGACCATGGGCAATCTAAGTGAATTGCAAATCAGCCTGATCGGCATTGGCATCGTCGTGGTGCTCGGCGTAATCGTTTTTAACTGGACGCAGCAACGCCGCTATCGTCGGAAAGCAGAGCAGGCATTCAGCCGGGAGCATGAGGATATACTCCTGGGAGCGAGTGCATCTGTAAAAGGAGAGGAGAGAATAGAACCTCGCCTCAGCCCCGGGGCCGAGCCGCACGAACCCGAAGCCGCACCCAGTAGGCATTCAAATGCTTCTCCGGAAGTAGCCGAGCCGGCCCAGAAAGTGAATGTCAATCCAGCCCTCCATCCTCCATCCAGGCCGAAGGCCGGGAAAGCGGTTGAGCGCACCTGGTTTAAAGGACCGGCTTCATTCACTGTGCCTGCCCGCAGATCGGGCGATGAGGATTCCCGCCATGAAGGAGGCGTTGTTCCCGAAAGATTCAGTGTGCCTGCCGCCGCGTCGGGTGATGAGGAAAGGCCGGTCGAAGGGGACAATGTCTCCGATGCAGTGGATTATGTGGTTGAGATCGCCCGCGAGACGCCATTCGCGGATTTAACCCTGGCGGAAGTACTGGATCGTAAATTTGATTTCAGCAAGCCGGTGCGGTGGATGGGGAAGCAGAGCGCAGATGCATCCTGGGAAGAAATCGTGACGGATACGCGTGGCCGGGAGGGCAGGGCGAGCTACGTCAGTCTGAAGGGTTTCCTGCAACTGGCCGATCGCGCAGGACCTGTGAGCGAAGTGAGCCTGGGTGAATTTCGCGACATGGCGGAAAATTTTGCGGCCCGCGTCAATGCGACTGCCCGTTGCCCCGACATATATAAGAGCTACAGGCGAGCCCTGATGCTCGATGAATTCTGTACCCAGGTGGATGTCATGGCCGGCATCAATATCATCAGCAGGGATAACAGCGTTTTTACCGGCGCCAAGATCCGCGTCATGGCGGAAGCATGCGGCTTCAAACTGGGGAACGAGGGGATGTTTCATTACCGGGACGAAAATAACGTTGTTTTGTTTTCCCTGGGCAATTATGAGCCCTCCCCCTTTCTTCCCGACAATATTCGGACGCTCACCACTCGTGGCATCACGCTTTTTCTTGATGTGCCGCGGGTTGCCAATGGTGAACGCATTTTCAATCAGATGGTGCATCTGGCTGAAACTTTCTCCGAAGCCCTCGGAGGCTTCATGGTGGATGACAACCGCGTACCCTTGAGTGACACCGGTATCCGGAAAATCAAGCAACAATTGAGCAGCATTCAATCCGTGATGATATCGCGCAATATCCCGCCGGGGGGGCAGATAGCGTTGAGGCTGTTTGCGTGAGTGAACGCCTGAGCGAGATATCGCGCCACATGCGGGAATTGCGCGATGCAATCGAGCTGCATAATATCCGTTATTACGAGCTGGACACTCCGACGATTCCCGATGCGGACTTCGACAAGCTGTTCCGCGAACTGGAGGAGCTCGAGCAACGTCATCCGGAGCTCATAACGCCAGATTCCCCTACCCAGCGCGTTGGTATTCCTCCCCTCAAAGCGTTTCCCCAGGTCGTTCACCGTACGCCGATGCTTTCCCTCAGCAATGCATTCACCGAGGGCGAGGTAGAGGCATTCGACCGGCGTGTGCGCCAGTCCCTAGGCATCGCGCAGGTCGAGTATGCGGTAGAGCCGAAATTCGATGGTCTGGCCATAAGCCTCTGCTATGAGAACGGCATGCTTGTCTCGGGAGCCACTCGCGGAGATGGCTACATCGGAGAGGATGTAACCTTGAACCTGAAAACCATTCGCAGCATTCCTCTCGGCCTGAGGGCAGGAGATGGGAGCGCCGAAGTTCCTGCATTTCTGGAGGTCCGGGGTGAGGTATTAATGTTGAAAGCGGATTTCGAGCGATTGAATCGGCAGCAGCGTGAAAAGAACGAAAAGACCTTTATAAATCCGCGCAATGCTGCCGCAGGTTCCTTGCGGCAACTCGATCCCTGCATAACTGCCAATCGCAACCTGAGGTTCTTCGCATATGGTATCGGTGTCTGCGAAGGGGGAAATGTTCCTCATGACACACACAGCCACTTGCTCGACTATCTCTCGTCACTGCGTTTTCCGGTAATGCGTGAACGCAGGACGGTGACGGGCGTTGCCGGTTTGTTGGAGTATCATCATGAAATAAATGGATTGCGCGAACAATTGTCTTATGACATCGATGGTACGGTGTACAAGGTCAACGAATTGGAATATCAGGAAAAACTCGGTTTCGTATCCCGTGCCCCGCGATTTGCGCTCGCCCATAAGTTTCCAGCGCAGGAAGCAACGACCGAGTTGCTTGGAATCGATGTGCAGGTGGGCAGAACGGGGGCGCTGACTCCGGTGGCGCGCCTCAAGCCTGTATTCGTGGGAGGCGCGACTGTCACCAATGCGACCCTGCATAACGAAGATGAGATCCGGCGCAAGGACGTCATGATCGGTGACCGGGTAACGGTAAGGCGAGCAGGAGATGTCATTCCGGAAGTGGTCGCAGTTCAGAAGGAAAGCCGGCCGTCGAACGCGAAACCTTTCGTGATGCCTGAGCACTGCCCTGTTTGCGGGTCCAGGACGATTCGCTTGCCTGGAGAAACTCTGACCCGCTGCACGGGCGGATTGTTTTGTCCCGCTCAACGGAAACAGGCCATTCTGCATTTTGCCTCGCGTCGCGCCATGAATATCCACGGACTGGGCGACAAGCTGGTGGATCACCTGGTGGACAATGCCATCATTCGGACTCCCGCAGACTTGTATAAACTGGGATTGGCAGCGCTCGCCGCGCTGGATCGGATGGGGGAGAAATCGGCGGGAAATATTATCAATGAAATTGAAAAAAGCAAAGACACGACCCTGGCTCGATTCATCTATTCCCTGGGTATTCGCAACGTGGGCGAGGCTACTGCGCGAGACTTGGCCCGCTATTTCGGAGGACTCGATCGCCTGATGGATGCAGATGTGGAAACTTTGCAACAGGTATCGGATGTAGGCCCTGTCGTCGCCCAGAGCATTGCCGATTTTTTTGGTGAAAGGCACAATCGTGAGGTTGTAGAGCAATTGCGCGCGGCGGGAATCCGCTGGAAAGAAGGTGCGGGAACACAGACAACAGACCATGCAGCAGGTTCTGCACATCCGGGAGCAGCCGCCGCAAGCAGTAAAATTGCCGGCAGGAGCTTTGTGCTGACTGGAACACTGCCGACCATGAGCCGGGAGGAGGCCAGGGAGAAAATTGAAGCGATGGGAGGGAAGGTTGCGGGCAGCGTGTCCAAGAAAACCGATTATGTCGTCGCCGGCGCGGATGCGGGCAGCAAGTATGACAAAGCGCTTGAATTGGGAGTGGCGCTTCTCGATGAGGCCGAGTTGATAAGATTATTGCAGGCTTCCCAAGCAGATAACAGTTCGACGCACGTGGATCCTGAACGGATGGTTTAATGCCGAAAATACGTAAAGCAGTTTTTCCGGTGGCAGGAATGGGCACCCGTTTTCTCCCTGCTACGAAGGCAAATCCCAAGGAAATGATGCCTGTTGTAGATAAACCGTTGATTCAGTACGCGGTTGAGGAGGCGATCGCAGCGGGTATCACGGAGATGATTTTCATAACGGGCCGTCACAAGCGCGCCATTGAAGACCATTTCGACAAAGCGTACGAAATAGAAAACGAGTTGGAGGCCCGTGGCAAAAATGAAACGCTGGAAATGTTGCGCAGCATCCTGCCCAAAAACATTCATTGCATTTACATCCGCCAATCGGAAGCACTCGGGTTAGGGCACGCTATCCTTTGCGCGCGTCCCGCGGTAGGAAATGATCCTTTTGCCGTGCTGCTGGCAGATGACCTGCTCGTAGGCGATGAGCCGATCATGCGGCAGTTGGGCAAGGTGTACGAGGAGAACGGCTGCTCCATACTGGCCGTACAGAATGTCGAGCCTGAAGATACTCTCAATTATGGCATTGTGAAATGCGGGCCCGGGATGAACGGCTTGCATCCCATTACCGGCATCGTGGAAAAACCTGCCCCGGAGAATGCTCCCTCTAGATTGGGCGTCGTCGGACGTTATATTTTGACCCCGAAAATCTTCGAGCACCTGGAAAGGGTTCAACCTGGGGCCGGAGGGGAAATTCAGCTGACCGATGGAATCGCTTCGCTTTTGCGGGAAGAGCGGGCGCTGGCCTATGAATTCCACGGAACGCGTTACGATTGCGGGAGCAAGATAGGATACCTCAAGGCAACGATTGCGCTGGCGCTCCAGCATCCGGAGGTCGGGCGTGAGTTTGCGGCGTATCTCGACGCCAGATGCAGTGGGCATACCAGCGTCTAGCCATCTATCCGCTGCCGATCGATTTTTCCTGCTCCTTATTCTTCATCAGGTTACCCGTGCCGATGCTCCCATACCAGGATGCGCAGAAAATTCTGAGAGAAGCAGAGCAGATATTTCCGGCCGAGGTCGTAGTGGAAACCGTCAGGCGTATGGCAGCCGATATTACGGCTACCCTGGCACATCGTTATCCCCTGGTGCTCAGCATCATGGGGGGTGCCGTCGTGTTTACCGGGCAACTGCTTCCCCTGCTGCAATTCCCGCTCAATTTCGACTATCTTCATGTCAGCCGTTACGCTGAGAAGATGCACGGGGGCAGGATCGACTGGAAAGCTTCACCGGGCGAGAATGTGCAAGACCGGGTCGTACTGGTGGTGGATGATATCCTTGACCAGGGGATCACGCTTGCTGCCATCCGTGAGTGGGTGATGAGCCAAGGCGCAGCAGCATTTTATAGCGCCGTTTTTGCCGAAAAGGATATTCCTGGTCCCAAGCCGATCAGTGCGGATTTTGTGGGTCTTGTTGTTCCCAACCGCTACGTCTTTGGCTTCGGCATGGATATCTATGGGGCATGGCGAAATTTGCCCGCCATCTATGCCTTGAAAGAGTGAGGTAAAATCCAGAAATATGCTTGCAATTATTGGCGGGACCGGAATGGCCCAGCTCGAGTGCCTTGAAATTTCCCATCAGAAAGTTGTAACGACTCCTTATGGGGAACCATCAGGCCCTCTGACTTTTGGCAAGATACGTAACAATACCGTCGTTTTTCTGGCGCGTCATGGATACGGCCATACGATTCCTCCCCACGAGGTGAATTACCGCGCCAACTTGTGGGCATTGCAGTCGGTTAATCTGACGAGGGTGATAGCGGTTGCTTCGGTAGGTGGAATCCGTGCTGATCTCGCACCGGGCACGGTAGTGATTCCCGACCAGATCATCGACTATACCTACGGTCGCAAGTATACCTATTACGATGGCAAGGACCGGTCAGTGACCTACATCGATTTCACCGAGCCATACTGTCCTTTGACTCGCAAGCGTCTCCTGGAAGCAGCGGGACGTGCCGGCGAAAAGGTGCTTGACGGAGGGGTGTATGGCGCGACCCAGGGGCCACGGCTTGAAACTGCGGCGGAAGTCAACCGGCTGGAGCGGGATGGGGTTGACATGGTTGGAATGACTGGTATGCCTGAGGCCGCCCTCGCCAAGGAGCTGGGGCTATGCTACGCAACCCTGGCAGTAGTCGCAAATTATGCGGCCGGCCGTAAAAGCAGTGCCCATCTCATCCGTCTGGATGAGGCGCATGGCGTTCTGGAAAAAACGATGGTCAGGGTCAGAAATATTCTCGAATGGGTGGTAACGCTCGATGCCGATTAAACCTGTCCTCAAAATGGGAGATCCCCGCCTACTGGAAGTGGCTCGGAAGGTGGAGAATTTCAGCACGCCCGAATTCGGAGCATTGCTTCGAGACATGCATGATACGATGGAGGCATTGGAGGGCGCCGGCTTGGCTGCGCCGCAGATCGGGATCGATCTGCAGGTTGTCATTTTCGGGGTGAAGCGTAATTTGCGCTATCCGGATGCGGAGGAGGTACCCTACACGGTATTGGTAAATCCGGTACTGACCCCTCTCACGGAATATATGGAGCAGGATTGGGAAGGTTGCCTGAGCGTTCCCGGCATGCGCGGGATGGTTCCCCGATATGCCAGAATACGTTACGAGGGTTCGGATCAATATGGTAATCGCATAGACCGGACGGTGGAGGGGTTTCACGCCCGGGTGGTGCAACACGAATGCGATCACTTGCAGGGAATTCTCTATCCGATGCGTATTACCGATTTTCGCACGTTCGGTTTTACCGATGTGCTGTTCCCGGACAGACCACCCTTGGCCGAGTAGCAGTTTTCCAAACGACGGAAAGGGAAACGAACAGAACTTCCTACGGTTCTTATTTTATCCGGTGCGGGATGAGATCGTCAGTTGCTGTGCCAGTGATTGAGCCAGATGCCGGGGGCTTCGCTTCCCGCTCTCAACTACGATATGGGCCGTCTCCCGATATAAGGGGTCACGCTGCACAAACAGTTCAGCCAGTCGTGCGCGCGGGTCGGAAGTTTGCAGCAGCGGACGGTTCTTGTCATGCCGGGTGCGGCGCCACAGGTCGTCGATGGACGCTCGCAGATATATCACCGTGCCGCCGTGCTTCAGCATTGCCCGGTTTACTCCACTCAATACGGCTCCGCCTCCCGTTGCCAGAATGATATTCCTTGCATTCATGAGTTCGGACAGTATCTCGGTTTCGCGCCTGCGAAAGCCTTCTTCTCCTTCGATCTCGAAGATCGTGGGAATACTGACACCCGTTCGTTTCTGTATTTCCCGATCCGAATCGTAAAAGGTTTTTTCCAGAAAATGGGAGAGGAGCCTGCCCACCGTCGTTTTTCCGGCCCCCATCATCCCGACCAGAAAGATGTTTCCGGTGGCTGCGCGATCGCCAGCCTCCCCTTTCACATCAACTGCGGGAGCAACTGCATCTGTTGAAATCATTGGGAGAATTGTAGCGGAAATATAAGTATTGCACCTATTCCACTACCCGAGTTTTCAGTACTCCGGCCGATTCTTCACAGGAATATCAAAAGGCCGCTACTCATTTCTCCTCTATAGGGGGCGCTTTGGTAAACTCATTCCTGTTCAGCCTGCCATCGCGGTCGATATCAAGACTGTGGAAAACCTGGGGAGACATTTTCTGCACCGCGGCTTCCTTCATGGTTATGTACCCATCCTCGTCGGCGTCGTACAGTTCCCAGGGGGGCATGATAACCTCACGCGCATCCGGTTTCCTTCCCGGCGGGGCTTCCGCGAGAACCAGCGCCGGAAGGGCGAAAGCGACGATGATCAACGAAATGCCAAGGCTTCCTGATACGTGGCGATTTTTCAAATCAGCTCCACTGGTTGCGGTTGGAGTTGCGGTTGCATGTAGGGAGGGGGCGGAGGAAGAAAAAACTCCCCCCGGCCGTATGGATCGGATTCCTCACCTAATTCATCAGAAAGTAAACGATGATTAAAACAAACGCGGGTACACCCAGAAGCCAGGCGATAAAATATTTTCCCATCATAATTCTCCCGAGAAAATTGGAAAACCTTTCTCCATGAACAATTTTTTCCTGTGCTTTTTAAGTCTGGTGCTTTTATTACTCCTGCATTCCAGTTACATCCGCTGCCGGGAATTCAGCGACCTTATCACCGCCGGCAGAACCTCACGCATCACCAGCGTTCTTGCGCTGCTGCCCAAGACCCCGGACGATAAGGCAATGCCGCTTTTTATCGCTTTGCTCAACGATCTGGAGGGTACTGCCGATAACACGGCCAACAAACCGAGCGAGATAGAGTAGGGGTGGCGCGCTATGAACCTGAATGTCCGGCTGCGCGGAAAAACATCATCGCCCGTCACCTGCGTCTCCTCATCCTCATGTCCATACCTGGATCGATATTCCCTGCGGGTGGCATGCATCCGCTCCAACAACGCCTTTTTTTCATATTCCAGCGAGGTGCTCATACGATATCCTTCATCAGCTTGATATCCTGCTGTAGTTCATCACGCACGGTATCAAAAGCTGAAACAGAATCTGTCTGACCGGGGGTTGCGAAATAAACTACAAAGGCAGTCAAGGCATAGAAAGCGACAATCCCCCAGGCTGAGACCACGCGATAGGGGGTGTCCCAGAAAGTAACGATAACGGCAACTCCTGCGAACACAAGACTCAGGACGGAGAGAAACGTTATCACGACGTAGCCGATCAGGCGGCGCTTGAAGTTCCTTCCCTGAATCTCCACGGATATTTTTATCAGCTCAATGTATTCGCTGAGGCGTTCCAGGATGAGAACTCCAATTTCTTTCGCTTTTTTAATGGTCTCAAACATGGCGATTCATCTCGGGCTAAGTGGCGGACACGCAGCTTAGCGACGGGCCAGCAACAGGCCGATTATCAGGCCGATCCCAGCCGCGTAGCCAACCGATTGAAGAGGGTGTTCACGTATACACTCCTTCGAGCTCTCGAGGGCATAGTCGAATTGCTCTTGGGCGTCCTCCGCCAGGTCGTGGGCAGCCGCGCGGGTGTCAGCAATTTTTGCCATGAGTTTTTCCTTGGCTTCTTCCAGATCAACGTCTGACAGATTGGGAATGCGGGAAATGAGATCATCCAGGTCAGCTCTCAGCTTTGCAAATTCGTCCCTTGCCACCGAGCCCACTTCCTGGCCTGCCGATTTCGCTGCCCGACCTACACGCCGGGCCGCATCGCCCGCATGCTGAGTCATATTTTCCGCAGCTTCCTGAGTATCGCTCACCGCATTCTTTGAGTTATCCTGTGCCATGTTTTTCTCCTTTTACTTTTAATGGTTTCGTTGAAAGATAGGCGGTACTTGTTTAGTACGCGTCAGGTGCCAGTTTCCGGCAGTTGCGACTGCCGGTCTGTTCGTTGACACACATAGCACATCCGTAGCTTCCAATCCGCAGATTCCTCCGGTTCCCCTTTGCCAGTAGTGGGACACTCCTTTTCCCTGAATAGTGGACCGCTGGATCCGTGCCTGGCGTTGCGCAAGTTCAATTGAGTGAATCAATTCAGGAATGGTATAATCTATAGTTAACTCGGCCCCGCCCAGTTTTGCAGAGTCAGGTTTGTTTGCAGGATTGCGTCCTGCTGCCATTTTTCCGCTGGTACTGCTTCGCGGCGCTACAGTTGCTGCGGTAGCGTTCACTACTGCATCCGGATGGGACGGTCAAGTTAAACTAAACGTCGTTCAAATTCACACATCTGCCTGTTTCGAAAAGGGTGCTCTGCATTGAAGCGGAGCGACTATGGCGATGGAGGTTCAACCCTTAAAGGAGGAATTCATGTCAGTAACAATGCGGCAAATGCTGGAGGCGGGCGTCCATTTCGGGCATCAGACCCGCTTCTGGAGTCCCAAGATGGCGCCCTATATTTTTGGCCATCGCAACAAGATACACATCATCAATCTGGAAAAAACGCTGGTGATGTATCAGGAAGCGATGAATTACGTGCGTCAGTTGGCGGCCAACAAGGGCACGATTTTATTTGTCGGGACCAAGCGCCAGGCACGGGACATCGTGCGCGAGGAAGCGATGCGCTGCGGGTCGCCCTTCGTCGACCAGCGCTGGCTCGGCGGAATGCTCACCAACTTCAAGACGATCAAGCAATCCGTTAAAAGACTCCATGATATGGAAACGATGATGGAGGATGGAACACTCGACAAGCTTTCCAAGAAAGAAGCATTGGATCTGCAGCGCGAACTGGAAAAACTCAATCGCAGTCTGGGAGGCATCAAGGACATGAAGAATCTGCCGGATGCCATGTTCGTCATTGATGTCGGCTATCAGAAAGGGGCAATAACCGAGGCCAGGAAGCTTGGTATTCCTATTGTCGGTATTGTGGACAGTAACCATAGTCCGGCCGGGGTGGATTATGTCATTCCTGGCAACGATGATTCTAGTCAGGCAATTCGCCTTTATGCCCGCGGTGTCGCGGACGCCATTCTGGAAGGCCGGAATCAGGCTATCCAGGAAATTGTACAAGGCGATTTCGAGGAAGCGGATGAGGCAGTGGCCGGCGAACAGGGATAAATTTCGTCGGAGTGGGCACGTGAATCTGTGCCGGGGCGCATATCCAGCGCTTCTTTTTTGAAAATTATCTGGAGCGAATATGGCGGAAATCACCGCACAAATGGTGAAGGAATTGCGCGAGATAACGGGTCTCGGCATGATGGAGTGTAAGAAGGCCTTAACTGAAGCCAGCGGAGACATGAAAGCCGCGGAAGACCTTCTGCGGATCAAGAGTGGCGCCAAAGCGAGCAAGGCAGCCGGACGGACTGCAGCGGAAGGGATAGTGGCGGCCCATATCGCGCGTGACGGCAAGAGCGGCGCGCTGGTGGAAGTCAACTGCGAAACCGATTTTGTCGCAAGGAACGAAGACTTCATCGGCTTTGCGCATAGCCTTGCAGAATTGCTGACAACGGAAAGCATAGGGGACAACGAAGCGCTCGCAAATGCCAGGCTGTCAAACGGCGAAAGCGTGGAGGAGTTCCGGAAAGCGTTGGTAATGAAGCTGGGTGAAAATATCAGCATACGCCGTTTTGCGCGCCATCAGGTAGCCGGTGCGCAGGATCGTCTGGCCTCCTATCTGCACGGTGCAAAAATAGGCGTCATGGTCGATTATACGGGTGGCGATCCGGCCTTGGGCAAGGACCTCGCAATGCATATCGCCGCCAGCAAGCCGGTGTGCGTATCAAGCGAGCAGGTTTCTCCGGAGCTGCTGGAGCGTGAACGCCAGATATATACCGCCCAGGCAGCGGAGAGCGGAAAGCCAGCCGATATCGTTGCGCGCATGGTCGATGGGCGTATTGCCAAATATCTCGCCGAGATAACGCTTCTGGGGCAACCGTTTGTCAAAAATCCGGATCAGACGGTGAAACAGCTGCTCGCGGAAAAATCTGCTCAGGTCAACGGTTTTACCTTGTATATCGTTGGGGAAGGGATAGAAAAGAAATCTGGCGACTTTGCTGCCGAAGTCATGGCGCAGGTGGGTCAGGCCAAACAGGAAAAAGCGTCTTAGCCGCCGGATTGCTCATGACCATACCCGCTTATAAACGCATCCTGCTGAAGCTCTCGGGCGAAGCTCTCATGGGTGACGATAGTTATGGCATCAACCGGGATGTAATCGAACGAATCGTGGCCGAGATAGCCGAAGTGAATCAGCTGGGTGTCGAGGTTGCGGTAGTGATAGGAGGGGGCAACATTTTCCGGGGAATGACCTCCTCCGCGGAAGGCATGGACCGGGCCACCGCGGACTATATGGGGATGCTGGCCACCGTCATGAATGCGCTGGCGTTACAGGATGCGATGCGGCGTGCCGGTCTGGTGAGCAGGGTGCAATCCGCCCTCCGCATCGATCAGGTGGTGGAACCGTATATTCGGGGCAAGGCCATACGCTATCTGGAGGAGGGCAAAATAGTCATTTTTGCCGCCGGCACGGGTAATCCATTTTTTACGACCGATACAGCGGCGGCTCTGCGGGGAATGGAGATGAACGTGGATATCGTGCTCAAGGCCACCAAGGTCGATGGGGTATATACCACCGATCCCAAAATAAATCCGGATGCAGAACGCTACCAGAGACTGTCGTTTGATACTGCCATTGCCGAGAATCTCAAGGTGATGGATGCCACCGCGCTGACTTTGTGCCGCGACCAGAAGCTTCCGCTCAAAGTCTTCAGTATCTTCAAGGCGGAGGCGTTGAGACGGGTAGTCATGGGCGAGGAAGAGGGCACGTTGGTGGAGGTCTGAGGGCTTTCTGGCTACCTTGGCCATATGGCCGCATTATAGTAGGGGCCATAGCTTGGAATTGCCGTCATCGTGCCGCGGCATGGACGCCAAACAGTGACGTCCCGGGTTATATATCATTTACGTCATTTCTAACTATCATGATTGCCGAGATAAAAAAATCCGCCGAGCAGAAAATGCAGAAAAGCCTGGAAGCATTGAAACTGGACCTGGGCAAGATACGAACCGGACGCGCCCATACAGGTCTGCTGGATCACGTTACTGTGGATTATTACGGGAACCCCACCGCAATCAACCAGGTGGCAAACATCAGCCTTGCGGATGCCCGCACCATTACCGTAGCGCCATGGGAAAAGAAGATGCTGGGGGCGATAGAAAAAGCTATCCGCAATTCAGACCTGGGTTTGAATCCCACGACCGTAGGCGAATTGATCCGCGTACCCATGCCGCCGCTTACCGAGGAACGGAGGCGCGATCTCACCAAGGTGGTAAAGCATGAGGGGGAAGCGGCGCGCGTGGCGATGCGAAACATTCGCCGGGACGCAAATGCGCACCTGAAGGACTTGCTCAAGGAAAAAAAGATTGCCGAAGATGAAGAACGCAAGGGGCAGGAGGATATCCAGAAACTTACCGATCGCTATATTGCGGATATAGACAAGCTCCTTCAGGCCAAAGAAGCCGAACTGATGGCCGTATAATGGAGTAATATTGCGGGAAGTGACAGTACATGTCTCCGCTTGGCTGTTCTGGAAAGCCGGACCTGAAATAAAAATACCCTTGATTTCAATTTTGAATCTCAACCGTATTCTCCATGCCAACCATCGTCAGTTCGACCCGGGAAATACCTGAAACTGGAGAAATTCCCCAGCACGTCGCCATTATCATGGACGGCAATGGACGCTGGGCAAAAAACCGGTTCATGCCGCGCATGGCAGGCCACAAGCGTGGAGTGGAGACAGTACGTTCCGCAATCCGGGCCTGCATGGAGCGAGGTGTCAAATATCTGACGTTATTTGCCTTCAGCAGCGAAAACTGGCGCAGGCCACCTGAAGAAGTCGCATTCCTGATGCAGTTGTTCATAAGCGTGCTGGAGCAGGAGGTATCCAAGCTGCATGAGAACGGTATCCGCTTCAAGGTAATCGGAGATCTATCGAAATTCGAACCGAAGATAGTCGAGTTCATACGCAACGGCGAAGCGCTCACGGCCGCCAATGAACGGTTTACGCTTACTATCGCGGCCAATTACGGCGGACGGTGGGATATCATGCAAGCTGTTCGAAAAATGCTTGCCGAATGCCCCCACCTGGCGACGACTTTCGATGAAAAAGACCTGATGCAGTATTTTGCCCTCAACCATGCACCGGAACCCGATCTATTCATTCGTACGGGAGGCGAGAAGCGCATCAGCAATTTCCTTCTCTGGCAACTGGCATACACCGAACTCTATTTTACCGACACGTTATGGCCGGATTTTGATGCGCGCGCTCTGGATCTCGCTATCCAGTCCTATCAGCAACGCGAACGCCGATTTGGACGAACCAGCGAGCAGCTTCAGGCAGCGTCATCCTTGCGTGGGGGCAGAGAAGTCGCCGTGAAAGCGACGGCATAGCTTCAACCCGTTCCGATCCGTGCTTTTTACTGATCGTCTCAACTATGCTCCGGGCACGGATTCTTACCGCCGTCATTATGCTATCCGTCTTTCTGGCGGCGTTATTCCATCTGTCTTCCATCTTCTGGATGGCGCTACTGCTAGCGCTGACAACCGCCGGTTCGCTGGAGTGGACCCGGCTTGCCAGGTTCTCTCTCAACCATACCATCGCTTATCTTTTATTGACGGTACTGCTGGCAAGCGAGCTTCTGTATGGATTGAGCGAGGCAATTGCCGTTGATCCCTATACGCCCTCATTCCTGGGGGTTTACGTTGCATCGCTGATATTCTGGATCTTCGGCGCGACGATTTTCCTGAAATCGAAGCGTCCTGTCGGGAATGTCGTCCTGCTGGCGTTTATCGGCTGGCTGGTGCTGTTGCCGACCTGTCTTGCGTTATATCAGCTGCGCGCAATCGATCCGCTCCTCCTGCTCGGTTTCATGGGCACCATTTGGCTATCCGATACAGCGGCGTATTTTTCGGGACGGACCTGGGGAAAAAACAAACTTGCGCCGAGCATCAGTCCCGGCAAAACCTGGGAGGGTGTGGCTGGAGCCCTTGTTGTGGTACTGGTTTATGCGCTTATCTGGAGCTACAGCGAGGAGGACATTCCTGCCACGTTATTGATCCCGCTGCTGCTGCTTCTTGCCGCGCTGGGAATCCTGGGCGATTTATTTGAATCGCTGATGAAGCGTCACGCCGGACTCAAGGACAGCGGCACTATTTTGCCGGGCCACGGTGGTATACTTGACAGGATCGATGCGCTGACTTCAACCCTGCCCATTGCGGCTCTGGCACTTCTCCTGCTACATACCTGATCATGATCGCTGTTCGTCATCTCACTATTCTGGGTTCCACAGGAAGCATCGGCGTAAGCACGCTCGATGTAGTGGCGCGTCACCCCGACCGCTTTCGCGTGGTAGCCCTTACCGCGAACAAGAGCGTGCAGAAAATTCTGGAACAATGCCGGCGTTTTGAGCCGCGCTATGCGGTGCTGCTGGATGAGGCCAGCGCCGAACTACTGCAGGTGGAAATTCGCCGGGCTGGCCTTGCCACTGAAGTGCTGTGGGGGGTGGATTCGCTGGAAAAGGTCGCTTCGCTGCCGGACGTGGATACAGTGATGGCAGCGATCGTGGGGGCGGCGGGGATACGTCCGACATTTGCAGCGGCTGCGACCGGCAAGCGGGTATTGCTTGCCAACAAGGAAACAATGGTGATGGCGGGACGCATATTCACGGACGTGGTCAAGGAAAATCATGCCACGCTGCTCCCGATCGATAGTGAACACAATGCCATTTTCCAATCCCTGCCGCAGCACTTCAGTGGGGATCTGCGCGCGGTGGGCGTGCGTCGCATTCTGCTGACCGCATCAGGCGGGCCCTTTCGGCAGATGCCCTTGGCCGCACTGGAAAATGTAACCCCCGGGCAGGCATGTGCTCATCCCAACTGGGTAATGGGGCAGAAAATTTCGGTGGATTCCGCTACCATGATGAACAAGGGACTCGAAGTCATCGAAGCGCACTGGTTGTTCGAAGCCTCGCCCGAGCAAATAGAGGTCGTCGTTCACCCGCAGAGCATCATTCATTCCATGGTCGAGTATGTGGATGGCTCGGTATTGGCACAACTGGGTAATCCTGATATGCGTACTCCCATTGCCCATGCACTCGGCTTCCCTGAACGGATCGAGACCGGAGTCAACCCCCTGGATATGTTCAAGGTTGCCCGGCTCGATTTCGAGGCCCCCGATTTTGAACGCTTTCCCTGTCTACGGCTGGCATATCAGGCGCTGGCAAGCGGCGGGAGTGCCCCCGCTGTGCTGAATGCCGCCAATGAAGTGGCGGTGGATTCCTTTCTCAAATGTCTAATGCCCTTCACGTCCATTCCCGCCATGATCGAGGATGTCATGCAGACAATTGGCCGCCGGGACATCGCGACTCTGGATGATGTGCTGGCAGCGGACGGCATGGCGCGCGAAGCGGCCCAAGAATGGCTGACGTGTCTGGCGTAAAGTGTCGCAATCATTGGCCTTTCCGGCAGGTCGGACAACGGTTTATCCACCCCTTCTGAAGAAAGCTTCTCATTCATCCCGGGGAGCTGGCCAGTCGGCTGATTCCGGTCGCGCTTATACGCGCATTATGGCAGATATGAGCCTGCGGAGCGTCGGGTCCATTTGGGCGGGCAACTCTACCGGTTTCATCGTTTGCGTAAGTCCCATCAGTTCCAATTGCGGCTTCCATTTCATCCATGCGAAGATGGAAGACTTCTTTTACTTCCCCGTATCAGAGAGTCTGCCGGAACGCAGACCTGTAGAAGCATGACATTCCTTTTCACAATTGCCGCTTTCGTTGTTGCTCTCGGCCTGCTGATCGTATTTCATGAATTCGGCCATTACCTCGTCGCCCGCTGGTGTGGAGTAAAAGTACTCCGTTTCTCCATCGGTTTCGGTCATCCGCTCATGCGGAAGCAGGTGGGAAAAGACCAGACCGAATGGGTTATTGCCGCCTTTCCTCTTGGCGGTTATGTGAAGATGCTCGATGAACGTGAAGGAACGGTTGCGCTGGAGGAACTGCCACGTTCATTCAACCGCCAGCCGGTCTTGCAGCGGTTTGCTATCGTCGCAGCGGGGCCGGTCGCGAATTTTCTGCTGGCGATCGTCCTTTACTGGCTGTTGTTCATGCTCGGCATCAATGCGATGAAGCCTGTTCTCGGACCTGTTGCTCCCGCAACTCCGGCGGCATTTGCCGGCCTGGAGAAGGGCGACACCCTGAGGCGAATCGAGGGGGAACCGGTGGAAACCTGGCAGGATGCGCGCTGGCTGCTATTGTCCCACGCCGTGGAAAGGTCTCCTGCACTTGCGGTGGAAGTGACCGACATCCATGGTCAGACCGGGCTGCGGAGGCTGGATTTGAGCAACATCCAGGCGGATGATCTGGATGGGGAGTTTTTAAAGAAAATCGGCCTCAGCAGTTATCAGCCCGAGGTTAAACCCGTCATTTCGCAGGTGATACCCGATAGTGCCGGAAGCCGCGCCGGGTTACGGCCGGGCGATGAAATCCTGGCAGTCAACGGGCTGAAAATTTCCCTGTGGCAAGACCTGGTGCAACAGGTGCGAGATCGGCCGGAATCACCGGTCATGCTGGAAATCCGGCGTGACGGTGCCGTGATCGACAAGGAGGTTGTTCCCGACAGCGTCACAGAGAATGGAGAAAAAATCGGGAAAATTGGGATTGCGCCGCGGATTGATTCCGATGAGATCGAAAAGCTGTTGATCGAAGTACGCTATCCCTTGGGCACGGCTTTTGCCAAGGCGATAAACAAAACCTGGGAAACTTCGAAGTTCACCTTGCAAATGTTCGGAAAAATGCTGGCAGGTGAGGTGTCCTGGAAGAATGTAAGTGGTCCCATCACTATTGCCGACTATGCAGGAAAATCTGCCCAGATGGGCCTTTCGCCTTATCTGGGTTTTCTCGCCCTGATCAGTGTCAGTTTGGGCGTATTGAACCTGCTGCCCATTCCCGTATTGGATGGAGGGCATTTAATGTATTATGTCATCGAAATCGTCAAGGGCAGTCCGCTCTCCGCGAAAGCGATGGAAATCGGTCAGCAGGTGGGGATGGCACTCTTGTTTGCCCTGATGGCTTTTGCCATTTATAACGACATAAACCGCCTCATCCCCGGTTAAAGCATGAAAGTCAGGTATCTGGTCGCGCTTGTTTCTGCTTTGTGCGCTTCGGCTTCATGGGCACGCGAGCCCTTCGAAGTCAAGGACATCCGGGTGGAAGGCATACAGCGCACCGAGGCCGGAACCGTGTTCAGTTACCTGCCGGTGAAGGTCGGAGATGTGCTCGACGACGAAAAGGCGGCGGCGGCGATCAAGGCGCTGTATGCCACCGGTTTTTTCAAGGATGTACGGCTCGAGTCCGAAAACGGTGTCCTGATCGTGGTGATAGAGGAGCGGCCGGCGATTGCTCAGATCACCATTGTCGGTGCCAAGGAGTTTGAGAAAGACAAGCTCAAGGAGGGGCTGAAACAGGCAGGTTTGGCGGAATCCCGCATTTTCGATCGCTCGACACTGGAAAAGGCCGAACAGGAACTCAAGCAGCAGTATATGGCGCGCGGCAAATATGCCGTGAAAATCACCACAACCACTACTCCGCTTGAACGAAACCGCGTGGGCATTACCTTCCATGTGGACGAAGGCAGGACCGCCAAGATTCGCAAGATCAATATCGTCGGAAATAAAGCTTTCAAGGAAAAGGATCTGTTGAGCGCGTTCTCGCTGCGGACTCCTGGCCTCTTGACCTGGCTCACCAAGGAAGACCAGTATTCGAAGCAGAAGCTCGGCGGCGATCTCGAATCGCTCCGTTCCTATTACCTGAATCGCGGCTACCTCGAATTCAGCATAGAGTCGACGCAGGTATCGATCACACCCGACATGCAGGATATTTACATTACGGTAAATATCGTCGAGGGCCCTAAATATGATGTTTCCGAAATCAAGCTTGCCGGTGAACTGCTGGTTCCGGAAGAGGAACTGCGCAAGCTCATACAACTCTCGCCCGGAGACACGTTTTCCCGCGAAAAGCTGACGGAGTCCATCAAGCTCATCACCGACCGGCTCGGCGACGATGGTTACGCATTCGCCAATGTCAACGCCTCTCCCCAGCTGGACAAGGAAAAGCAGCAGGTGGCGTTCACCTTTTTTATCGATCCCGGCCGTCGCGTCTATGTCAGACGCATCAATATTACCGGCAACTCCCGAACCCGGGATGAAGTGATACGGCGGGAAATGCGCCAGTTCGAAGGGGGCTGGTATTCAACCAGCAAGATAAACCGCTCCAAGACCCGGGTCGACAGATTGAATTACTTTACTGCCGTCAATGTTGAAACTCCGGCGGTTCCCGGTACCACGGACCAGATCGATGTGAATGTCGAAGTCAAGGAAAAGCCGACGGGCGCCGTGATGTTCGGTGCGGGCTATTCCAACATGGAAGGACTGATACTGAGCGGGTCTGTTGCGCAGGACAATATATTCGGTACCGGCAAGTTCGTCAATCTCATGGTGAATACCGGTAGCGTCAACAAGACCTATTCATTGTCCTATACCGACCCCTATTTCACCAAGGATGGTGTCACGGCAGGACTCGATCTCTATAAGCGGGTGCTCAACACACGCACCTTGTCCTCCGTGATGAATTTCAACACCGACACGCTGGGCGCAGGTCTTCGTTTCGGCATTCCCATCAATGAAAATGACAGCATCATGGGGGGGCTGGGAGCGGAACAAACCACGATCGATCTTGGGCCTGACAGCCCGCAGCGTAATATCGATTTCGTGAACAAATTCGGGCGGACCACGATCAACATACCTGCAACGCTCAGCTGGAGGCGGGATGGCCGTGACAGCGCAATCTGGACAACTTCGGGAACCACGCAGCGCGTGTTCGCGGAGGTGGGCCTGCCGGGAGGAGACCTCACTTATTACAAATTGAGTTATGACCTTCGCTGGTATTTCCCCATCACCGAGATATTTACGCTGATGTTGAATGGGGAACTCGGATATGGGGATGGCTATTCCGGTAAAGAGCTTCCCTTTTTCAAGAATTTCTTCGCCGGGGGCAATACCTCCGTGCGGGGTTACAACATCAGTTCGCTGGGTCCCAGGGACGCAACCAACAGAACCTTGGGAGGCAACAAACGTGCGGTAGGCAATATCGAGGTTCTGTTTCCGATGCCCGGCATGAGGAATGATCGCACAGTACGCCTGAGCGCGTTTCTGGATGGGGGCACGGTCTGGGGACCTGGTGGGGTAAGACCCGATCAGGAGGGCTTGCGTTATTCTGCCGGTATCGCCGTTACCTGGATATCTCCTATGGGGCCGCTCAAAATCAGCGTGGCCCAGCCCTTGAATAGCCAGCCCGGCGACAACATACAGCGTTTTCAGTTTCAGTTTGGGCAACAATTCTAGACTAGATCCGGAGATAAAATTGAAACACAAGATACTGGGACGAACTTTAATCGCGATAACCTCCATTCTCGTCGCATCTATCTACGGAACCGCAGGCGCGCTGGCAGAAGATATCAAGGTCGGGGTTGTCGACACGGAGCGCATTCTGGCTGAATCTGCGCCCGCGGTCAGAGCACTTAGAAAAATCGAAAGGGAATTTCTCCCCCGGGACCAGGAGCTCAAGAAACTCGCGGTACAGGCGAAGGAGCTTCAGGATTTGCTGGAAAAAGAAGGAAAGCGCATGCCGGAAGCGGAACGCCGCAGCAAGGAGCGCGACCTGGCTGCGCTTAACCGGGAATACCAGCGCGGGCAACGGCAGTTGCGTGAAGATTTGAGCCTGCGCCAGAACGATGAGGTTGCGGCGCTTCAGCTGACCGCCACCAAGGCCATTCAAATCATTGCCGAGACCGAGAAGTACGACCTCATATTGCCCCTGCGCGATCTCGTCTACCGAAGCCCGCGAATCGATATTACTGACAAGGTACTCAAAGCGCTGGCCGACAAGTAGCTCCGGCGGTCAGGGACAACGGGCAAGTCCGTCTCTCCTCCGATCATCTCAATCCTCTGATCATCCTTTATCCACTTCTTATCAAGAACCCGGGAAAACATCGCGCTAATGGATATCCATGAAATTCTGAAATACCTTCCTCACCGTTACCCCTTGCTCCTCGTCGATCGCGTTCTCGCTTTCGAACCGGGAAAGAGCCTCACCGCGCTCAAGAACGTAACGATCAACGAACCTTTTTTTACGGGACACTTTCCTCATCATCCCGTCATGCCCGGGGTATTGGTGATCGAAGCGCTGGCGCAGGCTGCCGCTCTTCTGACGCTCAAAACATCCAATGTGGAAGCCGACGAGAATTCCATCTATTATTTCGTTGGCATCGATAATGCGCGTTTCAAGCGGCCGGTGGAACCGGGCGATCAACTGATACTCAAGGCTACAGTTCTGAAGGAGAGGATCGGAATCTGGAAATATGCGGCACGGGCGGAAGTGGACGGCCGCGTTGCCGCCGAGGCCGAACTGATGTGTACCGTCAGGCCAAAAGAGACCTGAAATACCTGCGGAAAAACGGCAGAGTTGATCCATGTGCAGCAATGAATATCCTTGGGTCTGCGGTGTGGATGAGGCCGGCCGGGGGCCGCTGGCAGGACCGGTGTTCGCTGCCTGCGTGATACTCGATCCGGCCTCTCCCATAGATGGCCTGGCAGATTCGAAAACGCTTACCGAGGGAAAGCGCAACAGCCTGACCCTTGCCATAAAGGCGTATTCGATTGCCTGGGCCATCGGGTTCGCATCCGTCAGGGAAATAGACCGGCTGAATATATTGCAAGCAAGCCTGCTGGCGATGAAACGCGCGATCGGAAAATTGCCGGTGACGCCAGCGCGGGTATTAGTGGATGGAAACCACAGTCCCCGCCTGAAATTCCCCGTGACTACCATCGTGAGGGGCGACAGCCTGGTGCCGGAAATTTCCGCTGCCTCGATTCTTGCCAAGACCGCCCGCGATGCCGAGATGATGGCGTTACACCGGCGTTTTCCCCGTTATGGCTTCGATCAGCACAAAGGATATTCCACGGAGCAGCATCTTGCCGCACTGAAAATTCACGGCGTTTCCATTGTGCACCGCCGCAGCTTTGCGCCGGTAAGGGAACTCATGGCAAATGAAAAAGACGCGGAATCATGAATAAATCCTGCCCTGAACCGGGCTTCCGCGAGGCTCCTGCTTCCGGCAATTTCCATTCCGCCTGACCGGCTGCCCCGCAAAAAAGCCATATTCCATTTAAGGACTGCGAATGCAATAATGAATGATTCTCGATGAAGGCATCGAGCGCATGGCTCTTGGCATTTTTATCATTTCCTGAGGAAATTCCTGATAACCTAACTTGCAGGCTCAACGATATGCAAATTGAAAAAGGCACCGTGGTATCGCTCAATTATATTTTGTCTGATTCAACCGGTGAAATTCTGGAGAAATCCAATTTTCCTGTAAGCTACCTCCACGGTGGTTACCACGATGAAATGTTTCCGAAGGTGGAAGAGGAGCTGACTCACAAGGAAGCAGGGTACCGTTGCCTGGTCGTGATGGAACCGGAGGATGCTTTTGGCGAATATGACAGCGATCTCGTGCGGGTCGAGTCACGCAGCCGCTTTCCCGAGGATGTCGTGGTGGGCATGAAGTTCGAAGGGGGCGAGGAAGAGTCGGACAATGTCCGGATATATACAGTGACAGACATTGCCGAAGACAAGGTCGTGGTGGACGGCAATCATCCTCTGGCGGGGCAGTCGGTTCGATTTGAATGCGAGGTAACCGATGTGCGTCCCGCTACTGCCGAAGAGCTGGCTCATGGCCACGCTCACGGTCCGCATGGTCATGGCCACGGGCATGAGCATTAAGACGTGAACTCTGGTGGAGATCACCGTTAGAGATATAAGTCGAAGCTATTCTTTCTCTGCCGCCTTCTTCAAGCCGTAGAGCTGCTCCAGGGCCTGTTTCGGGCTCAAGTCGTCGGGAACGATAGTGCGTAACAGTGCAAGTACGGGATGCTCCGGGGCGCTGTCATTTTTGTCAACGGAACCTTCCGGCATCCTGTCCTGCTTCCAGAAGAGGTCGTCCCTGGAGAACAAGTCTCCTTGCGGCTGATTGCTCAACGCTTCCTGCTCGAGTTTCAGCAGATATCTTCTCGCTGTTCTTATTACCGGATCAGGCACTCCGGCCAATGCCGCCACCTGGAGACCGTAGCTCTGGCTGGCCGGCCCCTCGTTGACGGCGTGCAGGAACACGATATGATGTTTGTGCTCCACCGCGCGCAGGTGCACATTGGCGACCTGTGCAAACTCCTCCGCAAGCCGCGTCAATTCGAAATAATGTGTGGCGAATAGGGTGTAGCTACGGTTCTTTTCCAGCAGATAACGGGCGATTGCGAAAGCGAGCGCCAGTCCATCGAACGTAGAGGTTCCCCGGCCCACTTCATCCATCAGCACCAGGCTTTGCGCCGTGGCGTTGTGCAGGATATTTGCCGCCTCGGTCATTTCCATCATGAAGGTGGAGCGCCCTCCCGCCAGATCGTCGGATGCGCCGATCCGCGTGAAAAGCTGATCGAGCGGTCCAATAAGCGCGCTTCTCGCGGGAACAAAACTCCCGCAATGGGCGAGTAGCGCAATCAGGGCAACCTGGCGCATGTAGGTAGACTTCCCGCCCATGTTGGGCCCGGTAATGACGAGCATCTGCCGTCTGCCACCCGTGCGGGCGCCAAGCTGGACATCATTGGCGATGAAGCTGTCCACTTGTTTTTCAACTACCGGATGCCGCCCTGCCTGAATTTCGATAACACTGTCACTGGTAAAAAGGGGCAGGCTGTAGTCAAGTGCCAGCGCGCGTTCGGCAAAGGTCGCAAGGACATCCAGTTCTGCCACGCTGCGTGCAACCTGCTGCAGATGGTCGATATATTGGGAGAGCATATCCAGCAGCTCGCCATACAGCAATTTCTCCCGCTCCAGTGCCCGGCTCTGGGCAGAAAGCGCCTTTTCCTCGAAAGCTTTGAGCTCAGGCGTAATGTAGCGCTCCGCATTCTTCAGCGTCTGTCTGCGCCGATAGTCGTCGGGGATTTTCTCGGTGTGCGCATGCGTCACTTCAATGTAAAAACCGTGCAAACGGTTGTATTCCACCTTGAGATTCGCAATACCGGTACGGGCCTTTTCCCGGGTTTCGAGTTGCAGCAGGAATTCATCGCAATTGTTGTGTATCGCGCGCAGTTCATCCAATTCGGCATCGTAGCCATCGGCAATCACGCCCCCGGTGCGCAGCATCACCTCCGGTTCTTCCTTCAGCGATTTCTCCAGCAGCGCAACGAGAGCATTGTCTGGCGCCATCGAGTGGATGAGCGCCGCGACATGCGCGCTTACGTCACTGCCGCCGCTACTTGTAGTAGCGGTACCGGCAACGGCGTTGTTGACTGCGGGCAGCCGTTTCAGGCTGTCGCGCAGCCCGGATAAGTCCCGTGGCCGTGCCGATTTCAGGGCGATACGGGCAGTAATGCGCTCGATATCCGTCACGCGCTTCAAGCAGTCGCGCACCGAAAGGCAGGGGCCTGATCCTGCTTCCCCCATCAAAAAAGATACACCATTGAGCCGGTTCTGGATCAGCCCGCGGTCGCGAAGCGGGTGGTGCAGCCAGTGGCACAGCAGTCGGCTGCCCATGTTGGTCGAACAGGTATCCAGCAGGGACAATAAAGTGGGCGCCGCGTCACCTCGTATAGTTTCGGAGATCTCCAGATTGCGGCGAGTGGTGGCGTCCATGCGCAGATAGGTATCCTCCCGCTCAACCCGCAACCCCTTGATATGACCTATGCTGGCGCCCTGCGTCAGCCGGGTATAATCCAGCAACGCACTTGCGGCGCCGAGAGAAACATCCAGATCCTCGCAGCCGAAACCGGAAAGGTCATGGGTACCGAACTGCCGGGAGAGATTGCGCACAGCCGCGGCGGTATCGAACTGCCATGCCGGCAAATGCTTCACGCATAACTTCTCCTGTATTACCCTGTCGTTGATCCCGGCAAGATTCAGCGATTCCGGCAAAAGAATCTCGGCAGGCTTCAGGCGTTCGAGTTCGGCTGTGAGATTGTTCACCGAAGTCTCCATCACGGAAAATTGCCCTGCTGCAAGATTCAGCCACGCCAGCCCCAGGGTGGATTCATGCACGAGCAAGGCAAGCAGGGCGCTGTCGCGCTTGTCCTCCAGGAGCGCAGCATCGGTCAGGGTGCCGGGGGTGATGATGCGTGTCACCTGGCGTTCTACCGGTCCTTTCGAAGTGGCGGGATCGCCCACCTGTTCGCAGATGACGACCGATTCTCCAAGCTTGACGAGCTTTGCCAGATACTGTTCCGCCGCATGGTAAGGCACACCAGCCATCTTGATCGGCTCTCCCGCCGAAGTGCCGCGACGGGTCAGGGTGATGTCGAGCAGCTTCGCTGCCTTTTCCGCATCGTCAAAGAACAGTTCATAGAAATCCCCCATCCGGTAAAACATCAGCATATCCGGATGCTGCGCCTTGATGCGCAGGTATTGCTGCATCATGGGGGTATGGTTATTCAATACCGCTTCAAATACTGTGGGATCGGTTGAAAGTCTGGCTTTACTGGATTGAGACATTCATTATTTCTTTGTGAAGTAATCATTTAACCTGCTAAGTCTTTGCGAGACCCCTGTTGCTTCCAAAACTCCGGAATCTCCTTCCGATATCGCCGCATCACCAGATTCGCCACCAGACCGGTCCAGCCGGTCTGATGAGCGGCGCCTAACCCCCGTCCGGTTTCACCGTGAAAATACTCATGGAACAGCAGCAGGTCGCGCCAGTGAGGATCGGTCTGATGCGGGCTCTTTTCAGGGAAGGCCGGGATCAGGCCGGATTCATCACGGCGGAAAATATCCACCAGCCGTTCCGCAAGCGTATTGGCAGCATATTTGAGGTCGATTTCGCAATGATTCAGGCAGGGGGCAGGAAAAGTAAAGGCCTCACCGAGGTAACGATGCATCTTTTCGATGGTTTGAATCAGCAGATAGTTGGTCTGCATCCACACCGGCCCGCGCCAGTTTGAGTTGCCGCCGAAAAGGGGGGAGTCGGATTCGCCCGGAACATACCGGATGACAGCATTGCCGACGCCGGGGATATGGCCCAAGTCTGCTTGCGTGGCATGACGCTTGGAGACACTCCGCACCCCATGGGGCGAAAAGAACTCTTCTTCATCAAAAATCCGTGGCAATATCTTGACGAACATCGCAGGGGTCACCAGGGAGAGCAGATGCTCACCCCGTTCGTTGGTGTCGATGGGGCAGGCGCATATCACGCTCCCATCGAACATGCCGCCCTTGTGTTCCCACAGCAGTGCGGTGAAACGTTTGCGGTTTGCGAGCAGCCGGCCATCCACGACCTCACACGCAAACAGAGGAATGATGCCCACCCAGGAGAAAACGTCGATGCGATGCGTGCTTCCATCCGGATCTACGACGAGATCCTTGAAAAAGCCGTCGATGTCATCCCACAGGGAAACGCGCGCTCCGGTATGTCCGGCAATCGTATTGGCAATTGCCAGGAACTGGCTATAGGATTGGACAGCGATATTCTCATAGGCGGGGTCTTCCACCGCAATTTCCAGTGCCATGACTGTCAATTGCAGGGAAAACATCGCCATCCAGCCGGTTGCATCAGCCTGTTTGAGGGTGTAACCCGGCGGGAGCGGCTCGGAGCGATTGTATACCGAGATATTGTCCAGTCCGAGGAATCCTCCCTCGAATACATTCGTGCCTGTTGAATCCTTGAGATTGATCCACCAGGTATGATTCAGCAAAAGCTTGTGCAGCACGCGTTTGAGGAAACCGATATCACCCCTGCCGCGCTGCACCCGTTCGGCCCGGAATACCTTGAGCGCGCCCATTGCGTGCACCGGCGGATTCGCATCGCTGAATGTCCATTCATATGCGGGGATTTGCCCGTTGGGATGCAGGTAGTTTTCATTCAGCAGCAGTTCGATCTGTTCCTTGGTAAAATCCACGTCGATGAGCGCCAGCGTAGCGCAATGGAAAGCGAGGTCCCAGGCGGCAAACCAGGGATACTCCCACGTGTCCGGCATGGAAATGACATGGCTCGCCTTGAGATGGGGCCACGCGTGGTTGCGCACCTGCCGCCTCGACGCAGGCGGTGTTGCCGGGTCTCCTTTCAGCCAGTCGGAGACGTCGTAGTGATAGAACTGCTTGGTCCATATCATGCCTGCGAGTGCTTGCCGCAGGATGCGCTGATCCTCGGCGGGCGCCTCGTCTGTCAGGAACGTGCGGAAAAAAGCATCGGCTTCGACGCGGCGCCGTGCAAAAATACTGTCCTGATTTTCGAATGGCTGAAGATGAGGCTCCGCCGTGAGCACCAGCTCGATCATGCCTGTCTTGCCGGATGGTATTGCGAGTTTGTGCGCCGCGCCGAATTTTGTTCCCTTTCCCGCGGGATTTACAGCGGATTGCTCACCCTGCACGAGATAGCGGTGAAAGGCATCCTTGACATAAGGTGCAGCATTGGGCACGCCCCATAACCTGCTATTGTTGGTTTCATTCTCCGTATAGAGAAGATCGGCTTGCTGCCGGCCGTAGAGATAGTAGTTTCGCAGTGCGGGATGCTCTGCCATTACTGCCCAGGCAGCATTTTGCGGCGCGGAGATGGCGTGCAGGAGAGGTTTTACCTCATCTTTTCCGGACCAGGACCAGTAATTGCGAAACCACAATTGCGGCAGCAGCCACAGTAAAGCTTCCTCTTTCCCACGGTTGCTTGCCACGATGCGGATGTGCAGTTCATGAGGGGATGCCTTGGCGTAGAAGACTTCCACATCCCAATACCGGTCTTCCGAGAAAGCGTTGCTATCAATCAGGTTGAACGGCGGCTCCGCACGCGAACGGTGGGCGTTTTCCTCGATCAACCGCGTATAGGGGAATGGGGATTGCGGGTATTTGTAGAGGTAGTGCAGCCACGCGTGAGAAGGCGTGGCGTCGAGGTAGAAATAGCATTCCTTTACGTCTTCTCCCCGATTACCCTGGTGTCCGGTGAGACCGAAGGCGCGCTCCTTAAGGATGGCATCCTTGCCGTTCCAGAGCGCCAGTGAGAAACAGAGATGCTGCGCTTCGTCCGAGATACCGCCCAGCCCGTCCTCATTCCAGCGGTAAGCGCGCGAACGTGCCTGATCATGGTCGAAATATTCCCAGGGCGTTCCATCCGGACTGTAGTCTTCCCGCACGGTGCCCCAGGCGCGTTCCGAGAGGTAAGGTCCCCATAGACGCCAGGCTTCCCGGCCCTGCCGCTGGTTTTCCAACCGCTGCCGTTCGGCATCCGGGGAGGTGGACATGATGTTATTTCTCCGGTTGTTTCACACACCTTCCTGGGGTTGCCTATCTTCCTCGGGCTGCCTGTAAGGACTGACGGCGACGGGTCGTGCCAGGAAAGCGGAGATTACCGCTTCCGTCTCTTTTCAGGCTTCGCCCGCATCATCCCCCGTCTTGAGCCGCCTTCAGTTCGGATGTCAGATGCGGGGCAATAACCTGCAACAACTGGCCGAAGACTTTCGGATTACCCGCTACCACATTGCCGCTTTGCAGATGGGTATCGTTGCCTTCCATGTCTCCCACCAGTCCGCCTGCCTCGGTAATGAGCAGGCAGCCCGCCGCCATATCCCACGGTGAAAGGCCGAACTCCCAGAAGCCATCGTATCGTCCTGCCGCGACGTAGGCCAGGTCGAGCGCGGCGGAACCCGGACGCCGGATCCCCGCCACCCGGGGCATGATATCCTTGAATATGGCAAGGTAGGCCTCGGCATGCGTGAATTCGCGAAACGGGAAGCCCGTGCCGATCAGGCAGTCGCCAAGTTTGCTGCGCTTGCTCACCCGCAAGCGATGGTCATTGAGATAGGCGCCTGCTCCCCGGCTTGCGGTAAATAATTCGTTGGCAGCCGGATTGTAGACCACGGCCTGCGACAAAACGTTTTTATGCATCAATGCGATCGAAACCGAGTAATGCGGGAAACCATGAAGAAAATTGGTGGTCCCGTCCAGCGGGTCGATGATCCACTGATATTCAGACTTGGCAGGATCACCTTGAGCGCCGCTTTCTTCTGCTAGAATGGAATGGCTGGGATAGGCATCGAGCAGCGTCTCGATCACCGCGTTTTCCGCGGCGCCGTCTACTTCGCTGACAAAATCGTTGTGCGCCTTGCGCGAGACATTCAGTAAATCCAGGTTCTGCGCAGCACGATTGATGATGCCGCCTGCGCGGCGCGCGGCCCTTACCGCGATGGTGAGCATGGGGTGCATGTGTCGGGATTCAAAATAAAGTGAATCGTGGATTTTAACCCAGATAATCCATCAGGATGCGGAATGATGCCCGGGCAGGTTGCGAGACAGTGCTATCAATCGGGAAAAATCCCGTAGCCTGAAATGGCTACAAACTGACTGCGCTTGCACAGGGTAGTCATCTCCAATGGAGTCTTTAATGGGCTATCCGGATTAAATGTGAATCCCCTCCATCTGCTCGATAAAGTCCGAATTGTCCTGAGCCATACCAGCCATCCCGGTAACATCGGGGGGGCGGCGCGGGCAATGAAGACCATGGGATTGGACTCGCTCTATCTTGTGAATCCCCGGTTTTTCCCCGACAAGGAAGCTGAAAGACGAGCCACCGGCGCACTGGATATCCTCCATAAGGCAAAAGTCTGCGACACGCTCGATGAAGCGCTCAGTGGCACTGTTCTGGCAGCGGCAGTGACGGCCCGACAACGCGATCTCTCCCATGAAGTTTTTGATGGCCGGCAGGGTGCGACCAAACTGCTCGATCTCGCGCAAAAGGATTTCGTTGCGCTGGTCTTCGGCACGGAAATGTCCGGACTTACCACGCTTGAAGTCAGTAAGTGCCAGATCATCATCCATATTCCAGCCAACCCGGAATATTCATCTCTCAATCTTGCCAGCGCTGTGCAGGTCATGGCATACGAATTGCGCATGGCCTGCAGGGATTTGCTGGAAACCCCGCCTGCTTCGCCGACCCTGACCCTGCATGGCGGGGGGATGGCGGC
Source organism: Nitrosospira multiformis ATCC 25196 (assembly GCF_000196355.1). Classification (NCBI taxonomy): domain Bacteria; kingdom Pseudomonadati; phylum Pseudomonadota; class Betaproteobacteria; order Nitrosomonadales; family Nitrosomonadaceae; genus Nitrosospira; species Nitrosospira multiformis. The sequence goes on from NC_007614.1 coordinate 772,649, forward strand.
CACGTTCGATGAAATCGAGTTGCTTTACGCTCACCTGGAGCAGGTGGCGATCAGCAGCGGTTTTCTCGATCCGCAGGAGCCGAAACGCCTGATGCAGCGCATGCGACGGCTGTTTGCCCGCGCGCGGCTGGAAAAGGAGGAGGTCAATATATTACGAGGGATACTGAGCGCCTGTGAGAAGCGGATGTAGACGGAGGCTGCTTTCCCGCTTATTCCTGATGCTCCGGGATGCGAACGAAATTGAATGATGGCGGGAAGAGTTGACGGCGGTCAGGTTTAAACGAAAGTAGCCGGACAAAATAGTTGACCATGACAAAGGGGATTTATATACTTGATCAATGTTGTCGGGTATTGGTTGTCGGTATTGGAATTGTTTACGTGAGAAAGGTGTTCGGAGGAAGCAGCTGCATTCCAGGATGGGTGCGCGATGAGCGCTTTCGTTGAATTGAATCAGGAAGACTTGTTCGGAACGCTTTGTTCCGGCAACTCTGCGGGATTTGTCGCCTATTATTTTGTTGTTTCACAGTGTCAATTTCTATTCGGGAGCAGAAAATGCGGTTAACAACCAAGGGCCGTTTTGCAGTAACGGCAATGATCGATCTTGCATTGCACAGCGCGGACGGGCCGGTTACATTGGCGGGTATCAGCGAACGTCAGAAAATTTCATTGTCTTATCTTGAGCAGTTGTTCGGAAAGCTGCGCCGCAGCAAGCTGGTAGGCAGCGTACGTGGCCCTGGTGGTGGCTACCGCCTCACCAAACCCATGAGCGAGGTATCTGTAGTAGACATTATTCTGGCTGTGGATGAGCCCATCGACGCCACCCAATGCGGAGGCAAGGAAAACTGTCACAATGATCAGCGCTGCATGACCCACGATCTATGGGCGAATCTGAATGCGCGGATACGCGATTACCTAGCGCTGGTTACACTGGAGCAGCTCGTATCAAACCCCAAGGTGAAGGATATTGCTGTCTTGCAGGATGTGAGAACCTGCTCCTCATCGCAACATCGTACAGTTCCTGCTTGAACGGTAACGCCTGCTGGTTTCAAGTCCGATTTTCCATTTCGACCAGTTTGAAGGATCCGGACGATGACCTACGCCTATTTCGACCATAACGCCACGACTGCTGTCGATAAAGCCGCGCTTGATGCCATGTTGCCGTATTTCCAGGAAGAGTACGGCAATCCCTCCAGCCGGCATGCTCCTGGCATTGCAGCTCGCCGGGCGGTTGATCGCGCCCGTGAGCAAGTGGCGGATGCAGTGGGAGTGCAGCCGTCGCAGGTGGTTTTCACCAGCGGGGGATCGGAAGCCAATAACCTCTTCATTCAGGGCGCCGCGGGCTACATGAAGCCGGGACAGATTGCGATAAGCGCGATCGAGCATCCCTGCGTGATGAAAACTGCGCAGGAATTGGCGCGTGCTTCGCGGGGAAGCTGGAATCTGCGTCGGCTAGCAGTGGATAATCAGGGCCGCCTGGACCCGGCCGCTCTTGACGAGGCACTGTCGTCTCAACAGTCGGGGCTGGTTTCAGTCATGCTGGCAAACAACGAAACAGGCGTGATTCAGGATGTTTCGATGGTGGGGGAGAAGGCCCGCGCGCGAGGTGCCTGGATTCACACGGACGCAGTGCAGGCGTTTGGCAAGATACCTGTCGATTTTGCCTCGCTCAATGTACATGCCCTGACGCTGTCGTCCCACAAGATTTGCGGTCCCAAGGGGGCCGCGGCGCTTATCATGGATAAGCGGCTCCTGCTCAAACCTCTCATCTACGGTGGGGGGCATGAAGGCGGATTGCGTTCGGGTACCGAAAACGTTCCCGCAATTGTGGGATTCGGCGTGGCCTGCGAGTTGGTCAAGAGACGAATAGCGGAACATACCACGCATATCTCGGCATTGCGCCAGCAACTGGAGCGGGGCCTGCTGGAGATGGGCGGGACTGTTTTTGGTCTCGGCGCTTCCCGTCTGCCCAATACCTGCTATTTTGCGCTCCCGGGTATCGAAGGAGATACTTTGGTAGTACGTCTCGATAAAGCGGGTTTCGCGGTGGCAAGCGGCGCGGCGTGTTCCAGCGTCAACCCCGGGCGAAGCCATGTGCTGGAAGCAATGGGGGTGGATCCTGCCCTGGCTCGTTGCGCTGTGCGGGTAAGCCTGGGGGCCTCCAATTCTTCGGTGCAGGTTGCTGATTTCCTTCGCGCTCTCGGTGCTATCGTGGGGGAGCTGGAGCAGATGAGCGCGCTTTCGATCTGACTGTTTCCCTTGATACCCGTGAGGAGAGAGCCCTTGCAGGGTTAGTAGGGGTTAAAGAGGCTATAAAGATCGTCTGCATTTGAGGGACTGGAATGCACCGGGTATAAAGCAGCGCCCAAAGGTTTTACGAATCTCTCCTCGCAATATTTCCCCATCCGTTTCTCTTCCTGCTATCACTCTCTTCGGTAGCGAGCCTCTTCCGTAAATTTTTCGCAGTACCCCCTGCCCATTCTCGGGCCCGTCTTTTTTATCTGCCATCAGAACGATTTATGTTTATACTTTGCGTTGGATTGTCGCAATGTTTCATCGGTCCGTATCCTTTTTGTCATTTTCATTCATAAACTCGTGACATATAACCGTATTACTGTCCTCTTGCTGCTTGCCTGCACAATGCTGGTCACAGGATGTGCTACTACCCGCACGCAGGGATCGACAGTGCCGAACGATCAGAGCGCAGACTATAGGGATTCGATCGATCCATTCGAGGGTATCAATCGCAAGTTTTACACTTTTACCGATGTGATCGACCGGAAACTCATCGAGCCGGTGGCGGAGGTTTATATTGACCACGTCCCCACCCGGGTGCAGCGCTCCGTCGGGAATTTTTATGACAATATCCAGTACCCGAACGTCGTCCTGAATGATTTCCTGCAAGGCAAGGTACGCCAGGGATTTCGTGACGGGCTGCGCTTCGTCGTCAATTCCACCCTTGGTATCGCCGGGCTCTTTGATCCGGCTTCTTCCATGGGCTTCACCCAGCATGATGAAGATTTCGGACAAACGCTGGGGGTGTGGGGGGTGAATGCAAGCACTTACCTTTTTGTTCCCTTGCTTGGGCCTAGCAGCAATCGCGATGTTGCCTCATATCCAGTCGCTCTATTTACGAATGTCCTTTTCTATATCGGAACTTATGTGATCGGAGCCCCCGTCACCGTGCCGCTTTCCGTTCTGGGTGTCATTGACAAGCGGGCAAGATTGTCCGGCCCCATGAAAATCCGGGATGAAGCAGCGCTTGAGCCTTATCTGTTCGTACGCGACGCCTACTTGCAGCAGCGCAAGCATTTGATTTACGACGGAAATCCCCCTCCCGAGATTTATGACGATCCCGCGGAGGAGGAGCCTGTGACTAAGTAGCGTCCTGTCCTATTAGTCGCCTGTTGCATTCGATTGGGGCTGAAGGATTAGGCAGCGTGAGCGTATCCCCTTGAAATCCTGCAAACGTGAGGCTGAGCAGGATGAATTATCCTCCCGTTTTCCTTACCCGTAAAAGCGCGAGGAGCGTCAATCATGAGCAAGTTCGACCGAAGAATGGAACACCCTGTTTCTGCCGGACTGCTTCATCTCACCCATCTCGTCTATCTGTTGCATGGTTTCAGCGTTCTGATGGGAATCCTGGGACCGGCATTCATCATTACGACCTTTCTCACCGGGTGGCCCTCGATCATCGCAGTGATTCTCAACTACGTGAAGCGGAGTGATGTGCGGGGGACCTGGCTTGATTCCCATTTCGGCTGGCAAATACGCACTTTCTGGTACACCCTGCTTTGGCTGGTAATTGCAGCCCTATTGTTTGCCACCATTATCGGCATCGGGTTCGCGTACCTCCTCATCGTGGGCACCGGATTGTGGGTGACATACCGCCTCATTCGCGGCTGGCTGGCATTGAGCGAGGGCAGGGCCATGCCGATGTAAGCGCATACTTCAGCCAGCTCGACCGGCTCGACTTCTGGATTTGCCTGTCCGATTCTTTCCCCTTCCCAAGTTCGTTTCATTTCTCTCATCTTTCTTTGCCGATCTTATCGATAGGACTTCGGAGGTTTATGTGTGCCACCGTACAGAATGCGGTAATTGCACTCGCTAATATCCAGCATTCTGACTCTCCAGCTAGCAGAGATAGATATCCTGAAATTGCAGAATAAAATCGAAAGTGCCTTATGCCTGGAGAGGGGCAAAGTTGCAAAGGAATAAGCGCAGACCTGGAAATACTGTTAATACTGCTGTAAAACGATAAGCGTATAAGCGTTATGGGCGATCTGTACCAGCTAGATTTTCCGATGCCAGACCTATATTGAAGTTCATCATGCTTCCACCGCAGAGTCCCAAGCAGAACAAGATTCTCGCAGCCCTGCCTCTCGGGAGCTACACTCGCTTGCTGCCTCTTCTCGAGCATGTGCCCATGCCAGCCGGTCAAGTCATCTATGACCCTGGTCTTCCTTTCAAATATGTGTATTTCCCGACAAATTCTGTAGTTGCACGTCTTTATGAGACGGCAAGCGGAGCGTGTACCCAGACCGGACTCATCGGAAACGAGGGGTTGGTCGGTGTTTCGGCGCTGCTGGGTGGCGAAAACTATTCTGCACGCGTTCTGGTGATGAGCACCGGTAAGGGTTATCGCATTAAAACCAGCTTCATAAGAGACGAGTTTGAGTTGGGCGACGAACTGAAGCAATGCGTCCTGCGCTTTGCCCATGCTCTGATGGTCCAAACCGAACAGGTAGCTGTTTCCAATCGTTACCATACCGTTGATCAGCAGTTGAGCTATCTTTTATTGATGAGCATGGACCGTTTGCCGGGAAATGAGCTTCATATAACCCATGAGCAAGCGGGAATCATGCTGGGCGTACGTCGCGAAAGTGTAACGGTTGCGGCACACAAGCTTCAGGCAGCCGGGGCGATTCGCTGCCGCCGGGGACACCTTGCAGTTGCAGACCGCCAGCAACTGGAGGCAAGCGCGGGCGAGCAGTATGAAGTCGTTAAAAAAGAATACGAGGGCCTGGCAGCGTTTTATGCTTCGCATGCCGTTCATTCTTCCGAGTTGCCTCCTGCAAGATTCAAGCGGTTTTTTCAGTCAGCCGAGTAAGCCAGACATTCTCCAGGGTCTCTTGCCAGAAGTACTGGGGTATTGCCCTCGATCCTGGTCTGCCCGCACGCTCATGTGTGCGGTTTCGAACAGAGTTGTTTTCCTTGACATGACAGTATTTCAACTGTTTAGCTGAATATGGGAAATCCGGCCAAGAAAACGCGGGAATAAGCGTGTGCTCCCCGCAGTCAAGAAAGGAGGATCAATGATGAAAAATATACATATCCTTATCCTGAGTACAGGATTCCTCAGCTTGAGTGCGGGAATGAATGTTGTCTTGGGTCAGGACGATCACGCGAAGAATTCCGCAAATCGTGCCCCGCATGATGCGGTTGAAGATGCCCAGACCCCTCGCCGCGTCTCTGCCACCCGTCCGGAGCAGAAAAAAGACGAACACGATCGTTCCAATATATTTGATGCAAAGAATGCAATGCCTTCCTCGCAAGCTTTTGGGAATCAGCCTGACAACGGAAAGGTTATGGGATTTGATTTTTCCCGGGATGCGTTCAACGCCAAGAAGCCGATGCAAACCTTTGAGGAAATCATGAAAGCGGATATGGCTGAGCGACCAAAGGTAATGCAAACGCAGCGTGAATTGCTGCAGCGGCGGTATGATTTGAAGCCTCGGCTGGATAAGGAGGCAAAAATGTCGCGCGGCAAGCCGTTGGCGGTGGGGCCCACGGCACGCTTATCGTCCGGCATGACGTGGCAAAGACTCGCCGGAATCGCGCCTGAAGAGATAAAGAGCAAAAACGCATTTCCGTATCCAGCCCTTCCGCATCCCAAGCAATCCACGGGAGGGCAGGTGTTTCCCCAAATGCAGATCGATATGTTTCCTCGGCTGCAAAGGTTTGATGTCGATTTCGATTTGCCCGAGGCATTCTTGCCGGAGTTTCCACCAGCGATATTTCTCCAGAATCGACCTGAGTTAGGGGATGTGTCGCGTGGAGAGGTGGTTTCCATCAATAATTTTCACAGGTTATTCAAGGACATCCTGACCCCCGTACAGCTCAACGGGTTGCAGATGTTACTCACGCCACTGCCTCAGGAAGAATTTAATCCGACGGATGATCGTAAAAGTAACGAACCGAGTCTTGGAGTAGCTTGCCTCGATTGCCATGTCAACGGCCACACGACAGGGCAATTTCATCTGAGTCCCGATATCCGCCCGGAAGAACGCCGATTCCGTCTCGACACGGTAAGCCTGCGCGGTATGTATAACCAGCAGATACACGGTTCGAAACGTAGCTTGCGTTCAGTGGAAGACTTCACGGAGTTCGAGTTCCGGACTGCTTATTTCAATGGCGATCCGATCCGGGCAATGAAAAAAGGCTTTCCCGTATTTGACCGGATTCATGTAAGTCATATGGCACAGCTTCAGAACATGTTCGATTTCCCGCCTGCGCCAAAACTCAAGAGTGACGGGAGACTTGATCCGGCCAAAGCCACGGAAAAGGAAAGGCGCGGGGAGAAACTCTTCTTCGGAAAGGGGCAGTGCGCAAGCTGCCACCAGCCTCCCGCATTCCTGGATCACCAAATGCATGATCTGAAGCTCGAACGCTTCCTGAATGAACCGGGGGATGGGCCGATAAAGACTTTCACACTGCGGGGGATCAAGGACAGTCCGCCATACCTGCATGATGGCCGTTTGCTGACCCTTGAAGATACAGTCGAGTTTTTCAATCTGGTACTGGAGCTCAAGCTCACAGACGAGGAGAAGTCCGATCTGGTCGCGTATATGCGTCAACTGTAATTGATGCCCGCAAGGGAGCATATCTTTCGAATTTCGCACTTTTGTAACGTCATCAGTATATATAGAGATGATGTAAATGCAGTTTTAGGGGAGATCACTCATGAGCATTACCGCCACGCCTGTAATGAACCGGAAAGATGTACTTTCGTTGACTGCTGGACCCGCTGTTCGCAAATCCCCGCGAGCGGTCCGCAAGGCTGTGTTTCCCGTAGCCGGACTTGGCACCCGTTTCCTGCCCGCGACCAAGGCAGTGGCCAAAGAAATGCTGCCCATTGTGGACAAGCCGTTGATCCAGTATGCGGTGGAAGAAGCGGCTGCGGCAGGTATCGAAGAAATCATTTTCATTACCCATCGGAGCAAGCGCGCCATTGAAGACCATCTGCACCGGGCTGTGGAACTGGAAAGTGAATTAGCCTCGCAGGGAAAACACGCTTCCCTGAAAATGCTGCGCCAGTTGACGCCGGGTGGCCTTCATTTCAGCTTTGTCCGGCAGGAGGAGCCGCGGGGTTTGGGGCATGCAATTTACTGCGCGCGACATCTCGTGGGCAACGAACCGTTCGCCGTACTGCTTCCGGACGATTTGATCGATGGAGATCCTCCTGTGCTGGCACAGATGGTGTCCCAGTATGAACAAGTCCAAAGCAGCCTCATAGCGGTGCGCGAGGTTACGCGCGAACAGACGCGGCGGTATGGAATTGTGGATGCTTTTGATGCAGAGGCAGAGAGCGATACGCTGAAAATCAGGGGGGTAGTGGAAAAACCTTCTCCTGACGCTGCGCCATCCACGATGGCTATCGTAGGTCGTTACGTTCTGTCACCCGCCATTTTTGACTGCATCAGCAATCTCAACCCGGGAACAGGAGGGGAAATTCAGCTTACCGACGGAATCTCCCGTCTTCTCAAGCTGGAATCTGTCCTGGCCTACCGTTACCAGGGGAAGCATTATGATTGCGGCAGCAAGGCGGGCTTCCTGGAGGCAACCATCGCCTATGGTTTGCAGCACCCGGAAGTGGCGATGGAGTTCAGGGAAACCTTATTAAAGATAGGACAGGAACTTATTCGCCAGGAGCTCATTCAGGAGTTTCAACAGGATCCGGAACCTGTCGCCGCTGTTGCAAACGAGCCCATATTGAAGGCGGCTCAGGCATGATCGATTGCCTGAGAAAGTGCCAATTCTTCAAAGACTAACCTGCCTGCCTTGCTCGCTCGACTCCATTTCGGGTCGTGCGCGCCATCTTGGAGATCAGGGAGGCTCATCACCTCCCGTATCTTCTTAAAGCACTTCTTTCAGTTCCGCCTGCAGCCCTTCGTCTTTGCCAGCAAGAGGGAAATGAAGGGAAATGAGGAATGCTCTTTTCTTTTTATTTGGCCGGATCAGCTTTGGTCGCCATCGTTTCCCCGAACCGTATGGTTCGGCCGGGGGCCCAGGCGGGATTAAACGCTATTTCGTTTTTCGGGAATAACATTACCACTGTTGATCCCAATTGGAATCTGCCCATCTCATCCCCTTTTTTGAGCACCAGATCCGCAGAGTCATATCGCCACTCCTGTACATCGCGCGCCCCTTCTGAATCCCGCGGGTTGACCACTCCATGCCATACGGTGGCTACACTCCCGACAATAGTGGCGCCTACCAGCACTAAAGCAAATGGCCCGAATTCCGATTCAAATATGCAAATCACCCTCTCGTTGCGTGCAAACAACCCCGGGACGCCGCGGACCGTTTTCGCGTTCACGGAGAACAGATCTCCCGGAACATAGATCATTCGGCTCACGCGTGCATCTACGGGCATGTGGACCCGGTGATAATCCCTCGGGCTCAGATACAGGGTGGCAAAGTTGCCCCCATAGAATTTTTCCGCCAGCCGGGTATCCCCTCCCAGCAGCGCGGCGGCGGAATAATTGTGTCCCTTGGCCTGAAATATCTGGTCGCCGGAAATGACGCCGAGCTGGCTTATGACGCCGTCGGCTGGACAAACATAATCGGCATCAGATATCGGACGGTTTTCCAGAAGCAGCGGACGGGTAAAAAACTCGTTGAAGGTTCGATAGCTGCGAATATCCGGGTTAATCGCTTCATTCATATTCACCCCGTAGCGCCAGACAAACCAACGGATAAGAAGCGTGGTGAGATTGCCGGCCTCAGCATTGGCAATACGTCCGGCCAGCAGTGTCAGCGCATGTTTAGGCAATAAGTACTGAGGAAATACAGAAAGAGAAGCTGTCTGCATGGCAATTTTTGAGATAGAAATAGAGGCTATTATAGTGTATTAAGCGATCAATCTTCGTGACCCGGGTTTACTCCAACTCGCGTCAACCAGATGTCATAATATCCATTCCCCCTGGGCGCGAACCTCCTATTATAGCCTGTGTCCCAGGCCGCCGCTTACAAGTTGAAGTCTGGTTTGTTCTTCCTGTTGCTGCAGTTCCCACATATAAGTATAGGCTCCATTCATCGCCAGGAGTTCCCGGTGAGTACCGCGCTCAACGATGCGGCCATGATCCATCACCAGAATTTGGTCGGAATCGACGATAGTGGATAAACGGTGAGCAATCGTCAGTGTGGTGCGATTGGCAGCGATACGACGCATCTCCCCCTGAATGCTTTTTTCCGACTTTGAATCCAGGGCAGAGGTGGCCTCATCAAAGATAAGGATTCCGGGATTTTTCAAGATCGCGCGAGCTATCGCTACCCGCTGTTTTTCGCCTCCCGAAAGTTTCAACCCTCTTTCCCCCACGACCGTCTGGTACTTGTCCGGCAGGCTCTCAATGAAATCATGAAGATGAGCGGATCTTGCGGCTTCAAATACCTCCTCCGGGCTCGCCTCAGGGTTGCCGTAGGAAATATTGTAATAAATGGTATCGTTGAACAGGACGCTGTCTTGTGGAACGATGCCGATCGCGGCTCGCAGGCTGCTCTGGGAAACATCCCTGATATCCTGTCCGTTTACCAGGATGCGTCCGCTGCTGACATCGTAAAAGCGAAAGAGTAACCGTGCGAGGGTAGATTTGCCAGATCCGCTATGGCCCACCACTGCAACGCTGGAGCCGGCGGGAATGTCGAAGCTGACATCAAACAGAATCTGACGGTTCGGTTCGTAACTGAAATTTACCGCTTCGAAGCGTACGGGGGCGTTTCCGGCAATAAGGGTTGCTGCACCCGGTTTATCCTGGATCTCTTCATTCTCTGCCAGTAGATTGAACATTTTTTCCATATCCGCCAGAGAATGCTTGATCTCCCGGTAAACGAATCCAAGAAAATGCAGCGGCATATAAAGTTGGAGCATGTAAGCATTGACGAGCACCAGATCGCCCAATGACATGGACCCCTGAATCACGCCGTCGGCGGCAAGCCACAACAGTGCAGTTATTCCTATTGCTATGATGGCGCTCTGCCCCGAGTTGAGTAAGGCCAGAGAAGTCTGGTTACGAACCGCCGCAATTTCCCATTTTTGCATGTGCTCATCGTAGCGCCGCGCTTCCCAGGACTCATTGCCGAAATACTTGACTGTTTCGTAGTTCAGAAGGCTATCGATTGCCTGAGTGTTGGCTTTTGAATCCATGTCATTCATGGTTCTCCGAAAAATCATTCGCCATTCGGTCACGATGAGCGTGAGCGCAATGTAGGCTACCAGCGTGCCAAGGATGATCACGGAAAACCAGATGCTGTACCCGGAGATGAGGATGATGGCAACGAGACTGATTTCCAGCAGAGTCGGGAGGATATTGAACAGCATGAAATTGAGGAGAAATGAAATACCGCGGGTTCCCCGCTCAATATCCCGCGACATGCCTCCCGTCTGCCTTTGCAGATGAAAGCGCAGCGACAGCGCATGCAAATGGCTGAACACCCTGATTGCGACGCGGCGAATGGCGCGCTGCGTCACCTTGGCGAACACGGCATCACGCAGCTCTCCGAAGAGTGTGCTGCAGAAACGCAGGAGGCCATACGCTAACAGCAACAGAACCGGCAAGACCAGCAGGGCGCGGGGACGGTCAAGCGCGTCGATAATTTCCTTCAGTACCAGCGGTATGGCCACGCTGGCAAGCTTGGCCATGAACATCAATACCACTGCCGCCATTACCCTGCCTTTGAATTCCCATAAATAAGGCAGCAGCGTACGGACGGTCTTCCAGTCGTTCCGGTTGATGGGCGGCTTTTCCAGACGGGTAGGGCGCATCGTTGAATTCCAGATGATAAGGGTTCAGAAGGAGTATAACGCGCCCTTGGCTAGATATCGTCGAATCACGGGATAATGGCGGGGCGTTTTGAGAATGGATTTGCGCATCCTGCAAGCCAGAAGCCAAGCCTATATTTTTAAGGCATAAAGCATAATTCCGGCTCTCCACAGGCTTCTTTGGCACTGCCTAAGCTAAATTCCATCCCCTTGGCGGATGGCTAAAGCAATCCAAAAAAAAATGATGCTTTTTCTCATGAGAAGCTAATTAAATAACATTATCTGGCAATCTTATTGCAGGACTGACCATGCTTTGTCGTTAAGCAAGACAAAGGTTGATGCAACTACAACATAAGAGGTGAATTTTTGAGCGAATCCAAATCTGCAATTTCCATAGCTCTGGGACGCCCTCCTTATCAAAAGGAGTTTCACAACATAGAAGAACTCCAAAAATGGTTTGCAGATGAGCGCAATAAATTTGAGTGGATTCAAAAAGTCACATTTGCTGATGTCACTCATGACCGTAATTATTTGGAGAAGCTATGGGGGAAAATAAATGGATGGCATGCTGCAATAAGCAAGCTTATAGCTGATTGGAAAAGCCATGCTCATGATGAGAAAGAGCTGGAAAAAACAATTCAAGCTCACAAAAACTCATTATTGGGTGAACTTAAGGCAGAAGAAATACTCCTGTCGTCCTCATCGGAGATGGAGTTCATCTTCGGCTTGCGTCGTAGAAGATCAGATCTCGTGGCAGCTTATGCGTTGTGTTTCTTGATGGATTTGGATGTTCCTTCTACTAATGATGCAACGGAAGGCATGTTTTGGGTGCTGCGCTATCGGGAAGGAAGTACCGCAACAGTAGAATCACAAGCGCACGCGTTGGAAGCATTGGCGGCGAAATGGAATGCCAGTTTTCAGGAGCAGCGCAGTAAAAATCAGGAAGCTGCAGATAACCAGAACAATAGCCTAGCTACTTTAATCGGTGAAGTTAAATCGTTAAAGCGGGAAGCGAGCGTGCTACTGAATCAACAAAGTACCGATTATGAAAGCCATAAGAATCAGCTAGAAGTTGATCTGAAAAGTATCAAAACGGCCTTCAGCAGTGAACTCGGGCTGAAGGAACCGGTTAATTACTGGCAGGCTAAGCTAAGATATCATCGATGGGTCTTGTGCTGTATGGCTGTAGTTACCTTGTTCGTAGCTGGGGCAGCTATTTACTGCTTTATATGTGCGGCCTATCAATTTTCACACGCAGATATTGGACGAATTCCTCTTTTACATTTAAGTATCTTGTTTGCAATATCTACGGCAGGAATTTGGTTGACCCGGATTTGCAGCAAGATATTCATTTCAAATCTACACCTGCGAACAGATGCTCATGAACGTGTGACGATGTGTAAGACCTACTTGGCGCTGCTGGCTATAGATAAGGGGATCACGGAGACGGATCGACAATTGATGCTTCAGACGTTGTTTCGACCAAGTTCAACAGGTTTCATTAAGGAGGATGGACCATCCGGAGTTTTTGAATTAGCGAAGATATGGGAGAGGAGGGGAGGCTAATTCATCTTATTTGGTTTCTGTGAATCCATCTGGTCGCTGGATTGCTCAAACCCGCATATATTGTATGGCGGAGATACTGCAAAACACTTTTCGGCGCGCCTGATGGTTGATGGTATAACCCGGATTTCAGCACTGGTTGAGTAAATACCCATGTTCATGGCGCTTCTATAATTCTCAAGGCCGGTTTGGTGAGATACCGGATCAGGTAGGAGCGGGTTCAGATAAGCGGATAAAAAAAGGCGCCCAACCGGGCGCCCTGTTTGATCAATACTGCAATGATAAGTTGCTAAGCTTTTAATACCGGCTGAGTCATGGACGCGGTGTGGAAAGCGCTCTATACCGACTCCTCGGATAATTCCCGGCTTGCCCCCTCATCTCCATCCAGATCAACAGCACCTTCCACGAATACACGGCTTGCCCGGATATCCTCCGCTTCGATAGTGATCAGATCGGTGCGTGACAGGTTTTTCTTTGCTCCCTCGAACAAACGGTTGGCTTGACGCAGCCTTGCGCGATCGAGGGCATTGCGTACGGAACGCGCATTGGCAAAATGCTCCATTTTCATCCTCAACCGGATGTATTCGCCAAAGGCCTTCTCCGCTTCTGCGCTGAGACGGTAATTCTGTGCCGCCAGCATAAGCTTGGCGATAGCCACCAGCTCATCCGGAGAATAATCGGGAAAATCGATGTGGTGAGCTATCCGCGAGCGCATGCCAGGGTTGCTGCGGAAGAATTTGTCCATGCGGTCCTTGTAACCAGCAAGGATGACAACCAGATCATCCCGGTTGTTTTCCATCACCTGCAGCAGGATTTCGATCGACTCGGCGCCATAATCCCGTTCATTCTCGGGTTTGTAGAGGTAATAGGCTTCGTCGATGAACAGCACCCCCCCCATGGCCTTCTTTATCACTTCCTTGGTCTTGGGGGCGGTATGACCGATATATTGGCCCACCAGGTCATCGCGGGTCACGGAAACAAGGTGTCCTTCACGCACATACCCCAGGCGGTGCAATATCTCGGACATACGCTGGGCGACCGTGGTTTTCCCGGTGCCTGGATTGCCGGTGAAAGACATGTGCAGGCTGGGCGCGCCGGCGGTGAGATCCAGTTTCTTGCGGACGCGGTCCACGAGCAACAAGGCTGCAGTTTCGCGAATGCGGGTTTTTACCGGCTTCAAGCCAATCAGCTCACGGTCAAGCTTATCCAGCACTTCCTTGATATTGGAAGCCTGAAACTCGGCTTCCAGATTAATGGAACTGGTATCGGAAGGGGGAGTTTCTTTCAGTTGTGTTGTCACGTTTGATCCACCCAAAAGGAAATAAAATTTTAGACTCGTGCCTCGGTTATTGGTTTACCGGAAAACGGCCTTACATCGGGTTATGAGAGAAATCAGGATCAAGTAAGACAACAGGCCGTTAAAGCACCTGCTGCCTTTCCAAATTGGTTCTCCCCTCCCGGGAAGGAAGGGGAGGCAGCCATCAGTACCGCTCTGCTTCCGGTTTTTCCGTTGCGTAGGAATGGACGGTATAGCGAATTTGCCGTCCATCCACTTCCTGACGCACCAAGCCAAAACCAGGCTCGTTCTTCGGACGGTTGACGATGTAGGACATCGCCGGGCTTTCCACACCGCGCGATGAATCGAAAGCCGTAACACGAATGTAGTGGTTCGGATAGGTCTTGCGGCAATCGTTGATCTCCTGCAGGATACCCGCGGGGTCCTTCAGGTCGAACATCGGGTTGCCGAACATTTCCCAATACGTGTTGCGGGGATGCGGATCATCGGTATATTCAATTCCGATAGCCCAGTTGTTCTTCAGCGCATATTTGATTTGCGCCGAAATCTGCTTATCCGTCAGCGGGGGCAGAAAAGAAAATTGCCCTTGCGTGAGACGGTTTTGAAAATTGGTCATCATAATATGGTTTCTCCTTGATACGATTAAACGCTGGCTGTTTCGCTCGGCACAAAGTCGGCGGTGTCGGTGGATTCATAGTTGAAGGTGATGTCCTTCCATGTATCCAGCGCCAGCTTGAGCGGGGTGCACCACTTGGCGGCTTCTTCCAGAATCTGAGGACCTTCCTTCACATAGTCGCGCCCTTCGTTGCGCGCCATGATCATTGCCTCCAGCGCGACCCGGTTGGCGACCGCGCCCGCCTGAATGCCTTGCGGGTGTCCGATGGTGCCACCGCCAAACTGCAGTATCACGTCTTCGCCGAGGTAATCCAGCAACTGGTGCATCTGGCCAGCATGGATACCGCCCGAAGCAACCGGCATGACCTTGTTCAGCGAAGCCCAATCCTGCTCGAAGAACAGTCCGTGCTCCAGGCTTACCGGTGTGTGACGGTCGCGCAGGGTGTCGTAGAAGCCCTTGATCATGAGGGGATCGCCTTCCAGTTTGCCCACGACAGTGCCTGCATGGATATGGTCTACACCCGCCATCCGCATCCACTTGCAGATGACACGGAAGTTCATGCCATGGTTCTTCTGGCGCGAGTAGGTGGAGTTGCCGGCACGGTGCAGGTGCAGAATCATGTCGTTCTTGCGCGCCCACTTCGCCATCGATTGAATGGCGGTATAGCCGATCACCAGGTCGATCATGATGATGACGGAGCCGAGCGACTTGGCGAATTCCGCGCGCTCGTACATCTCTTCCATGGTGCCGGCGGTAACGTTCAGGTAGTGGCCCTTGACTTCGCCGGTAGCGGCTGAAGCCTTGTTGACTGCTTCCATACAGTACAGGAAGCGGTCACGCCAGTGCATGAAGGGTTGCGAGTTGATGTTCTCGTCATCTTTCATGAAGTCGAGACCACCCTTGAGTCCTTCGTATACCACGCGGCCATAGTTGCGGCCGGAAAGCCCCAGTTTCGGCTTGGTCGTCGCGCCCAGCAGCGGCCTGCCAAATTTATCGAGACGCTCGCGCTCCACGATGATACCGGTTGCGGGACCCTGAAAAGTCTTCAGATAAGCCACCGGGATACGCATGTCTTCCAGACGCAAAGCTTTCACAGCCTTGAAGCCGAACACGTTGCCGATGATGGAGGCGGTCAGGTTGGCGATGGAACCCGGCTCGAACAAATCAAGATCATAGGCGATGTAGGCGAAATACTGCTGTTCAGTCTTGGTGCCTTCGCCAGTATTGGGCACGGGATCGGTACGGAAAGCTTTCGCGCGATACAGTTCGCACGCGGTCAGCCGATCGGTCCACACAACGGTCCAGGTCGCGGTGGAAGATTCACCGGCTACCGCCGCTGCGGCTTCCTCAGGCTCCACTCCTGCCTGGGGGGTGATACGGAACATGGCGATAATGTCGGTATCCTTGGGTACATAGTCAGGTTCCCAGTAACCCATTTTCTTGTAGGGAATTACGCCAGATTTGTATCGCTCGGCGCCGGTAATTGCTTCACTCATGGCAGTTCTCCTCATAAGGGTAGATAAAGGTGCTACAAAAAGAATTGTAATCGATATTACTATAAATAACAGTCACATGTTTTGATTGTTATGATAAGATTATGCTTATATATTTTCACTCTCCCATGAAACCATGAGGGAATATGCTGCATATCACACTGCGGCAGTTAAAAGTTTTTGAATCGGTTGCCCGCCATCTGAGTTTTTCCCGTGCAGCCGAGGAACTCCATCTTACCCAGCCGGCAGTTTCCATGCAGATCAAGCAACTGGAAGACACCGTGGAACTTCCGTTGTTCGAGCAGATGGGCAAAAAGATCTACCTGACCGATGCGGGGCGCGAACTTTATCATTACAGTCGTGCCATCTCTCAGCAACTGTCAGACATGGAGCTGGCGCTCGATGAATTGAAAGGACTGGAACGAGGCAGGCTCAATATTTCGGTGGTCAGTACCGCCAACTATTTTGCCCCGCATCTGCTGGCCAAGTTCTGTCAGCGCTACCCGGACATTACCGTCAGCCTCAATGTTTCCAATCGCGAAACCGTCCTCAAGCAACTGTCCGACAACGTGATCGATCTTGCCATCATGGGACAGCCTCCGGAAGACCTGGATATTGCGGCCGAATCTTTCATGGAGAATCCTCTGGTCGTCATTGCGGCGCCGGACCATCCGTTGTGCAGGATGGAGAGGATCCCTGTGAAACGCCTGGAGCAGGAAACATTCCTGGTGCGGGAGCCGGGTTCCGGTACACGCGGCGCGATGGAGCGTTTTTTCGCATCGCACCATATTTCGCTCAGCAAGGGAATGGAAACGGACACCAGCGAGGCGATCAAACAGGCAGTCCAGGCAGGCATGGGTCTGGGCATCACCTCGCTGCACACGGTGGAGCTGGAACTGGAAACAAAACGGCTGAAGATTCTCGACGTCGAGGATTTTCCCATCATGCGCTACTGGCATATCGTTCATCGAAAGCACAAGCGGCTCTCCAGTGTTGCCCAGGCATTCAAGGAATTTCTGCTGAAAGAGGCTCGCGGATTGATGCCGATGTCACACAAAAGAGCGGCTGAAGCCTGGCGATAGCTTTCCCCCGCAGCCATTCCAGCATGGAATGCTGCCGGCAGGAATGTTATCTGTCCAGGATGTTTATTCGTCTTCGACGGTGGAAGGAGAATTATCCGGCGCCGCATGGGATGCTCGAACCTCTGGCTGTCCGCGCCGATGCGTCATTTTTCTTATTACTACGAAAAAGAGAGGTACGAAAAAGATGGCAAGAAAGGTCGCAGCCAGCATCCCCCCGAAAACACCCGTCCCGATGGAATTCCGGCTGGCGGCCCCTGCGCCGGAAGCGATCACCAGCGGAAACACCCCCAGGATAAAAGCCATGGAGGTCATGATAATGGGACGGAAACGTAGCCGGGCGGCCTCCATCGCCGCGTCGAGCAAAGGCTCCCCGTTCGCATAACGCTGATTGGCGAATTCCACGATCAGGATGGCGTTCTTCGCGGATAATCCGATCAATGTCACCAGCCCGATCTGGAAATAGATGTCGTTGGTCAATTCGCGAACCCAGATAGCCAGTAATGCGCCTAAAATTCCGAACGGAATTGCAAGAATCACCGCGAGCGGAACTGACCAGCTTTCGTAAAGGGCGGCCAGCACCAGAAAGACCATGAGCAGGGCGAAGGCGAATACCAGAACCGATTTCCCTCCTGCCTGGCGCTCCTGAAAGGATATTCCACTCCAGTCGATCGTATAACCTTTTGGCGCCAATATCTCATCTGCGATCTGTTCCAGCGCATCGAGGGCCTGCCCCGAGCTGTAGCCGGAAGCGGCGCCGCCCAGCACGAGTGCGGAATTGAATCCGTTGAAGTGGGTGACGGGATCAGGTCCGCTGGTGAATTCGGTGGTGATCACCGAATTCAGTGGAATCATGACGTGGCCCTTGTCGTTCCGCGCACGCACGTAAATTTTCTCGATATCCTCCGGCCTTGATCGGTACTGAGGCTGCGCTTCCGTCTGGACGCGATAGATACGACCATATTTCACGAAGTCGTTGATATACAGGTTGCCGAAATAAGCCTGCATGCTGTCGAAGACTTCGGAAATCGGCACGCCCAGCGCTTTGGCGCGTTCCCGGTCAACGCGGGCATAAAGCCGGGGGGCACTGACGCGAAAATTGGTGCTGGCAGCAGCGATAGCAGGATGTTCCACAGCCTTGGCGACGAATTTCTGCGTAATCTCGGCAAACTCTTTGAAATCGCCCCCGCTCGGATCCTGTACCTGCAGGGAAAAACCCCCGGTGGAACCCAGGCCTCTGATGGATGGGGCATTGAAGGCAAGAATCAGTGCTTCCGGTATCTTTGCAAACTCCTGGAAGGCGGATGCGATAAGGCCGGTGACATGCTCCCCGGCACTCTTGCGCGTGTCCCAAGACTGCAGCGGAACGAACATCGTCGCCTGATTCGCTCCCCGCGTGCCGAACACGAAGTTCTGGCCGGCCAGCGCATCCGTTGAGTGTACCGCGGGAATCGACAGGAAGTATTGCTCTACTTTGCTCAATACATCAATCGTGCGTTCCTTGGAGGCTCCGTCCGGCAACTGGACAACGGTAATGAAATAGCCCTGGTCTTCTTCCGGGAGAAAGCTGCCCGGGATCGTTCTGAACAAGCCAAGGAGGACGAATATCATCACGGCAAAAATACAGAGAGCGATCATGGATCGTTTCAATACCATTCCGACGCCATTTGTATAGCGTGTCTGCATCCAGTCAAACGAGCGGTTGAACAGCTTCCAGTACTTTGCGGGCTCCCCATGCCCCGGCTTGAGAATAAGCGCACAGAGCGCGGGGCTCAGGGTAAGCGCCACAAAACCCGATATCGCGACGGACAGGGCAATGGTAATCGCAAACTGTTTGTACAATTCACCGGTGATTCCGCCCAGAAAAGCGACTGGAACAAACACCGCGCCCAGCACCAGGACGATGGCAATGACGGGGCCCGCCACTTCATCCATGGCCACCCTGGCCGCCTCCCTGGGCGGCAACCCCTCCCGCATATGCCGCTCGACATTTTCCACCACCACGATCGCATCATCCACCACGATCCCGATGGCAAGCACCATGCCGAACAGGGTAAGGGTATTGATTGAAAATCCAAGCGCTGCCATTCCGGCCAGGGTTCCGATCAGTGAAATAGGAACCGCGACCGCTGGAATGATCGTTGCCCTCCAGCTTTGCAGAAAAACAAAAACGACCAGTATGACAAGAAGCGTTGCTTCGACCAGCGTCTTCAGGACTTCCTTGATGGAAACTTCGATGAATATGGTAGTGTCATAGGGTATGTCGTAGGAGACGCCGGCGGGGAAACTGCGCGCGAGCTTGTCCATTTCCTGGCGTACCCGGTGAACCGTATCGAGCGCGTTGGCGCCGGGGGCCAGAAAGGTCAGAAGAAAGGTGTTGGGCTTTCCGTTCCATCTCCCTTCCAGATCATACGATTGCGCACCCAGCTCCACTCTCGCTACATCCCGCAATCGCACCATGGAACCGTCGGGATACGCCCTTACGATCATATCCTCGAATTCCTTCACTTCGCTCATGCGGCCCTGGGTAATGACCGGGATGGTAAGCTCCGTTCCTTTCGGCGAAGGCTCCCGTCCTATCCTGCCGGCGGGAAAATCCCGGTTCTGCTCGCGGACCACCGCCGCGATATCGGTGGGAGTGAGGTCCAGTTGCGCCATGCGGACAGGATCCAGGATCAGCCGCATGGAGTAATTCTGGCTGCCGAAGATAATGGCATCTCCTACGCCCGGAAGACGCTTGACGTTATCGAGAACCCGCAGCAAGGCATAATTCGAGAGGTAAATGGTATCGTGCCGCGGGTCGGAAGAACTCAGGGCAATGACCGCCAGAAGATCAGGCGACGTTTTTTTCACGGTTATACCCTGGCGCACGACTTCGTCCGGAAGTTGCGGTTCGGCTAGGCGCTGCCTGTTCTGCGTCTGGACCTGCGCGATATCCACGTCCGTTCCGATCTCGAACGTGAGCTTCATGGTCATGTGCCCGTCGTTCGAGCTAGTGGATTCGTAATAAAGAAGATTATCGATACCTGGAAGCTGGACCTCGATGGGGCGCGCGACAGATTCCGCAACAACTTCCGCGCTCGCCCCGGGGTAATCGGCATCGATCTGCACCATGGGCGGCGTGATTTCCGGAAACTGCGCAATTGGGAGGTTTCTCAGCGCAACGAGTCCCACCACCACAATAATGATGGACAGGACGGATGCGAAAATTGGACGATCGATAAAAAAGCGGGAACTCATGCCGATTTCCCGCCCGCTTCACTCTGGGGCTCGCCGGGGCCCGTTGGATGCTCCTCCTTGTACGGAATGGCCTTCACCGGGCTTCCAGGCTGAATCCTGTGTAATCCTTCCACGACTACTTGCTCTCCGGGGCGAAGACCGTTTTCGATCAACCAGTCTTTGCCATGCCAGGAACTGGCCGTGACGGGTCTGGACTGCGCCTTGCTCTCGGCATCGACGACATAGACGAAGGAGCCCTGGGGGCCCAGTTGCACAGCCCGTTGCGGAATCAGGATGGCATCTGTCCGGATATAACCCTTGACGCGGACATGAACGAATTGCCCCGGATAAAAATAGGATTGTCCGGGAGAAAAGCTTCCTTCCGGATTCGGAAACGTGAATCTTCCCTCCAGCGTACCGGTTTCCGGCCGTATGGATACGTCGGAGAAATCGAGCACGCCTTCCTGCGGATACACGCTCCCATCGGAAAAAGTGATCACTCCCCGCAACTGGAAGATATCCGGCCTTTGCACTTTCTTTTCCGCCAGTTCACGCCGCCTTCTGAGAAGATAGCTTTCGGGAACATTGACATTGACGTACATGGGATCGAGTTGGTCGATGGTGGTCAACAGAGTTGTCTGGGCGGATACCAGGCGCCCCTCATAGAAATGGCTGCGTCCTATCCGCCCGTTGACCGGGGCCGTGATGATCGTATTATCCAGATCGAATTTCGCCCTGATCAAGTCGCTTTGCGCCGCCTCCAGTCCTGCTTTGGCGGCAAGCGTTTCGGCGATTGCGTCATCGACACTCTTGCGGCTGACAGCCTGTTCCTCTAGCAGAGGTTTTACGCGCGCTTCTTCCTGCTCTGCCTGAACGAGGCGGGCCTGGGCCTGCGCGACTCTCGCCTTTCCGCTGAAATAGGCCGCCTCGAAGGGCACCGGGTCGATCAGGTAAAGCTTGTTGCCCTTCTTGACGTTCGTTCCCTCGGTAAAAAAAACTTTCTTGATTATTCCCGTTACCTGCGGGCGAATCTCGACGGGACGAAAAGCCTGTGTTTGCCCGATAAACTCAGGCTCGTCGGGAACAGTCTGCGTGGTGACGGTAATCACTTCCACTTCGGGGACAGTCTGGGCTGGAGCAGGGGGTGCTTTTTTGCAGCCGGAAAAAGAAATCAGGATGAGGGCTGTGCCTAGAGCGATGACAGCGGCGGCAGATGAACGGCTGAAAGGGTGCCACGGATGGGACAGATTCATGTACGTCTCCTGCGGGCTGCCCTGAAAACCCAGGGGTAGCGGTCCGCTGGTTAAGTGAGGGTGATGACAAGCAGTATTTTTATGATAGATCAGTTTTCAGATCTGCCGGACTGATCCTATGTCGTCAGACGGGCGTCCATCCCCCCCCGAGCGCTTTGTATAGTTGGACCACGGATATCAGATGGAGGCGGTGCGTTGCCGCAAGCGCGAACTCTGCATCGAACAGATTCCGTTTGGCCAGTAGCACATCCACGTAACTGGTAATACCCCCTTTGTAGCGCAGATCAGCGATATGCAGAGCCGAGCGCAGTGCATCCACCTGCTGTTCCTGCGCCTTGCGCTGTTCGTTGGCGGTGCTTACCGCCACCAGGGCATCCTCGACTTCCCTGAATGCGAGCAGGATGGTTTGTTCGTACTGGGCAAGCATTTGCCTGGCTTGTGCTTCCGCGGCACGTTGTTCCATTCCCAAAGCCTGCGCGTTGATCAATGGAACAGCCAGACCCAGTCCGCCTACCCCGAACTCGCTCCCGGAAAGGAGGAGATTGGACAGCGCCGGACTTGCCACGCCCAGGAAACCGGTGATATTGAGCTTGGGAAATCGCGCCGCCTGGGCAGCCCCAATCCGGGCGGTTGCTGCTGCAAGGGTTTGTTCCGCCTGCAGGATATCGGGGCGTCGCTGCAACAGTTCGGAAGGAAGTCCGGCTGGCACCTCTGGTATCAGCAACTGCTCCGTGAGAGAGCGTCCCCGTTCTATCGAAACCGGATTTCTTCCCAGCAATACACTCAGTTCGTTTTCCTTCTGGGCAGTCAGCCGTTGCAGTTCTGCCACCCGGGTGGCCGCATTGGCACGCTCAGCTTCGAACTGGTCTAGATCCAGCCTGGAGATGACCCCTCCCCGCAGTTGGGCTCGCGCAAGCGCCACCGACTCCTCCCATGAATGCAGGGCATTGCGTGCAATACCCATTTGCATATCGAATTGCAGGAGATCGAAATACGCCTGTGCTACCGAACTTACCAGGGTCAGGACCACAGCGCGCCGGTTTTCTTCCCGGGCCATCAAGTCAGCCAGGGCGGCTTCGTTCGAACGGCGAATGCGGCCCCAGATATCGATTTCCCAATTCAGGGTCGCTTGTCCGAAATAGCTGTAAGGTGTGGGAAATCCAGGGAACTTGAATCCTCCAAGGGTTCCGAAAGCAGGCGCATTGGCATTTGTGTCCATTTTGGGAAGGAAATCCATGCGTGCAGTAGCAAGGCGTGCCTCCAGCTCTTCAACGCTTGCTACCGCCTGCTTGAGATCCTTGTTCTGGGCCAATGCGAGACGGATGAGCTGTTGCAGTTGATTATCATGCAGCAATTCCCACCAGGACAGGTTCGCAATGGATTGCCCCTCCGTTTGCGCCAGGCGAAACCTTTCGGATGTTTCGACATGAGGGCGGATATAGTCCGGCCCCATTGCGCAGGATGCAAGGAGCAGAGTGGAGAGCAACAACCCCATTCCGCTCCGCAGGCGCTCTCTCATGTCACGACGGCTTGTCACGATGTTTCTCATGATGTTTCCTGCGACAGGTTTTCGACTGGCTTACCTTTATTCTTGCGTGAAAGCCAGGTAAAAAACAAGGGAATAAATATTGTGGCAACAAAAGTGGCAAGCAGCATTCCCCCAAACACGCCGGTTCCCATGGAGCGACGCGCGGCAGCGCCAGCTCCCGTTGCGATCAATAGGGGCACGATACCCAGCACAAAAGCCATGGATGTCATGACGATGGGTCGGAAACGCAAACGCGCCGCCTCGATCGCTGCCTCTGCCACAGGCAGACCTTCAGCCATTTTCTGCGTAGCAAACTCGACGATCAGAATGGCATTTTTTGCAGCCAGGCCGATGAGCGTGATCAGGCCGATCTGAAAATAGATATCGTTGGGCATGCCGCGGGCCAAAACGGCAAGCAGGGCACCGGCAAGAGCAAAAGGCACCGCCATGATAACGGCGAGCGGCAGGGCCCAGGTCTCGAACTGGGCAGCAAGAATGAGAAATACCATTATGATTGCGAAGCTGAAGGCAAAAATTGCGGCTGAACCAGTCCGCTTTTCCTGATAAGCCTGTCCTGTCCACGCAATCTGGTAGCCATCGGGCAAATTTTTTGCCGCAATCTCCTCTACCAGCCGGATAGCATCGCCTGAACTCACGCCAGGCGCACCGCTTCCCAGAATCTTTGCAGCAAGGAGGCCGTTATAGCGCTCGAGCTGCTCCGCGCCCACAATGGTGCTGAGTTTGCTGAGGGCGGACATGGGCACCATCGCGCCGGATTGGGAGCGTACGTACACTCTGCCGAGATCCTCGGGATGCATCCGGTATTGCGGTTCCGCCTGCATTTGCACCCGGTAAGTACGACCGGAGTAATTGAAATCGTTGATATACAGCGAACCCATCGTACTTTGCAGCGTGGCGTAAATGTCGGCGATTCGCACTTGCTGAGAAATCGCTTTTTCCTCATCCACTTCAACGAAGAATTGCGGCACGGTGGGACGGAAAAAAGTATTGATGCCGGCTAGCCGCGGTTCCTGGTTCAGTGCAGCGATAAGGTTGTTCACCACTATGGATAATTGAACCGGATTAGCGCCTGCGCGGCTTTGCACATAGACTTCGAAGCCGCCTGCGGTTCCCAGCCCGCGGATGGCGGGCGGGTTGAAGGAGATTGCGATTCCATCCGGTTGTTGCATTCCGATACCCATCAGCTTCTGGATGATATCCTCCGCTGTTGCCTTCCGCTCCGACCAGTCCTTGAATGCGACGAACATGGTAGCAGAACTGGTTTTATTTCCGCCACCGATCAGATCGAAGCCGTTTACAACGAATTGATGGGCCACGGCGGGATCATCCGCGATGCCCGCCCGCACCGATTCCGCGGTTTTTGTCGTTCTGGCCAGTGTGGCGCCATCCGGCAGGATGGTGGCCGTGACGACATAGCCCTGATCTTCTGGCGGCACGAAACTCTCAGGTACTGTTTTGAACAGATAGGCCGACAAGGCAATGATGCTTAGGAATACGAAGGCACCGATAACCTTATGCCGGAGCGTGATATTGACCATGCGGATATAAAAATTCGTCACCCGCTGAAAACCGCTGTTGAACGCAAGAAAGAACCGGGATTCACCGTGGGTATGCTTGAGCAGAATAGCGCACAAGGCAGGGGTCAAGGTCAGTGCCACCAGACCGGAAATGGTTACCGCTACGGCGACGGTGACCGCGAACTGGCGATACAGTTCGCCTGCGATTCCCCCCATGAATGCAACCGGCACAAATACGGCGCACAGTACCAGGACAATTGCCACCACCGCACTTGCCACCTGCTCCATGGAACGGATGGCAGCTTTCAGCGGTGACAGTTTCTCTTCGTCCATCAACCGCTCGATATTTTCCAGTACGACAATTGCATCATCCACTACAATGCCGATGGAAAGCACCATGGCGAAAAGCGTAAGCGTGTTAATGGAGAAGCCGAATGCCCACAATCCGGCGAAAGTGCCCACGAGGGAAATGGGCACGGCAATAATGGGAATCAGCGTGGCGCGCCAGCTTTGCAGGAAAAGATAAACAACCAGCAGAACGAGCACCATCGCTTCGCCAAGCGTCTTGAGCACCTCCCACATCGAAGCTTTGACGAACAGACTGGTATCGTACGGCACCACGTAGTCCATTCCCTGCGGAAAGTGTTTCTTCAGCTCTTCCATTTTAGCGACCAGCGCGTTTTTCGTGTCGAGCGCATTCGCACCGGGTTGCAGGAAGACGGGAATGCCGGCGCCGGGCTGACCATTCAAGGCCGTACGAACATCGTAGCTTTGCGCCCCCAGTTCTATCCGGGCGACATCCTTGAGGTAGAGGACTCCGCGCGGACCATCCGCCCGCAAAATGATGTCGCCGAACTGTTCAGGTGTTACCAGCCGACCTCTTGCATTTACGGTATAAATCAGTTGCTGATCAGGCGGAGCCGGTTCCTGACCGATCTTGCCGGCAGCATATTGCGCGTTCTGCGCCTGGATAGCTGCAGTGATGTCCGTAGTGGCCACGCCCAGTTGGGCCATGCGATCGGGATGCAGCCAGATGCGCATGGAATAATCCTGGCCGCCAAAGACAGTGGCATCACCGACTCCATCCGTACGTCTCAGCTCATCCATTATGTTGAGCGTGGCATAATTGCTGAGATAGAGCGGGTCATATTTGCCTTTCTCGGTCGAGATCAGCATGAAAACTATCAGGATGTCGTTGGAGCGCTTCTCAATTTTCAGGCCGGTGCGGCGCACTTCATCCGGCAGTCGCGGTAGTGCGACGTTTACGCGGTTACTGATATTGAAAGTCGCCTGGTCAACGTCCGTGCCGACCTCAAACGTTGCAGTAATGGTCAGCGTTCCGCTGGAGTCGGCGCTCGAGCTGAAATACAAAAGGTCCTGGACACCGCTCAATTGCTCTTCGATGGGCGCGGCCACTGTTTTGGTCAAGGTTTCAGCGCTGGCGCCGGGATAGGTTGCGGTTATCAGTACCGTAGGCGGCGCGATCTCCGGATATTGCGCAATGGGAAGCTGCAATGCGGCGGCGAGTCCGGCAAGGACGATGATAATGGAGATAACCGACGCAAATATCGGTCGCAGAATAAAAAATCTGGTCATGATTTATCCGGCGGTTGTCCGCCCGGTTTTTTGCTCAAGCGGCTTTGCCGGAGCCGGAATCAGGCTGGGCAGGAGGTGTTCCCGGCGTTTCTCCGGGCGCGTGAGGGGTAACGGGCGCCCCGGGGCGAAGCTTGATGATATTATCGACAATGACTTTATCCCCGGCTTTGAGTCCGTCAAGAATTACCCAGTCCGTACCCATCCACTTCCCGGTAACCACTGCCTGCGGAGTCGCTTCGTTTTTCTCATTGATCACATACACTGACTGACCGCGGTCAGAGGTTTGTATTGCATTCTGAGGGACGAGAAATACCCCGTCACGCTGGCCAACGACCACTTTCGCTCTGACAAACTGACCCGGCAGCAATCGCTGTTCCGCATTTTCGAACGTGGCGCGCAGTTGCTGCGTGCCCAGCAGCGGGTCGATCTGGCTGGCGGCGAAATTCAACTCCCCTTTCTTTTCGTATTCTGAGCCGTCCGGCAATATCAGGGTCACTTGTTTTACTTTTTTCTCGTTCAGGGGGCCGCCGAGCTGCATCAGTTCGTTATTCGACAGGCTGAAACGCACCCAGATCGGCGACAATTGCACCAGCGTGGTCAAAAGGCTGCTGTTCGCTTCCACCAGGGCGCCTTCCGAAAACTGGAAGCGGCCCGAAATACCGTTGACAGGCGCGGTTACAGAGGTATAGGAGAGGCTGAGTTCGGCGTCGCGCACGCGCACTTCGGCCTGCTGCAAGGCGGCGTGCGCAATCGCGTTATCGGAGACCGCGTTATCATACTCGCGCTGACTGATTGCCTGCGTCTCCAGCAGGTCTTTCAGGCGTTTTTCTTCGCGTCCGGTCTGAATGATACGGGCTTTCTGTTCTGCCAGTTGGGCCTTCGCCTGCGCAAGCGCATATCGGTAAGGTACGGGATCAATCAGAAACAGAGGTTGACCTGCTTTTACCTCTGCACCTTCCTCATACAGGCGTTTGAGCAGAATGCCCCCCACCCGGGGACGTATTTCGACCTCCTTGGCGCCTTCGGTCTGGGCCACGGCTTCGGCACTGATCGGTACGCTGGTAGGGTGAACCTCGATTACACTTACGGGAAGGGCGGGGGGAGGAGGTGTTTCTGGCTTCTTGCCACAGCTCGACACCATAACGCCCAAGGCGACGCTTGCAGCAACGCTTAGGGCGAGCCGCGCGGTAGCATACAGTAAGTCAGGCATTTTTATTTGGCTGCACATTAACGAGTTGCCGGGTTTGTTTTTATAATCCTGGATGGCTGTCATTCATGCTCCGTGCAGCTAAATTTGGAACTTGCATACATACGTGTATGTATGTAAATTATAAACCAACCTTCACAGATGTAAAGAGCGATTCGTACATGGCCCGAAAAACCAAGGAAAACGCGGAATTGACACGGCAGCGCATTGTAGATGCGGCGCGCCAGGTTTTTCTGGAGCGAGGCGTGGCCCGCAGCACCATGGAGCATATCGCGCGCGAGGCCGGCGTTACAAGAGGAGCGATTTACTGGCATTTCAACAATAAAATCGAGTTGATTCAGGCAATGCGGGAGCAGGTATTCCTGCCTCTCATCGATCGCATGGACGATACTTTGCTGGTTGAAGGCGTGGACGATCCTCTCGCCTGCATCGAAAATTTCCTGTGCGGCACGATCCAGGTTCTGATGGATAGTAAGGAGACCCGCCAGACATACGAAATCATGATGATCAAGTGCGAATACGTGGATGAGTTCGCTATGGTCTTGCAGCAGATTTTATTCAATTGTGCCCATATTTCCGAGAAGCTGAAGCTGGTTTACGAACGCGCCAGGATGCAGCAATTACTGCATTCATCCCATGACCTCGTGCAACTGGCCATTGATACCCATCTGTTCTTTATCGGGTTGCTGCACATGTGGGTGAAGGATACGGAGGGAAATCAGTTCCGGCACCAGGCAATTGAACTGGTAGAGGCGCATATGAGACTGCGCCGCATTTCCCTCTGAGCGACTGTTCGCTATCCCTGAATCGGTTGGACTGAAGTCGTCTCGGTAGGTCCGATACGATACGAGGAGAACTCATGGCGGAATTCCGCTCCTGCCATTCAAGTTGCTCCTGCTGTTTGTTTCAGCGCGGGCTGCTGTCAGTTCAACCCTATCCGTGCAAATGATCAAATTCGCACGAGTGGCAGTATCCCTTGCCGATGATTTTCTTTTGATTCCTCCCGCCGTTGATTCCATCGATACCGATTCGGTATCGATGGAGGATTCATTTCCAGATTGTATATCTTCAAAAATGATGCCCATATAGTTGACTAAATCAATCAGGTATCTTATAGTTGACTAAATCAGTCATCTATTGAACTTCTGCTGACTGAGATATTTCTGAACCTATCTACTTAATCCGTGAAGCCATCGAGAGCAAAGAGGAGTTCATCATGAGGCTAACAACCAAAGGACGGTTTGCAGTAACGGCGTTGCTTGATCTTGCGCTGCAACGCCAGACGCGTCCTGTGACACTTGCGGAAATCAGTCAGCGCCAGCAGATTTCGCTATCTTATCTTGAGCAATTGTTCGCCAAACTGCGTTCCCGAGGACTCGTCGATAGTGTAAGAGGCCCGGGTGGCGGCTATTGCCTTGCGAAAGACATGGGGCAAGTGTCGGTTGCCGAGATCATTCTCGCGGTTGACGAACCTATCGATTCAACTCAGTGCAATGGAAAGGAGAATTGCCACAACGACAGGAAATGCATGACGCATGACTTGTGGACAAAGCTCAACGAACTGATTTTCGACCACCTCGGCGCAGTTACGCTGAAACAACTGGTCGATGAGCAGAGGGAAAGAGAGGAAAGGCGGAAGGCAAGAGAGGCAGGGGTGGTGCAGATGCTGGATATGCGGAAGGCTGGGTCTGAAAAGGTCATACCCGATCGGAGCCGCACTGCAGTTTCTGCCTGACTTCAATTCTGAATGCCG
The DNA here is from genome assembly GCF_000196355.1 of Nitrosospira multiformis ATCC 25196. NCBI lineage: Bacteria > Pseudomonadati > Pseudomonadota > Betaproteobacteria > Nitrosomonadales > Nitrosomonadaceae > Nitrosospira > Nitrosospira multiformis. Next base: position 801,829 of record NC_007614.1, read on the forward strand.
AACGCTTACTTTCGTTGTCATAATCGCATGATGGTAGACGGAGAATGGCGATGTCAATAACACTGACTGAAAACGCGGCAAAACAGATTCAGAAGCAGCTTGCGAAGCGGGGCAAGGGGTTGGCTCTGCGAGTCGGGGTCAAGAAGGTGGGGTGTTCCGGATTTGCCTATACCTACGCTTATGCAGATGAGCTGCGCGAGAGTGATCGAATGTTCGAGTCCTGTAACGCTCATGTAGTGGTTGATGTCGACTTTCTGCCGTTTCTTGATGGTTCACGAATTGACTTTGTCAGAGAAGGACTGAACGAATCATTCAGGTTTGAGAATCCCAATGTGGATAATACCTGCGGTTGTGGTGAAAGCTTCAGTGTGAAAGAAGAGCCCGCCAAGGTCTAACCCCTGAAGTGGTGCCGGAAACCGGGATAACAGGAGCGGCAGTATTCGTAGCAAAGGAGTTGTCCTCTATTATTAATTAAAAGAAAAGACATTCCGATATTGGAGCGAATCTAATGAGTGCAGTACTACAGAATCTGGTCAATCAGCCATACAAACACGGTTTCGTTACCGAAATCGAGTCGGATGTCGCGCCAAAAGGCCTTAACGAAGATATTATCCGGCTCATTTCGACCAAGAAAAACGAACCTGCCTGGCTTCTCGACTTTAGGCTCAAAGCCTATCAACAATGGCTCAAGATGGAAGAGCCGAAATGGCCCAATGTCAAGTATCCGCGGATCGATTTTCAGGCGATCAGCTACTACGCCGCGCCCAAGCCGAAAAAGAAGCTCAGCAGCATGGACGAGGTCGATCCCGAGCTGCTTCGCACCTTCGAGAAACTGGGGGTGCCCATGCATGAGCGCGCGGCTTTGGCCGGCGTGGCGGTGGACGTGATTTTTGACAGCGTATCCGTGGCCACCACTTACAAGCAGAAGCTCGCGGAGGTCGGAATCATTTTCTGCTCCATTTCCGAAGCCGTGCATGCTTATCCCGAACTGGTGAAGCAGTATCTCGGTACAGTGGTGCCCGTAGGTGACAACTACTATGCGGCACTCAACTCAGCCGTTTTTACGGACGGCACCTTCTGCTTCATCCCGAAGGGCGTCAAGTGCCCGATGGATCTGTCGACCTACTTCCGCATCAATACGGAAGAGTCGGGACAATTCGAGCGCACTCTGATCGTTGCCGAGGAAGGGTCGTCCGTGTCGTATCTTGAAGGATGCACGGCCCCCCGGTTCGATACCAATCAATTGCATGCCGCCGTGGTCGAACTGATCGCGCTCGACAACGCCGATATCAAATATTCGACGGTGCAAAACTGGTATGCGGGCGATGAGAAGGGGGTGGGCGGCATATATAACTTCGTAACCAAGCGGGGTCTGGCGAAAGGCGCCAATTCGCGCATCTCGTGGACGCAGGTCGAAACGGGGTCCGCCATAACCTGGAAATATCCGTCCTGCATACTGCAGGGGGAAAATTCCGTGGGCGAATTTTATTCGGTAGCGGTAACTAACAACTATCAGCAGGCGGATACCGGCACCAAGATGATCCATATCGGGAAAAACACCCGCAGCACCATCGTCAGCAAGGGTATTTCGGCCGGGCATTCCAATAACAGCTACCGCGGACTGGTCAGGATTGCTCCCACTGCCAGCGGCGCGCGCAATTATTCACAATGCGATTCGATGCTGATTGGAGACCAATGCGGAGCGCATACCTTTCCCTACATCCAGGTGCGTAACCAGAATGCCAAGGTCGAGCATGAGGCATCAACGTCAAAAATCGGCGAAGATCAATTGTTCTACTTTGCCCAGCGCGGCATCGGCAATGAGGAAGCGGTTTCCATGATTATCAACGGCTTCTGCAAAGATGTATTTCAGCAACTGCCGATGGAATTTGCGGTCGAAGCGACAAAACTGCTTGGATTCAAACTGGAGGGAAGTGTTGGATGATTCATCAGGACAGCAAAACGATTCTGGAAGTAAGCGGACTGCGAGCGGCAGTCGAGGGCGTAGAGATACTCAAGGGCGTTGACCTCGTCGTTAAAAGAGGTGAGGTGCATGCCATCATGGGAACGAACGGCTCAGGCAAGAGCACTTTCGCCAAGGTGCTTGCCGGTCACAGCGCCTATCAGGTTACCGGAGGATCGGTGTTGTTTGAAGGCCGGAATCTGTTCGATTTAGAACCGGAAGAACGGGCGCGTGCAGGTGTATTTCTTGCCTTTCAGTATCCGATCGAGATACCCGGTGTTTCCAACAGTCATTTCCTGCGCCTTGCCTACAATACCCTGCAATCGCAGCGTGGAAAGGACGAACTCGATCCCCTGGAATTCGAGGATTTCGTGCGCGAGAAAATGAAATTGCTGGAGATGAATCCCAATTTCCTGGATCGCGGCGTCAACGAAGGTTTTTCGGGTGGCGAGAAGAAGCGCAACGAGATATTGCAGATGGCGCTGCTGGAACCACGACTGGCTATCCTGGATGAGACGGATTCCGGTCTCGACATCGATGCCCTGCGAATCGTTACCAATGGGGTAAACAAACTTGCAACCAAGGACAATGCAATCATTCTGGTAACCCATTATCAGCGCATGCTCAACTATATCGAACCGGATTACGTGCATGTAATGCGCAGCGGACGCATCGTTAAAACAGGCGGCAAAGAGCTGGCGCTCGATCTCGAAACGCGAGGTTACGACTGGGTAGGGGTTGAGCGACGTGTTTCGGCAAGCGCATGAGCATGAGTCTCGTGAATAGCAACAGTTATCTCGAAAGCCTGCTTCAGGGACAACCGCGGCTGCCGCCCAGTCCTCTCGCCTGGTTTAACCAGCTGCGGGCAAATGCAGTCGATCATGCGGGAAGGCTGAAACTGCCCACAACACGTGATGAGGAGTGGCGTTTTACTGACCTTTCGCCACTCGTTCGCCACTCGTTCCAGCCTGCTCGTGCTGCACCGGCGTTGCAGACCGCTGATGTCGAGCATTTTTCCCTCACGGAAGCTGCTATCAGGCTCGTATTTGTCGACGGCAAATACATGCCGCAACTTTCTACACCGGCAGAACGTCTCGGAAACCGCGGCTTGATCGTCACCAATCTGTCATCAGCGATAACAGCGAATGCAGAGGCAATAGAGCCCCATCTGGGTCAGTATGCGCGATTCGAAGGTAACCTGTTCGCGGCACTCAATACCGCATTCCTGCACGACGGGGCGTTGGTCATCGTACCGCGGGGCGCAGTGATCGACACCCCTGTGCACGTGTTGCTCGTGACAACGCAACCGGAAGTGGCAAGCCATCCGCGCTGTCTTTTCATCGCTGAAGCGGGAAGCGAGGTTACCATTCTCGAGGATTACGTCAGCCTGAATGAGGCAATCTATGTGACCAATGCGGTGACCGAGATCGCCGTGGGAGATAATGCCCAGATCAGTCACATCCGGGTACAGCGCGACAGTACCGAAGCATTTCATATCGGGAATTGTGCTGTTTCGCTTGCGCATGCCAGCCGCTACCGTTCTGTTAGCGTAGCGCTCGGGGCCCGGATTTCACGTTACGATCTGAATACAGCGCTCGCTGCCGAGGGCGCTGAGTGCGTTATCGACGGACTGGCATTGATCAATGGTCGGCAGCTGGCCGATACACACAGTTCCATAGATCATGCCCGACCAAATTGTACCAGCCGTCAATTGCATAAATGCATCGCTGACGGCAGCGCCCACGCCGTGTTCAACGGCAAGATCATGGTTCGTCCGGGGGCCCAGAATACGGATTCCGCGCAATCCAGCCGTAACCTCCTGTTGAATGCGAAGGCGCGTATCGATACCAAGCCGCAGCTCGAAATTTTTGCGGATGACGTGAAGTGTGCACATGGAGCGACGGTGGGTCAACTCGATAGCGAGGAGTTGTTTTATCTCAAGAGCCGCGGCCTGTCCGAAGTTGCGGCGCGAAATCTGCTGACTTATGCGTTTGGTGCGGAGATCATTGATCGTATTCCTATCGCATCGCTCAAATACCGGCTTGAACGGACAGTGCTGGAACAAACCAAAAAAACTGAGCCATGAAAATCATAGATTCCACGCTGCAACCTCAGATTGATTCGACGCTCGACGTCGCACGTGTGCGTGCCGATTTTCCGATTCTGGAGCTTCAGGTCGAAGGAAAGCCGCTGGTCTACCTCGATAATGCAGCCTCCAGCCAGATGCCGCAGCCCGTGATCGATCGCCTGGTGCGTTACCAGACAAGGCAGCACGCAAATATCAATCGGGGTGTGCATTATTTATCCGAAACTGCCACGGCAGAATATGAGGCGGCGCGCTGTAAATTGCAGCGCTTCATCAATGCGCGTGAAGACAGGGAGGTCATCTTTACCAGCGGGACGACAGATTCCATCAACCTTGTGATGCACGGGTATGGACGCAAATTCATCGGCGCGGGTGATGAAATCATCCTGACTACCTTGGAGCATCATTCGAATATCGTTCCATGGCAGATGCTGGCGGAAGAAAAAGGGGCAAGGATACGTGTCGTGCCGATCAACGACGCCGGTGAACTTCTCATCGATGATTATGAGAAGCTTTTCAACGAGCGTACGAAGTTCGTGGGTGTGATGCACGTATCGAATGCTTTGGGGACGATCAACCCGGTCAGGGAAATGATCGCCTTCGCGCATGCCCGCGGTGTTCCGGTGCTGGTGGATGGCGCGCAGGCTGCGCCGCATATGAAAGTGGATGTCCAGGAGCTCGACTGCGATTTCTATGCATTTTCGGGACACAAAATGTGTGGCCCGACAGGCATTGGTATTCTGTACGGAAAAGCGGAACTCCTGGAGCGCATGCAGCCGTTCAAAGGCGGCGGCGACATGATTCTATCGGTGACATTCGAAAGAACCACCTACAATTCCATTCCACACAAATTCGAAGCAGGAACTCCGCCCATTGCAGCCGCTATCGGGCTTGGCGCTGCCGTCGATTATTTATCGAATGTCGGCATCAATGCCATCGCCGCGTACGAGATTGAGCTGCTCAATTACGCAACCGAACAGATACTCCAGATACCCGGAGTGCGCATCATAGGCACAGCAGCGAAAAAAACCGCGGTGCTGTCTTTCGAGGTGGCGGGTGTGCATCCGCACGATGTCGGTACGCTTTTGAATCAGGAAGGCGTTGCCGTTCGTACCGGCCATCACTGCGTGCAACCCGTGATGTTGCGCCTCAAGGTGCCTGCCACTACACGCGCTTCATTTGCGTTTTATAATACAATGGCTGAGGTAGATACTTTCATCGCTGGCATTCGTACTGTGCAAAAGATATTTATTTAATGACTACCAAATCTCTTTATCAAGAAGTCATTCTCGACCACAACAGGAAACCCCGCAATTACGGCAAGCTGGACAAGGCAAGCCATCATGCGGTCGGGCACAATCCGCTGTGTGGCGATCATCTCGATATCGATCTGAACGTTGAAGGGAAACATATCGAAGGCATTGCGTTCCACGGCGAGTCGTGTGCGATCTGCAAGGCGTCTGCATCCATGATGACCACCGTTGTAAAAGGCAAAAGCCTTGGAGACGCAGAGATGCTGATCAAGGAATTCCGTGACATGGCTACGGGCGCCCTCGATCTTGCCCACCCTCACCATCTGGGAAGGCTTACCGTATTTGCCGGCGTACGTGACTTGCCCACCCGCGTCAAATGCGCGATTCTTCCATGGCACACGCTTCACGCAGCGCTCAATTCCGTCAGCACCACCTCAACCGAAGCAGAGGATGATCCCATGCATGCCGCAATAGGGGATGCCTGAGCTTTTCGTCAAGGTACCAAAAATGCCGAAGATTGTTGAAATAGAGGGAACCCCCAATCGAAATGCATTGAAATTCATCCTCAAGGAGCCGCTGACCTGGGGGGTAACACGTTCGTATGATAATGCCGAGCAGGCGAAAGGCGACCCGCTTGCCGAAGCGCTGTTTGACATCGATCATGTCACCAATGTGTTTTATGTAGATCGGTGGATCACAGTGACCCAGGATGGCGCGGCTGACTGGCAAGACCTGGCACGCGAAGTAGCAGATCCTATTCGCGCCGCGCCGGCGGCGGATGCCCAGACAGCCGCTACAATTGCAGCTGCGGGTGCGGAAATTGCAAATTTAAGCCCTGAGGACCAGCAGCGGCTTAATTTGATCAACGAAATGCTCGACGAGGAGATTCGCCCCTACCTTCAGAGCGATGGAGGCGATCTCCATGTACTTGGCCTTGAAGGCAACAGGCTGAGTGTTCACTACCAGGGTGCTTGCGGCACCTGTCCGAGCTCGATTACCGGTACTCTGCGCGGCATTCAGAACATGCTGAGGTCGATAGAGCCCGACCTGGAAGTTGTTGCGGTCTGATATATCTGCCGCGGCATAATCCGGTGCGCCCCGCGACCCCTACGGACGGATGCCACTGTAATCAACCTTCCGGGAAGGGAGGCTTTTTCACTTCTCGAGTCTTTTGGCGGATGTTCATGTTCCTGGCGTCCGGTTAGTGAGCTGTTGTCCGCTTCAATATATTTCAGTATATAGTAGCTGCTTTTTGCACAGCGCTTAGTCCGCACAACTGAACGCATGTGCTGTTTCCGTTCGAAAAGCGTATGCTCTGGGTAAAATCTTTTCACATCGTCTTCGTGGTGGCCTGGTTCGCCGGGCTTTTTTATTTGCCACGGCTCTTTGTCTATCATGCCCTGACCACGGATTCTGCCGGCATAGAGCGCTTCAAGGTCATGGAAAGAAAGCTCTACTATGGAATCATGACTCCGAGCGCGGTGGTGGCGGTCATCCTGGGGCTGTGGCTCTGGCTGGGCTATGGCATTACTGGAGCCTGGTTGCATGCGAAGCTCGCCCTGGTGGTATTGCTGATTGCGTATCACGGATACTGCGGCAGACTGGTGGCCGATTTCAAACGCGACCGCAACCGGCATGGCCATGTTTATTACCGCTGGTTCAATGAAGTCCCGGTACTCATCTTGATCGCTGTCGTGATACTCGTGGTGGTGAAACCGTGGTGAGCAAAGCTTAGTGATAAGTTGTCTGGGTTATCCAAAAGAACCGCCTGCACGCTGTTTAGCGAAGCTTTCAGGCAGATCGCACCTCCTTTCCCATCGCAATAATGGAAACAGTCACTGTTAATCTTGTCTCCACGCCCGCTCAACGCGGTTATCCGATCCATATCGGTGCAAACATCCTGACTCAGCCCGAGCTCATCCTGGATTACCTGGACCAGAAGCGAGTGGCCATTGTCACAAATACTACAGTCGGGCCTTTATATCTCGAAAAGTTTCGTGCGGATCTTTCAGTTCATGGGATGGTTTCGGTTCCAATCGTTCTTCCGGACGGTGAGGAATACAAGAACTGGGAAACCCTCAATCTCATTTTCGATGCTCTCCTGACCCATCGCTGCGAACGCAATACCCCGCTCATCGCCCTTGGCGGAGGAGTTGTGGGAGACCTGACCGGTTTCGCCGCCGCCACTTATTTACGGGGTGTGCCGTTCATTCAGGTACCCACCACACTTCTGGCGCAAGTCGATTCTTCAGTTGGCGGTAAGACCGGAATCAACCATCCGCTGGGTAAAAACATGATTGGAGCGTTTTATCAACCCCAGGCGGTCGTGGCGGATACGTCCACACTCGATACGTTGCCCGATAGAGAACTGCGTGCCGGTATAGCGGAGGTCATCAAATATGGCCTTATTCGCGATCCGGCATTCTTCGACTGGATTGAATCTCATATTGAACTCCTGTTGCGGCGTGATAATTCGATTCTGACCGACGCAATAAAAAGGAGTTGCCAGCATAAGGCAGAAGTTGTGGAAGAAGACGAGCGCGAGAGCGGCATGCGTGCCTTGCTGAACCTTGGACACACTTTTGGCCATGCAATCGAGAATGCAATGGGGTACGGCAACTGGCTTCACGGGGAAGCAGTGGCTGCAGGAACGATGCTGGCAGCCGAGGTGTCACGACGTATGGGCATGATAGGCGAGGAGGATGTGGATCGGGTCCGAAATCTCTATGTGAAGACCGGGCTGCCGGTGATTGCCCCGAATCTCGGTCCGGAAAAATATTTGCATCTGATGGGACTGGACAAGAAAGTACAAGGCGGGAAAATGCGTTTCATACTGCTCGAGAATATCGGTCGGGCGACGGTGCACGCGGACGTGCCGGCTGCGATACTGACCGAAGTTCTGACGGAATGCACGGCTGATGCATGAGCTGGCGGCCTACGCGGTATCAACTGCCAACTCCCGGGGGCGCCGCATTGCGGAAGAAGCCTCTCCCGGTCGCACGCCTTTTCAGCGCGATCGCGATCGCATCATTCATTCCACCGCTTTTCGCAGGCTTGAGTACAAGACCCAGGTTTTCGTCAATCATGAAGGGGATTTGTTCCGCACACGCCTGACGCACAGTCTCGAAGTGGCCCAGATCGGCCGCTCCGTAGCCCGGAATTTGCGCCTGAATGAGGACCTGGTTGAGGCTATCGCGCTGGCGCATGATCTCGGCCATACCGCCTTCGGTCATGCCGGGCAGGACGCGCTGAACGAGTGCATGAAGGAATATGGCGGCTTTGAGCATAATCTCCAATCCCTGCGGGTGGTGGATGTGCTGGAAGAGCACTATGGCGCATTCGACGGGTTGAATCTGTGCTTTGAAACCCGCGAAGGTATTCTCAAGCATTGTTCGAAGAAAAATGCGCTGGAGCTGGGGGACGTTGGTGAGCGCTTCCTCACGAATCGTCGGCCTTCGCTGGAAGCGCAAGTGGCCAATCTCGCTGACGAGATCGCTTACAACAATCACGACGTGGACGACGGCTTGAGATCCGGTCTCGTCACGCAGCAGCAACTTGAGGGAGTCGGCATATTTGCGCGTCATCTGGCAATGGCCAGACAGCAATACCCGAAAATCTCCGGAAGGCGGCTGGTCCATGAAACCGTGCGGCGCATGATCAATACGCTGGCGGGAGATTTGATCAGACAAAGCGCAGTGAATATCGCGCAGGCCAGCCCGGTCACACTGGACGAAATCCGGGCCGCTCCCCCGCTGATCGGATTCAGCAGGGAAATTGCCCAGGAGCAGCAGGAGCTCAAAAAGTTTCTGCGGGAGCATCTTTACCGCCACTACAAGGTATCGCGCATGAGTGCAAAGGCACGGTACATCATCCGCCAGCTCTTTGACGCGTTCAATTCCGATATCCGTTTGTTGCCTCCGGAATTCCAGTCCAGGTATCAGCAGGACAAACATCAGGCTATCGCCGACTATATCGCAGGCATGACGGACCGGTATGCCATTCGTGAATACCGGCGTCTCTTCGTTGTTGAGGAAAGCTGACAGATCATTCCCATTGCTGATCTTTTCGCGAATGGCGTGTGCCTCGTTGGCCATTCATGGTAAGATGAAAGGTTGAAGGGAGCCTAACGGTTCCGGGGACTTGGCAGTTCCAAGACATACATTTCCACGGGTAGCTCTACGGGTAGTTTGAGCATCCGGCTTTTACTGATCGGCTTTACTGATTTTTGCGATTGATTGGGTCTGAATGACAAGATTGAAGAACGATACCCTGCTCAGGGCCCTGCTGAGGCAACCTACTGAATACACGCCGGTTTGGCTCATGCGGCAGGCAGGACGTTATCTCTCCGAATATAATCAGACGAGGGCTCGTGCGGGCAATTTTCTCGCGCTCTGCAAGAATCCCGACTTCGCCACCGAAGTTACGATGCAGCCTCTAGCCCGATTTCCTTTGGATGCTGCCATACTGTTTTCGGATATTCTGACGATTCCTGATGCGATGGGATTGGGATTATATTTTGCGGAAGGAGAGGGTCCCAGGTTCGAGCGCCCCTTGCGCGAAGAGTGGGAGATCCGGGCCCTTACCGTCCCGGATCCTGCTGTTCATTTGCGCTATGTCATGGACGCGGTTTCACAGATACGCAAGACTCTGGATAATCGGGTTCCGCTGATCGGATTCTCCGGCAGTCCGTTTACGCTTGCCTGCTATATGGTGGAAGGAGCCGGCGGGACTGATTTCCGGCAAATAAAAACCATGCTGTACCGCCGTCCTGATCTGTTGCATCATATTCTCGATATCAATGCGCAGGCTGTCACCGCTTATCTGAACGCTCAAATCGAGTCCGGCGCGCAGGCAGTAATGATTTTTGATACCTGGGGTGGCGCCCTTTCCCATGCCGCTTATCAGCAGTTTTCGCTGCGCTACATGACCCAGGTGCTGGCCGGGTTGAGGCGGTATCAGGGGGCTGAGCGTATTCCGAGCATTGTTTTCACCAAGGGCGGGGGGCTATGGCTCGAGAGTATCGCGGACAGCGGGTGTGATGCAGTGGGACTGGACTGGACGGTTAATATCGGAGACGCCCGGCGACGTGTGGGCCACAAAGTGGCCTTGCAGGGCAACCTGGATCCTGCCGTACTATTCGCCGAGCCGGGGGTAATTGCTGCCGAGGTGGAGCAGATCCTTGCGAGTTTTGGCGAAGGCAGTGGGCACATCTTCAACCTGGGACATGGCATATCGCAGTTTACGCCGCCCGAAAATGCGCTTACGCTGGTCGAGGCGGTTCACAGCCTCAGCCGCAGATTTCATCGTGCGGATGCAGAGGGAAACAACAGTTTCGGCAGCTAGCGGATAAACAGAATTTTTCACCTCGAATCTACATGATATTTTGATATTTCTGCAGGTCTGATTGTTTGGAACTCTTCACGTGCGCATACTTATTATTGAAGATGATCGGGCAATAGCCAGTAATCTGTACGACTTTCTCGAAGCTCGCGGGCACAGTGTCGATGCCGCCGCTGATGGGATTACAGGGCTGCATCTTGCGGTTACCCAGCAGTTTGATGGCATTTTGCTGGATCTGGGATTGCCGGGTGCGGATGGTATAACACTATGCCGGAAGCTTCGTCAGGAAGCGCATCTCGATACCCCGGTCCTGATGCTGACAGCGCGCGACACGCTGGAAGACAAGCTGAAAGGTTTCGATTGCGGGGCGGATGACTACCTGGTCAAACCCTTCGCCTTGAAAGAAGTTGAAGCGCGGCTGGTTGCCATGCACAAACGTCGCAAGGGCAAGGTAACCAGTCGAACCCTGGAAACCGAGGATCTTTCCTTCGATCCGAAAACTCTCACAATCCGCTTCGCGGGCGCGAACGTCAAATTGCCGCCGAAATGCATCGGCTTGCTTGCAGTCATCATGAGCGAGCCTGGCCGCGTTTTCAGTCGCAGGGAGCTCGAATCGGAAGTATGGGGGGATGTGCAGGAAACCAGCGATACTCTCCGCAGTCACATGCACGAGCTTCGCCGCGCACTGACGCGCGCTGGGGGCTATGATCCAATCGAAACCGTTCACGGTCTCGGCTATCGGCTTTCCACGCGTGCCCGTAATTAGGCGTGGGCTTCGCCTTCGTGTTGCACTTGCGTTTGCGATATTCTGTATTGTTGTTGTCGGAACGCTGGGTGTCAGTCTGTATATCGCTTCCGATGACATCGAAGAAGCTCATATCGAGCAGATCATCGAAACCGAGATGGATTATCTGCTCCAGCGCTATCGCGAGCATGTGGACTTCGTGCCGCAGGAAGGTTCCAATCTCGAAAAATACATCATCCACGATCCCTCCGAAGAATCTCGCCTTCCTTCCTATCTGCAGGGACTGAGTTATAGGCGGCACAAGGTTTTTCGCGGACCGGAGGAAGTGCGGGTCGCGGTCCATCACGTGGACGGGGTCAAGTTTCTTGTCGCCTATGAAATAGGCCTGCACGAAGCGCGGCAACGGGAATTGAAACTGCTCATCGTCCTGTCGCTCATTTCCGTCGTGGGTGTCGCTGTCGTGGTGGGATATCTGCTGGCCGGAGTGCTGGTCAAGCAGGTGACTGATCTCGCCGAGCAGGTGAGGCATCTCGCGCCGGGTGACATTCAGGGGGAAACGCTTACCCAGCCTGGGCAGGATGAGGAGGTGGCGCAGCTCGCTCGCGCGCTGGATGACTATCAAAGCCGTATAACCCGCATGCTGCGCAGGGAACAGGAGTTTACCGCCAATATAAGCCACGAGCTGCGCACTCCGATTACAACTATCCTGACAAGCTGTGAACTGCTGGTCGCGGAACCGAATCTGTCGGAAAGAGCGCGCATGCGCATCGGCATGATCGAAAGTGCCGCAACCCGCATGGGCGAGCAGTTGCAAGCCCTGTTATTTCTTGCGCGCGAGCAGTCGCTCGGGGTAATGGAACCCGTGGATCTGGCCGAGTGTGTCTACGATGCGGCAGAATCGATATGCGGGGAGATCTATCGAAAGCATCTTACATTCGAAGTCACGGTGGAACCGAAAGCCATGCTGACGCTGAATCGGCAAGCGATTCACACGGCTCTTGTGAATCTGCTGCGCAATGCGGTGCAATATACCAATAGCGGTTTCATACGGGTAAATTTCAAAGGCAATCGTCTTTCCATTTCCGATTCCGGTATAGGTATTGAGCCTTCCTATCTGCCCCTCCTGTATGAACGCTTCTTCCGCGGTTCCACCCAGGGTGAAGGTCTGGGCATAGGGCTTGCCATCGTAAAGCGCATCTGCGACTACTATGGATGGAGCATAGAAGTCGAAAGCATGCCCGGACAAGGCGCGACCTTCCATATTGTGTTTCCCTGACCCTCGTTTTTCCTGGAGAAAGTCATTTCCCTGCAGGTTTCCCTGACTGCGCCGACATAGCGGAAGCTCTACAGTTGCCGCTATTCGATCTTCTGCAAAATCCGCGCTTTGCGGACTATTTCCATCAATTTCTCCTTCCTGAAGACGCCACTTCTTAGTGAGCGGATCGCCGGGATGCCTGTCTCATCCTTTAAGGGTGCTTGTTTAAACTCTGTTTATCGAGGTATTTATCTTCACGAATTCTTCACAGGGCGTGTGTTAATTTGATGGGTGAGTAAATACCTGAGTAAATTCCTCTGTTATTTTAAGTTAATGAATCGAGTTTATTTTAGTTAAAGGGAATCCTATCAACAGGTCAGAAGGCGTCACGAAGAAGAGGAGTAAAAATTATGCCAGCAGCAATAGACAAAGATGAAAATATTCAGAAAGAGGGAAAGAGGATCGAGTTGGTGAAGGATTCTCCAAAACAGTTTGCAGCTTCCGGTGCCGCCGCGGTAAGCGCACAGCCTAACTCGGATAAACTGGCGGATGTCAGTCCTCTGCACGCGGAGCGGACTGTAGCCCAAGCGCAGGAAGCCTCCGTTTCTTCCTTCAATGAAGAGGAAGTGATCCATGACCTGCAGCACTATCTGCCCTCGCAGGCTCCGCTGAAAGACTTTATTCATCATAATACATTACACGCATTCCAGAACTATCCCTTCCATGAGGGAACGCGTCGCGCAAAAAAAATATTCGGATATTTTCCCTCTCTTCAACTTCGTGAATATAGAGACCTGTACGAAGCCGGGCGTATCCGCAAGGATATTCTTGAGCGAGTTATCTCCGAGCAGAAGGGCGCGCAGCATCTGGAGGATTGGATGCAGCGGCTGCTTGAGAAGGAATATGACGATTCCGTTTCCCCACGAATAGGCAAACTGAGGGCGAACTGGAAGCGCCATTATCCTATTGACCTGGACCTGATGGTTCATCCGCTTCTGTTCAGAATCCTGTGCAGCTACCTCGATCAGGGAATTTCAATATGGGGTTTCCCCATAGGGCACAAGGGTTTTCTTGCGGCCTTGAAGGAAATGGAAGAAAAAAGCTTTGCCAGTTTCTTCAAGACGAAGAGAGCTAAAAAGCTTTTGGTGTCTGGAAACTGCAAGATGGCGGATCTGCTGAAGCTCCTGGTGGGGGATGAAACCCTCTATGCGCAGTATCTGTTTGACCAGCAGTTCGCGCACCCGGGTTGGTCGGGCATGGTAGCTTCCGTCGAGGCCCAGCCTGCCTCTCTCCTGAACCCGAAGAACATTACCGTTCATGACCTGGTTGTCTTCGAGCTTTTGCTTGAGATTGACGCGCTCGATTCCTATTTCGGAGAAAGTTGGGAGCCCATTGCCCACATTCTGGAAGAGCGGCCGGAACCTTTGTTCGCCGATGTGCCCGAGACTGAGGTCGATACGGTTTTCTCCCTTTGGCACGATGCTTTTGAGTGGACGTACTATGACCAGGTGTTGACTGGAATCGCTTTGCAGGACAAGACCTGGGAAAGAAAGATCGAAAACAGAAGTTTCCAGACGTACTTCTGTATCGATGACCGGTTGACATCGTTCCGCCGTTACCTCGAGCAGCTGGATCCGGATTGCGAAACGTTCACCACCGCCGGATTTTTTAACGTCGAACTGTATTATCAACCCGAGAACGGCAAGTTTTACACGAAATGCTGTCCCGCGCCGGTTTTCCCCAAATTCCTCGTCAAGGAAATCGGTAACAAGCAGAAGATAAAGAAGGAGGTACATTTTTCCAAGCTCACGCATTCGCTTTTCCAGGGCTGGTTTATCTCCCAAACGATCGGATTCGTGTCGGCCCTGAGGCTAGCCTTGAATGTGTTCAAGCCGGGCTCGATGCCCGCCGGAGCCTCCTCTTATACCCATGTGGACAAGAACGCGACGCTCACCATCGAAAACAAGGACCCGAACGACAAGGAAAACGGTTTGCAGATCGGGTTTACGATTGACGAGATGGTCCAGCGCGTTCAGGGTGTCCTGACCAGTACGGGCTTAAACGGGGTAGATAAAACCTTTGCTCCCATCGTTTACATGATTGGCCACGGCGCATCCAGCGTAAACAACCCTCACTATACCGCCTATGACTGTGGCGCATGCGGGGGCCGCCCGGGATCGGTGAATGCCAGGACATTCTGTTACATGGCCAACCATCCCAAGGTAAGGGAAGCGCTCAAGGAGCGGGGCATCATTATTCCGCCCACTACCCAGTTCCTCCCGGGTCTGCACGACACCACGCGTGACGAAGTCGCCTTCTTCGATGAAGAGATTCTCTCCGAGGAAAACGCTGGAAAACACAGGAGGAATACGCTGGTCATCAATGAAGCGCTCGATCTTCACGCGAAGGAGCGGTCCAGAAGGTTGGTATCCATTGATACCAAAATGAGTCCCAAGGAGATTCATGAGGAAATTCGGAGGAGATCGGTTTCGTTGTTCGAACCCCGGCCGGAGCTCAATCATGCGACTAATGCGGTAAGTATTATCGGCAGACGGAGCATTACGGAAAACCTCTTCCTGGACAGGCGGGCGTCCACGAGCACCTATGACTACCGCACTGATCCTGAAGGTAAGTTCCTCACCATGTCCATGGGTCCCATTGCGTTGGTTATGGGCGGTATCGACCTCGAGTATTTTTTCTCCCGGACCGACAATCACAAAATGGGTGCCGGAACGAAACTGCCGCACAACGTCATGGGTCTGATCGGGGTGGCTAACGGCGCGGATGGCGATTTGAGGACAGGGCTTCCCAGCCAGATGATCGAGATCCACGATCCGGTCCGTCTCCTGGTCATCATCGAACACTATCCCGATGTGGCATTGAAGGTGATCAAGTCGCAGACGGCAAACTATTCGTTTTATGAAAACTACTGGGTGCATTGTTTGGCGCTGCATCCGGACACCGGTGAGCTTTGGCTGTACAAGGACGGTAGTTTCTCGAAGATTTACAAGCCGCTGTTAAACGATCTGGAAACCGTATCGGATCTGAGCGCACTGATGGAACGGGCTAAGAAAGCGGAATCCATCGAAACCCTGGATGCGGTTCAAGAGAATTTACCTGTCTACTTTATCGAGAAGAAGGAGAGAGTGAAAAAATGACGATGCCGCTGCTAACCTCGCTGCTTGGGTTATTCATAATCATCCCGCTGATCGGGTTTGGGCTCACCATGCTCGTGCCGAAAAAGAATGAGGATGCCATTTCCTGGATAGCCTACTCCACTGTCGGTTCGCACATGGTTTTGGCCTGGATATTCCTGGTCCTCTGGCTCTTCAGCGGCTACCCGACGCTCGAGACAATTGAGCTTATCCTGTATAACACGGAAAGTTACAAGTTTTTCATTTCATTCTATTTCGACAAAATTACCGCGGTTTATCTGTTCGTCGGTTCTTTCCTCTGCTTTCTGGTTACCGTCTACTCCAGATGGTACCTTCATCGCGAAAGGGGCTATAAGCGGTTTTTCAACACCATCCTGTTCTTTTTCATCGGCTACAACATCATCATTTTCTCCGGTAATTTCGAGACGCTCTTTATCGGTTGGGAAGTTCTGGGAATCACGTCCTTCCTCCTGATCGGGTTCTACAGGGAGCGGTATCTGCCGGTAAAAAATGCGCTCAAGGTATTCACGGTGTTTCGCGTGGCGGATATGGGTTTGATTCTGGTCATCTGGATGAGCCATCATCTGTGGCACGAAAACATCACGTTCTCCAAGCTCATGCATCCGGAACTGGTTGCACAGACTCTTGAGGGCAACACGACACTGGGGATTTTGATCGGATTGATGCTCCTGCTGGCGGCCGCCGTGAAATCGGGTCAACTCCCGTTTTCTTCCTGGGTGCCCAGAGCAATGGAAGGCCCGACCCCGTCGAGTGCAATCTTTTACGGATCGCTCTCGGTTCACTTGGGCGTCTTTCTTTTGCTGAGAACGTTCCCATTCTGGGAAAATCAGATCGTTGTGGTAGCGCCTGTGATTCTTCTTGGCGTAGGGACTGCCGTAGTCGCGACCCTTATTTCACGCGTACAGTCCTCGATCAAGACGCAGATCGCCTACTCTTCGGTGGCGCAGATCGGCATCATTTTCGTGGAAGTGGCGTTAGGGTTTTATGATCTTGCCTTGATCCATTTGGCAGGAAATGCATTCTTGCGGACGTATCAGCTTCTGGTCTCGCCATCGGCCGTGACCTTCCTGCTTCGCGATCAGTTCTACAACTTTGTTCCAAGGGAATACATCGACAAGCATTCCACATCCAAGCAAATCGAGTATGCGGCCTATATGCTGAGCGTGAAGGAGTTCAACCTCGATTCGTTCATGTATTTCTTCTTCTGGGATCCCGTGAAATGGATCGGCCGGAAGCTGAACCTGGTGTTATCCGGAACGGGTGGTTTCATTATCGCCACCACACTTTTCCTCGTCGGCCTCGCCTGCCTCTACTACGAGCAGTCTTTACCGGTCGGTGTCCAGCAATTCCTGCCGACGCTATTTGCCTTCATCGCCCTGATCGTCGTGCTGAAGTCTTTCTCGGAAAGAATGAGTCCCCAGTTGAGCTGGTACTTCGTCATCATGAATCATCTCTGGGTCGCACTCGCCATCTCGTTTTATGACGAAGTGACGACCCGGGAGATTGTCATTTATATAAGTGGCATCCTCCTTTCAGGCCTTGTGGGATACGCTTGTCTGGCACAACTGAAGTCACTTGAGCCGAAGGTGGATTTGAAGGAACCTCAGGGTCAGGGTCATGTCTATGAATATCCTACACAGGCTTTCATTTTCCTGCTTGCGTGTCTGGGCCTGATGGGTTTTCCTATTACGCCATCGTTCCTGGGGATAGATCTGATCTTCACCCACATTCACACAGACCAGATCGTATTTGCATTCATTCTCGCACTGAGTTTCATCATCGTCGGTCTCTCCTTGGTGAGAATATATTCGCGGGTTTATCTTGGACCTCATGTTAAAACTTACCATGCCGTCCCCTTCAAAAACTCGTGATCATGAAACCATGATGAAAGTGGGAATGGATAGACAGATGTGATGACGAAATGAAAGGCGCCGGCTTGAACCCCAGGAAATCAGAAGCCATGCGAGAGAAATCCCGGGATAAAGTCGGCGCTCAACGGGGTGTGAAAAAGGCTCGGAAAAGGAGTGTTATCAGGAAATAAGGAGGGATCTGAGTAATGAATAATAAGTGAACGCCTCAGAAGGTTTGGGAAGATGTTGTCGCTCGTCCGCGAGGGAAGTATAGAGCATAGACAAATTCATCTCTGATCGACTTAGCGCACGCACCTACGCCTCATCAGAGGCAATAAAAGACAAAGTATGCGAAACCTCACACTTCAAAAGAAAAAAGATGCGGGAGTGTCGTGGGTGTAGAGGGGGAAAAGGGAAATGCAGGATGATACTCCGTACTTTGAGCAACTCCTCTGAAAGGGGATGGAATAAAGTATGAATTTTATCACAAATGTGAAGACGTATGGCGCAGGTCACGAAAACCTGGTGGTTGAGATGAATACACAGGTGTTTTATAGAAGAAAAATACCACGCATGAGGCTCTTCAAACCCTCTGGATAAGCCTGTCCTAAGAAACCTGGCAGACGAATGGAAATTAATGGAAATTTGAGATTTTTTTATTCAGGATATTTAAAAATCCAACTAATGGGAGCTATCACTGATGAGTTCAGCTAATGCATCTACTGCTTCTACCGCTAAACTGACAGTACCGAAAGATGGTCTGGCGGGGATGATGCAGAATTTGAAATACGATTTCACTGCGGGTTTTTTCGTATTCCTGCTGGCGTTGCCTTTGAGCCTGGGTATTGCGAAGGCGGGAGATTTCCCTCCTGCGATGGGTGTTCTTACGGCCATGATCGGCGGGGTGCTGGTCGCCCTCTTGGCCGGTTCGCCGCTTACCATCAAAGGGCCTGCGGCGGGTTTGATTACAATCGTCGCAGGGTGTGTTGCCGAAGTCGGCGGCGGCCCGGAAGGGTGGAAGATGGCCTTGGGCGTCATGGTAGTAGCGGGTGCGCTGCAGGTCGTCATCGGCTTTATGAGAGCAGGTTCACTTAGCGATTTCTTTCCGTTATCCGCGGTACATGGAATGCTGGCTGCGATCGGGCTTATCATTATTTCGAAGCAGGCGCACATCCTTCTCGGAATAGACCCGGCGACACTGGCGGGAATGGGACCCGTGAAGCTGTATGCGCAACTCCCTAATTCCATCATGAATCCGAACGTGCCTGTAGCGATAGTCGGGATACTTAGTCTGATTGTCCTATTTGGGTTGCCGAAGATAAAAAGTCCACTAGTGAAGAAAATTCCAGCTCCAATGGTGGTATTGCTGATAGCTATCCCCGCTGCCATCGCACTGGATTTCAAGGGGACGCAACCTGGACACATACTCGTTCATATTGGCGATTTCTGGAAGGAAATTACTTTCAATGCTGACTTCTCACAGATTGGAACGGGTGCATTCTGGAAATATGTGATCATGTTCCTGCTGGTAGGGAGCCTGGAGTCCTGCCTTACCGTCAAGGCGATTGACAGTCTCGATCCCTGGAGGCGTCAGTCGAATTTCAACAAGGACTTGATCGCTGTTGGCACGGGTAATACGCTTGCTGCGGTACTCGGTGGATCGCCCATGATATCGGAAGTCGCACGCAGCTCGGCAAATGTAGGCTTCGGTGCACGCACCCGCTGGGCCAATTTCTTCCACGGCTTCTGCCTCTTTATATCGATGCTGCTCTTGATCCCTGTGATCGAGATGATTCCGAATGCCGCCCTGGCAGCCATGCTGATTTTCGTCGGCTATCGCCTGGCCTCGCCGCACGAGTTTTTCAAGACCTACAAGATCGGCAGCGAGCAGTTGACGATCTTCCTGGTGACGATTGCGGTGACAGTCGCCAGCGACCTGTTGATGGGTATCGGAGCAGGTATTCTCGTCAAATTCGTCTTCCATATCGTAAATGGCGCATCGCTCGGCAACCTTTTCTCGGCGCGCTATCAATTGAAGCAGACGGGAAATCAGTACTATATGAACGTTCAGGATGCCGCAATATTTTCCAACCTGATCGGCTTCAAGAAAGTACTGGCCAGGTTTGAACCCAAAAAGGAAGTCGTTCTTGACTTCAGCCAGGCAACCCTGGTCGATCATACCTTCATGGAATTCCTGGAGCATTTCGAAGAGCAATATGTCGAAAACGGCGGTACCGTGACGGTGACTGGCTTCGATCGCTTCCAACCTTTCTCAGCCCATCCGCTCGCGGGAAGAAAGGCGAAGAAGGAAAAAGTCAGCGCTACCGCGCCCTCGCTTGATGGTAGCACGTCGAGGGAGTGATGCCTGACCAGCAAACTTCGTAATAAAAGTAATAGAGGCACGGTGGACCGTATCTTCGGTCCATCGTGCTTTTTTTGCTCAGGGAAAAGAATGTATCGCAACTTTTATGATACGCAGTGCCCTGTTTCGTACTGCCTGTATCGAAGGGGGAAGTAAGTGGATTGGAAACCGCTACTGGATTTTTGTCCGGGAGGAAGAAGACGGAATACGATTCGTATTTAACGAAGCGATGAGTTTATGGTAGAGGTCAATGCGACGTACGCTCACCTCGCTCTCCCGCATTGCATTCGCCAATGCGCACCCTGGTTCGCCTGAATGGCGGCAGTTATTGAACTTGCATTTGCCGATGTAGGGACGAAATTCCCTGAATCCCCAAGCGATAGCTTCAATGCTCAGATGCTGCAAGCCGAACTGCTGAATTCCCGGAGAATCTATGATACGGGCATTCCTGTCGAGATGATAGAGCCGCGCATGAGTTGTCGTGTGGCGACCTGCGTCGAGGGTGGGGGAAATGTCGCCAGTGGCACGCTCAGCGTCAGGAACAAGCGCATTGATGATGGTGGATTTTCCCATACCGGACTGACCCACCAGTACACTGAGATTGTCTTCGAGATAGGGCAGCAGGGGTTTTACGTCGTTTCTGGCACTGATAGGCAACAAAGTATAGTCGAGTTCCCGATAGAGTGAGAGTCCGTTCAAGGCAACTTTGCTAGGCCCTAGCAGGTCTGTCTTGTTGAGGACGATCAGAACACTGAGCTGCTGGCTTTCGGCGGCAACCAGGCAGCGATTTATCAGCTCCTCACTGAAGCTTGGGACTGGCGCCACTACAATGATTACCTGCGTGGCATTGGCTGCAATGAGTTTTTCGCGGGAGAGATCACTACGGTATAAAAGGGCGCTACGCGGCAAAATCCTTTCGATAACCCCCTGCTCAGACGCCGTTTGATAGATTTCAACCCAATCGCCGCATGCCGCCCCACTCTTTTTTCCGCGCAACACGCATGTGAGCGTCGATTCATCCGCGGTTTTAACGAGGAAATGCCTGCCGAAGGCCGCTACGATTTCTCCACGAAGGGGAGGGGAGGTAACGGATGGGCGGCCAGGCGATCTCAAATTTGAAAAAGAGTGTCAATTTTCGCGGCGCAAATAAAGTCATTCTCCGACAAACCACCGATAGCATGGGTGGTGTATTCCACCTGACATTTGTTGTAACCGACAGTGATGTCGGGATGATGGTCCTCCCGATGGGATATCCACGCTACAGCGTTAACGAATGCCATTGTTTGATAGTAGTTCTTGAAGCTGAATTCCTTGCGAATCGTTTTTCCAAGATAATTCCAGCCATCGAGTTGCCGCATCAGCTGAGTTATTTCCTCCTGTGACAAAGGAGGCATCGCTCCTTCACAGGGCTTGCATTGTTTTGTAGCGAGATCATCGATAGTGGTATCCATTCGTGCTCCTGCTGATCAATATAGAACAAAGTTAATTATGCGCCAGACTTCTCAACCGCGCTATCCTCAGCGCGGCGGGCGGATGCGAATCATAAAATGCCGAGTGCAGAGGATCCGGCGTGAGGGTCGATGCATTGTCCTGATAAAGTTTCAGGAGCGCGCGCACGAGGTCAGCTGCGGAAGCATGGTGGGCTGCATACTCATCCGCTTCAAACTCGTGTTTGCGCGAGTACAGGCTCCCCAGTGGCTGAAACGGGAAAGTGAACACAGGCATTATCAGGAAAAACAGCAACAACGCCATCGCCGTGGAGGGCACTGTCGCAACCGAGACACCCAATCCCTGGTAAAACCAGCCCTGTTGCATCAGGTAGCCGAGGCCCCAGAGAAACAACAGACTCATGGCGAATGTCCAGGCAATGCGCTTTATGACATGATGACGCCTGAAATGCCCTAACTCGTGCGCTAACACCGCTTCAATTTCCTGTGCATCCAGCCGGGACAGCAGGGTATCGAAGAAGACAATCCTTTTTGTTTTGCCGAATCCTGTGAAATAGGCGTTGCCATGATTGCTGCGGCGCGATCCATCCATCACGAAAAGACCGCTGGACTTGAAGCCGCATTTCCGCATCAGCTCTTCAATCCGCCTTCTCAAGGAAACATCGTCCAGCAGAGTGAATTTGTTGAAGATAGGGGCGATCCAGGTAGGGAAGATCGCCAGTACCAGCAAGTTAAAGATCATCCATGCCAGCCAGGCATAAAACCACCAGTATTCACCCATCTTTTCCATCAACCACAGGACGGCAAGCAGCAGCGGCATGCCCAGCACGATTCCAAGGGTAAACCGCTTTGCCAGATCAAGGAAGAACATGCGCGGCTTCATTTTGTTGAACCCGAACTGCTCTTCTATCACGAAGGTACGATAGTAACTCAGGGGTACGCCAACTACGCTCGCCAGGAACATGACACTCGCGATAAGCGCCACCCCCTGCGTCAACGGATCGCTTGTCCAGTTCGATATAACGGTATGGAGAGTGTTCAGCCCGCCTCCGAGGGTGAGTATCAACAGCAGCACAACATCGAGCAGGATGCTGGCGTATCCGAGACGGGTTTTCGCACAAGTATAGTCAGCTGCCTTCTGGTGCGCCTTCAATGATATCTGTGACGAAAAATCCCGCGGGACCTGATCGCGATGTGAAATGACGTAATCGATGTGCCGTTTCGCCAGCCACATTCGCATAAGCGAAGTGACGGCCAGGACGGTAAGAAAAATGATAGTGAAAGTAGGCATGTGCAAATTGGAGTTGTACTGCCCCAAATCAGGATTACGGTTGAAGGATGACTGATCAATAGTGATATGACACAATTACATGTCGAAAATTCAGGGCGATTCAATTATGACACAAGACAATGGCCGTCTCATCTGGATCGATATGGAAATGAGCGGGCTCAGCCCGGACAGGGACCGCATACTCGAAATCGCTCTGGTCGTAACGGATTCGCAGTTGGAGGTTCTTGCAGAAGCTCCGGTGCTGGTCTTGTCGCAATCCGAGTCGGTGCTCGAGGGAATGGATAGCTGGAACAAATCCACGCATGCAAAATCGGGCCTGGTGGAAAAGGTGCGGGCATCCGGGCTGACGGAAGCCGAAGTGGAAGTCCATATGATTGCTTTTCTTCAAGAACATATTTCCGCCGGAGTTTCGCCAATGTGCGGCAATTCGATCTGCCAGGATCGGCGTTTTCTGGCACGCTGGATGCCTCGGCTGGAAGCCTATTTCCATTACCGGAACCTCGACGTAAGCACTTTGAAGGAACTGGCAAAACGCTGGAAGCCAGAAATTCTGGCGGGCGTGACGAAACAGTGCAAGCATGAAGCGCTGTCGGATATATACGACTCCATTGCGGAGCTGAAATATTACCGTGAACATTTCATGCAGGCGGTAGAGCCATGAGTCGGACCGATATAAAAAAATCCCGGGACTAGGCAGGCTATTTCCGTACCTCATTTTTCAACTTCTCAGGAAAGATTGAGCATGTCGAAAGGCACCTTGTTTACCATTGCTGTCACCCCGAAGATACCGCCTCGGCTGGCACGTCTCGAAGACCTTGCCAACGATCTGTGGTATAGCTGGGATCGAGCCACGCGCTCGCTGTTCTCACGCCTCGACCCAAGTCTGTGGGGAGCCGTCGGGCATAATCCGAAGGCTTTCCTCAAGCGGGTGGATGAAACGCTGCTGCTCAAGGCAGCCGAAGATCAGGTTTTCCTGGCCAATTACAATAGCATAGTATCCGCTTATGACTATTATCATTCGGAGACGTTGTGGAATGGCATCGATGCGAGCCTGAATCCGAGCGACAAGATCGCCTATTTCTGCTTCGAATTTGGTTTTCATGAGAGTTTCCCGATTTATTCGGGAGGACTTGGCATTCTGGCAGGGGACCACTGTAAGGCCGCCAGTGACTTGCGCCTGCCATTGATCGGCATCGGCTTGCTCTACCGTCAGGGATATTTCTTCCAGACGATCGATAACCAGGGGAATCAGCAGGTCATTTATGCTGATTCGGATTTTTCGGATTTGCCTGTTGCGCCCGTTCTGCGGGAGGATGGATCTGAAGTAAGAATAAAAGTGGAATTGCTGCAACGCCCGGTGGCGATAAAGGTCTGGCGGGCAAAAATAGGACATGTAAGTCTGTATCTGCTGGACACGGATCTCCCTGAAAACTCACCCGGCGATCGCGACATCACACATCAGCTCTATGGGGGGGACAGAGTGATGCGCATCGAGCAGGAGATCGTGCTTGGCGTGGGCGGGATCCGCGCTCTACGAGAAATGGGCATCGAGCCGACGATATGGCATATCAATGAAGGCCATGCGGCTTTCATGATGCTCGAGCGCATTCGCGGCCACGTGCAGCAAGGCCTGGATTTTCCCGCGGCGCTCGAAGCTGTAGCCGCAAGCACCGTATTTACGACTCATACGGCAGTGCCGGCCGGCCACGATCACTTCAGCGACGACATGATGAATGCCTATTTTGAGCCGTTCTATCGTGATCTCAAAATTACACGCGAGGACTTTCTCGCGCTTGGGCGTGTCCCGGGGAGTGATGATTTCAACATGACCGATCTCGCCATCCGGGCTTCGCGCTATCAGAATGGTGTAAGCAAGATCCACGGGAATGTATCTGCGCGCATCTGCAAGGATGTATGGCCGCAGATCGAGCCGGAAGAAAATCCGATGTCATACATCACGAACGGAGTGCATGTTCCCACGTTTCTCGCGCAGGAATGGGCCGACCTGTTCGACCGCTACCTGGGATACGAGTGGCGCAATAACATGTGCGATACAGAATACTGGTCGCGCATCGATACCATTCCTGATCATCTATTCTGGAGTGTCCGGCAAACTCTGAAATCCCAAATGTTCTATGGCATACGCGCGCGCCTCACCACGCAGAATGCCCGGAATCATGGTTCCGAAGCGCATCTTGACCGGCTTCTGCGCTTTACCGATCCTATTAATCCGAACATCCTGACACTCGGCTTTGGCCGGCGCTTCGCCACCTATAAGCGCGCGACCCTGCTATTCGAGGATCTCGATTGGTTGCGCAGAATCATGCTTGACCAGGAACACCCGGTGATGATCGTCTTTGCCGGAAAAGCGCATCCTGCCGACGTGCCTGGACAGGATTTGATCCGGAGAGTGAGCGAGATTGCGCGAATGCCCGAATTCGAGGGCCAGATTCTCCTGGTCGAAGATTATGATCTCCGCCTTGCCCGTCGTCTGGTGGCCGGCGTGGACGTATGGATCAACAGTCCCGTGTATCCATTGGAAGCAAGCGGAACCTCAGGCATGAAGGCAGGCATAAACGGAACCATCAATCTGAGCGTCCTCGATGGGTGGTGGGGGGAAGGCTATGACGGAAAGAATGGCTGGGCCATCAAGCCGGGACCCGAGAATATGGATGCAGTGCGTCGCGACAAGGAGGAAAGCAAGGATTTTTATGAAACGCTGCAGGATCACGTAGTCCCCCTTTACTATAACCGCGATAAGCTGGGCTATTCTTCGGGCTGGGTAAAGATGGCCAAGAACTCGATGAAGTCGCTGTTGCCGCGTTACAACGCCACCCGCATGATAACCGAATACACCATGAAGTTTTACCTGCCGGCAAAAAAGCAGGGCGCGCTTTATGCGGCGGATGACTTCAGCAATGCAAGGAAGATAGCCGCTTGGAAAGCGTTCGTAAGAGAAGCATGGCCAGGGGTTACGATCCGACGCCTGGATAAGCCTTTCAGCCAGATCAGCTTCGGGGAGGCAGTGGATTTTCGTGTTGCCGTCCGGTTGAACGGGTTACATCCGGAGGATGTGGTGGTCGAACTGCTGATCTGTCGTCGATTGAAAAAGACTACGCTATGCTCGTTCAAGCACGTCCGCTTCCAGTTCAGGGGTATCGAGGAAGAATCGGCGGAGCACCTGTTCGAACTGGACCATACGCCCGATTTGTGTGGCAAGCTGGACTACTATATCCGGGTTTATCCCTATCATGCCTTATTGACCCATCCATTCGAGATGGGCATGATGGTGTGGCTGTAGGTTTCCTCATCTGCCCCTGTCTTCTTCTCTACCTGCCTCTGTCCGTCGTGCAGATAGGGTCCTTGCGTTGGGGCCTATCGTTTCTGATTGAGCAGCGACAGGTAGATTTTCCGGTAGTCGGTTGCGCTGGCACGCCAGCTGAAATCCTGTACCATACCATTTCGCATCAGACGATCCCAAACCGGTTTGTCCCGATACGCCGCAACAGCCCTCTCCAATGCCCCCAGAAAGGCCTCGGGTGTCAGTTCATGAAATACGAAACCCGTGGCGGTTCCATCAGCCAGGCTCTCCGCCGTGCAGTCAACCACGGTATCGAGCAAGCCGCCCGTTCCATGAACGAGGGGAGGAGTGCCATAGCACTGGCTGTACATCTGATTCAGGCCACAGGGTTCAAATCTTGATGGCATCAGGAAGCAGTCAGCCCCTGCCTCTATCAGATGCGCGAGTTTTTCGTCAAAACCGATACGTACCGCCATTTTTCCGGGATGATTTCTTGCCATCCGCATCAGCTCCTGCTCCAGCATCGTCTCGCCACTCCCCAGAATAACGAGTTGCCCGGGTATGTCAATCAGTTGTGTGATGATCCGCAAAAGCAGATCATAGCCTTTCTGATAAGTGAGGCGGCTCACTGCGCCAAACAGCGGAACATCAGGATCGACGGTAAGCCCTAGTTGCTGTTGCAGCGCTGCCTTGTTGATGACTTTGCCGGACAGATCATCCATCGAATAGTTTTGCTCAAGATGGGGATCATTGACAGGATTCCATTCATCGGAAATGCCGTTCACGATGCCCGTGATGTGCTCGTGCCGCAGGGAAAGCAGTCCCTCCATTCCAAAACCGAGAGGCGCAACCTGAATCTCCCTCGCATAGGTAGGACTTACAGTGACGATATGGTCGCAATAGTAGAGCCCGGCCTTGAGGAAGGACATGCCTCCATAATATTCCACCCCTTCGGTATGGAAGCTGGTCTGAGGCAATCCCAGTTGAGATACAGTCTCGGGAGAAAACACCCCTTGAAAAGCGAGGTTATGAATCACCATCAGAGATGCTGCCTTTGTTCCCTTATGGAAATGGAGATAGGCAGGTACCAGGCCGCTTTGCCAGTCATTGCAATGAACAACGTCCGGATGCCAGTCCAAAGGGCTGGCGTCGCTTGCCAGAATGGCGCCGATTTTTGAGAGAAGACCAAAGCGTATCGCATTATCGGGCCAGTTGTGCCCCTGGGGGTCGGTGTAGGGACCTCCGTCACGCCGGTAGAGTTCCGGGCAATCAATAATGAACAGTGGAACATTGCCAGAGGCGCCAAATGGCAACCTTGCCGATAGCAGTGTTGCTGCCGGAAATGAGGATTGAGCGGCAAACTCCGCTATCTTCTGCTTGTTTTTCAATCCATTGAGTATCTGGGGATAGCCCGGAATGAGTATGCGCACATCCATTCCGAGTTCACTCAAGGCGGTGGGCAAGGCGGCGCTCACTTCCCCCAGCCCTCCGGTTTTGTTAAGAGGGTGAATCTCGGGTGTGATGAATAGAACGTCGAGGTGCGGATAGGATTGTGCAGGAGTCATGGCTTTTTCCGTTTACTGTTCATTGTGGGGAGCTGGACTTAACTCGGGCGGGGAGCATAGGCATATCGCTATGGGGCGCCCGTATGCTGAGGACCATTATTGATTATTGCCGCAGCATTACCAGGGAAACTCTAAACAAAGCCTCCGTCGCGCCTGTGAGGGATTTGTTCAGGGGTTCCCAGGGCTATGGACTTGTCTCGAGGATCAACCTGCTCCCTTATCCGTCGGTGTTGATTGCAGGCAGATCAGTATGAACGAAAATGAGCCCGGCAAGCGGCGGCAGGGTGATAACAATTGAATCCATCCGTTCCATGGAAGGCTGGCCGGTGGTGCGGATACTTCCCATGTTACCGAGATCGCTGCCCCCATAGTAACGAGAATCGCTA
Source organism: Nitrosospira multiformis ATCC 25196 (assembly GCF_000196355.1). Classification (NCBI taxonomy): domain Bacteria; kingdom Pseudomonadati; phylum Pseudomonadota; class Betaproteobacteria; order Nitrosomonadales; family Nitrosomonadaceae; genus Nitrosospira; species Nitrosospira multiformis. The sequence continues at coordinate 829,850 of NC_007614.1, forward strand.
TTGAAGATTTCCTGATAGCTTCCCGATGTGGGCACCCCGATGCGGTAACGGTAGCGTGGCACCGGCGTAAAATTGAGTACCACCAGAGCAAACGAACCGTTTCGTGCAAAGCGCAGATAACTGATCACAGAGTTATCCGCGTCGTGACAATCCACCCACGAAAAGCCTTCCGGCTCGAAATCACGTTGATGCAGTGCGGCGACGGCACTGTACAGTTGGTTGAGGTCTCGCGCTGCCATTTTTACTCCCTCATGCCAGCCATCGCCTAACTGATACCAGTCGAGTTCGCGCGATGAATTCCACTCACGCCCCTGGGCAAATTCATTCCCCATGAAGTTGAGTTTTTTCCCGGGATATGTCATCTGATAGGTAAACAGCAGGCGCAGGTTGGCGAATTGTTGCCATGCATCTCCAGGCATCTTGCCCAGAAGCGAACCTTTGCCGTGAACCACTTCATCATGGGAGAACGGCAGCACAAAGTTTTCGCTGTATGCGTATAACTGCCCGAACGTCAACTGCTCATGATGGAAACGCCGGTAGACGGGATCATTGCGCATATACACCAGAGTGTCGTTCATCCAGCCCATGTTCCACTTCATGGAAAAACCCAGCCCGCCGACATAAGTCGGACGGGATACACCCGGCCATGCAGTGGATTCCTCGGCAAGTGTCAGCGCCCCCGGAAATTCCTGATGCACCATGATATTCAGTTCACGCAGAAAATCGATGGCTTCCAGATTCTCCCTGCCTCCATATCTGTTGGGCAGCCATTCACCCGGAAGTCGCGAATAGTCGAGATAGAGCATGGAAGCGACAGCATCGACACGCAGCCCGTCAAGATGAAATTCCGATAGCCAGTAGTGGGCGCTGGAAAGGAGAAACGATTTCACCTCATTGCGTCCGTAGTTGAAAATGTGCGTGCCCCAGTCCTGATGCAGTCCCATGCGTGGATCCTCATGTTCATATAGGGCACTCCCATCGAATCGGGCCAGGGCGAAAGCATCCTGCGGAAAATGTGCGGGGACCCAGTCCAGGATTACACCGATTCCCTCCTGATGACAGGCGTTGATGAAAAATTTCAGGTCGTCCGATGTGCCGTAGCGACTGGTTGCGGCAAAATAACCCGTCGTCTGATAACCCCAGGATTCATCGAGGGGATGCTCCGAAATAGGGAGCAACTCGATATGCGTGTATCCCATTTCCCGCACATACGGGAGCAGGTGATCGGCAAGTTCCCGGTATGAATAAAAACTTCCGTTCGCGTGCCGTTTCCATGACCCGGCATGAACTTCATAAATATTGAGCGGGGTGGCAAGCCAATCCCATACTGCGCGCTGAGCCATCCAGCGCGCGTCGCCCCATGTCATCCTGCTGGCGGATGGGGCACGGGCAGCAGTGCCGGGACGTACTTCATAATGGCGCGCATAAGGATCCGTTTTGAGAAGGATCGCGCCGGTATCCCGATTCCGGATTTCATATTTATAAAATGAATCCGTCGGCACGCCGGGGATAAACAATTCCCATACTCCGCTCGCGCCGTGGGAGACCATGGGATGGATACGTCCATCCCAGCGGTTAAAGCTTCCGACCACACTGACGCGCTCCGCATTCGGTGCCCAAACGGAAAAACGAACTCCGGCAACCCCTTCCATTTCCACCAAATGAGAACCGAGCATCCTGTAAGCCTGATGCAAGCGGCCTTCGTTGAACAGATACAGGTCATGTTCCGAAACTTGTGGAGGGAACGCATAGGCGTCATAAATATCATACACATGTGCGGGTGCTTCGAAGGAAGCCTCTTCGATGCGTAGCTGATAAGGCAGAGGCAGGGGTATAAGTCCCCACCATTCAAAAACTCCGGCAGGATGGGCTCTTGTCATGCTTTCGAAACCGTCATCCGTGTTGATCCAGATGCTTGCAGCATGGGGATGGAAGGCGCGCACCACCCAATGTCCATGTTCCACATGGGGGCCAAGGAAACTGAAAGGATCGTGCAGGCGTCCAGCCAGCAGGGCATGCAACCTAGGGTCTCGCTTGATGGAGGGGCGCTGTATTGTAGGATACGCTCGCATGTATCGATTATAACGTGGATAGTCAGGGTAGCGAGGGCGGCAACTGCATACGAGCAGGACCGATTTACACAATGGGCGCGAGATTTTTGCCAAGAAACTGCGAGAGCAGAGCGTGGAGCTGGAAGCAACGCTGCAGTTTTCGCGGGGCATCGTCAGGAAGGTCGAACGCAATATTGCCTGTCATATGGCAAAGGGCAGAGAGAATATGTTCAAGTTCGCGCTCAGTCATGATGCACTGGAGCAGGCCTTGCATTGCCGGTGGCGCATATCGTTGTCCATTTTCACTGCATACGCGCAGCGTGTTCCGTGCTGCGGGAGTTTTCCAAATCGGGGCTGCGTCAGTCCGGGCAATTGCGAGCCTTCTCGGATTTGGGATCGTCTCTTTTTAATGATCAGTACATAAGTAGGAGAGAACGTTGTCGTCCTGCTCTAGCATTTCTTCCAAGTGGGCCGCGTTCTCTTCTTTCACGTCGATAAACGCCAGATCATGCTTACCGTTATAGCGCTGGACCGCATCTCGCCACGAGCCGTCGCATGCAAGGGCTAGAGCATTTACTGCAAAAGACTTCTGATTGTTGGCGAAGATGATTTTGTAGCTTCTGGCCACTTTGCTTCTCCTCTTGATTTGGCTTGGTTAATCGGTTGCTGCAGGATTCACACTGCACAGGAACATGATTGTTGTCCCAGGAGGGAAAGAGGGATATTTTAGGAGCGGAGAGATGTCCAAAATCGCGCTAACAGCTTATCGCGCATCCCTGCACAATAATTTTTTCGCTATGCTATTTTAGCCCGTTCCGCAATGACTTTGGCAATCTCAGGCTTGGCCTGGGGGCACTCCATGAGAGGAGCAGGCGGAGAAGAAACAGTCAGGCCAGACAAGGCGCTTGCGCTTCCTTCAATTTAGCTGCAGAAAACTGCTGCAACTGCAGTAATATAATGATAAAAGAGTCGCCCATGCGACAATTCAAGGGAGGTTGTGAATGAAATTGCCGGCTGACTTGCGCTCTTATAGCCAGATCACACGTAATTCAATAGCAATGATACTGGCCGGCGGCCGTGGCACCCGGCTGCGGCAGTTGACCGATTGGCGGGCGAAACCTGCGGTTCCTTTCGGCGGCAAGTTTCGTATCATCGATTTCCCTCTTTCAAATTGCGTGAATTCCGGTATTCGCCGCATTGGTGTCGCAACGCAATACAAGGCGCAAAGCCTGATCAGCCATATCCAGCAGGGATGGGGGTTTCTTGACGGACGGTTTCAGGAATTCATCGAACTGTTGCCGGCACAACAGAGAACCGAAGAAAGCTGGTATCAGGGAACAGCGGATGCCGTATACCAGAATATAGACATCCTGCGGAGTCATAATCCGGATTACGTACTGATCCTGGGCGGCGATCACGTCTACAAAATGGATTATGCCAAATTGCTGGCCGATCACATTGCGAAATCCGCCGAGATGACCATTGCCTGTATCGATCTTCCTCTGGAAGAGGCGAGTGCTTTCGGAGTCATGAGTGTAACCAAGGACGGAAGGGTGACAGATTTCACCGAAAAGCCTTCAGTTCCCACAGCGGTTCCAGGTCGTCCGGGCTATGCACTTGTCAGCATGGGAATATACGTTTTCAACGCTGATTTTCTTTTCGATCAGTTGATACGTGATCACGACGATCCGAACTCGTCGCATGATTTCGGCAAGGATCTGATCCCGCATCTTGTTCCACGGAGCCGTGTGTTCACCCACCGCTTCTCGGACAGTTGCGTGAACATGGTTTCTGGCGTACCGTATTGGCGCGACGTGGGGACAGTCGAGGCGTATTGGGAAGCCAATCTCGACCTGGTTCAGGTGACGCCCGATCTGAACCTGTATGATCAGGACTGGCCTATCTGGACGCACCAGGAGCAGCTACCTCCGGCCAAATTTGTCTTTGATAATGATGATCGGCGAGGGCAGGCGCTGGATTCCATGGTTTCCGGAGGTTGCATTATCAGCGGGGCAACCGTGCGCCGCTCGCTATTGTTTTCCAATGTGCAGGTGCGAAGTTACAGCGTGCTTGAAGACTCGGTGATATTGCCGAACGTGGATGTAGGTCGAAACGCACGGTTGAGGCGGGTAGTGGTCGACAAGAACTGCATCATTCCTCCCGGTCTGGAGGTGGGATTTGATCCGGTGGAAGACAGAAAGCATTTTTATGTGACGGAAACGGGTGTTACGCTTGTCACTCCGGAAATGCTGGGGCAAAAGATACATTACGTAAGATAATAGAAACGGAGCTGGATAAGGTTGATCAAACAGGTGTGCGAGATATGCAACCAGTACAATTAGTCTTGCTGTGGCACATGCATCAGCCGGATTATCGCAATTACGAGACCGGCGAATTCATGCTCCCATGGGTATACCTGCATGCGATCAAGGATTACAGCGATATGGCTGCTCACCTTGAGGCTCATCCCCACATGAAGGCGGTGGTCAATTTCGTGCCGGTATTGCTCGATCAGCTCGAGGACTATGCCACCCAGTTTGCTTCCGGAGAGATCCGGGATCCGCTGTTGCGGTTGCTGGCTATCCCCAGCCTGGATGACGTTTCCGAAGAAGATCGGTTACGCGCCTTCGACAGTTGTTTTCGCAGCAATCATCTGACCATGATGCAGCCATATCCCGCGTACAAACGCCTGTACGACATCCATGAAATGTTGAGGGAATACGGAGATGGGGAATTGACCTATCTTTCCGGCCAGTATCTTGCGGATCTGCTTGTCTGGTATCACCTGGCTTGGACGGGTGAAAGTGTGCGGCGAAGCAGTGAGGTTGTGATCCAGTTGATGACCCAGGCGAAGGGTTTCAGCTATGCAGACCGAATGCAGTTGCTCGATGTGATCGGAGAGGTTGTGCAGGGCTTGATTCCTCGTTATCGCAAGTTGGTGGAGTCGGGGCAGATCGAGCTTTCCACCACACCGCATTACCATCCGCTCGCACCCTTGCTGATCGATTTTTCATCCGCTCGCGAAAGTGTGCCGGGTTCGGCTCTGCCGATCGAACCGGTTTATCCCGGCGGGCGGAGCCGCGTCGCATCCCAACTGGTTTCCGCCATTGAAAGCCATGCCGCGCGTTTTGGCGCAAGACCCGAGGGAGTATGGCCGGCGGAAGGAGCGGTATCGGCACCGCTACTTGAGATACTGGGTGAAAAAGGTTGCCAGTGGTGCGCCAGTGGCGAAGGGGTGCTGGCGAACAGTTTGCGTCACTCCTATCCGGGCGAGCCTCTGCCGGAGAGGAGCCGCTTTCTTTACCGGCCATATCGGGTTGACGGCAAATCAGGCGATGTCATTTGCTTCTTCCGGGACGAGAAGTTGTCGGACATGATCGGTTTCGAATATGCCAAGTGGTTTGGTCGGGACGCTGCCGAGCACCTGGTGCGATCTCTGGAGGAGATCGGGCACAGCGCATTGCCGGGAGAGAAACCGGTGGTGAGCGTGATTCTCGACGGTGAGAATGCCTGGGAATACTATCCTTACAATGGATATTATTTCCTCAATGATCTGTACGAAATTCTGGAAAACCATCCTTCCATCCATTCCACGACCTATCGCGACTATATCGCGTCCGAGAACGAGAAGGAAGCGGCCCGCCTGCCGCTTCTGACCGCCGGCAGCTGGGTGTATGGAACTTTCTCCACCTGGATCGGGGATCGGGACAAGAACCGTGCGTGGGATCTGCTGAGCGCCGCCAAGCACAGTTATGATCTTGTCATGCAAAGTGGGCGCCTGACCCCTGACGAAAGAAAGAAAGCGGAGCGGCAGCTTGCGTCCTGCGAAAGCTCCGACTGGTTCTGGTGGTTGGGGGACTATAATCCGCCTTACGCGGTATCGAGCTTCGACCAGTTATTCCGCGACAATCTTGCCAATCTTTATGTCCTGCTGAAATTGCCCGTACCCATTTCCATCACTGAGCCAATCAGCCACGGAGGAGGAGTGCATGAAACGAGTGGTGCGATGCGGCGTGCTTCCTGAGTAGTCCTGCTTTTATTCCTTGCTTCTATTCCTGCTGGGAAGCAAAGCGGGGAAGGTTTTTCGAAGCGGCGCGATGCCAATCCATTCCCCGCTTTTGAGATTCATGCTCTACGCGTCAGGTTTACTGCCCTGCAGCGGCCTTAAATAACACCGCGGACTTCAGCAATGCTCGTTTTTTGTCGGAGGGATGCAGAATGTATCTTCCGCGAGCTGTATTGCCATTCCCCGATAGGATTCGGCTTCCTTGATATGGGCCTTTGCGGCATTGTCGTATTTGCGTGCCAAGGCATGAGCATGCCCTTGCAGATCTTGAGCTTGCCTTCCATAGAGATAGCTTTTAGCCTTGTACTGCTCAAGCAGCCGTTTTTGCTCCTGCGCTTTGGTTTGCATTTCCTTTGCTGCATCTTCGTGGTTCTTTGCTCTGGCCTCATAATCATTCAGAGTTATAGCATTATGAATCTTCTTGGCATCCGCATCCTCCGTCGCTTCTGCAAATGAAACCGCTGTCGTCAACAATGCGGTCACAATAGCAAAAATATATGAAACAGCAACGAGCTTTGCTTTTTTCATCATTGTTCCCTTCTTGGTAATCAATCGGTTAATTGTGATTTTTTTGTTATGTTTTTGTTATTTTAAAGTGAAAACAGCTTTTTGCCCATCAAGTTCCTCCAGGTAATTTTTCTCGATGGGGAATTCGAGACTTGTTGTTGGCCTTTTTGGATTGAGGACAACAGGGGGCAGGGAGAGCCAGAAAAATAGCCTGACGATTAAAAATCTACAAAGGAACTGTATAGCCGAGATGAAATAACCTTTCATCAGTCATCCACAAAGCAATCTCCGCATTTCCGCCACTCCCTTCTCCTGCCCGGCAATCGTCTCTTGCAGGAGCAGATGCCAGTCAGTAATACACCTTTCCTTCTCCTTTTCCATATCCGGCAGACTCTCCCGAGTCCAGCCCTATCCGGTGACAGGGCAGAGTGAGGCCACAGGTCTTAAACCCATGATTGCAGTATGGTTCGGGGTCTTGGGGGTTATAGTGGTGTTCATAAAATTTCTGGTAAAATTGCGGATTCTCCAAGAGCTCAGCAAGGATCTGTCATGACTTATGTAGTAACTGAAAGTTGTATCAAATGCAAATACACGGATTGCGTAGATGTGTGTCCAGTGGATTGCTTTCGGGAAGGGCCCAATTTTCTGGTGATTGATCCTGACGAGTGCATCGACTGCACTTTGTGTGTAGCTGAGTGCCCGGTAGAGGCTATTTACTCTGAGGACGATGTGCCGGGAACTCAGCAGCATTTCATTGCACTCAATGCCGAATTATCCAAATCCTGGAAACCTATCATCGAGAAAAAGGATGCGCTGCCTGATGCCGACGATTGGGCAAAAGTGACGGAAAAACTGGAAAAGCTGGAACGCTGATTCAATAGCGGTGGCTTGCCGCGGCATGTCTGCCATTCCTCATTCTCTACAAATTCCTTTCCCCGAAGTTGTTGTAAACCGTATCGCCGGATTGAAAGCCGGCGATACGGTGGTGACTCCCAACACGCGGCTCGCCATCACCCTCAGGCGCGAGTTCGATCGAATCCAGGCAGCGCAAGGAATTTCTGCCTGGGCTGCAGCCGACATTCTGCCCGTTTCCGCATTTATCGAGCGCATCTACGAAGATGCGCTTTATTCCACTCATGCATCTCATCTGCCCCAGCTGCTTACATCTGCACAGGAGCAGTTCTTGTGGGAGGAGGTTGTCGTCCAATCGGCCGCTCCCCTCTTGCTCTCGGTGGCAGAAAGCGCACGGTTGGCCCGGGAGGCGTGGAGGCTGGCCCATGAGTGGCAGTTGCTCCCCCGGTTCGGGAAATTCGTGTTGAACGAGGATTGCAGGGCATTCAGCGCCTGGTCGCATCGCTATAAAAATGTAACCCGCAAGGCTCGTCAGATCGACCATGCACGTCTTTGCACGCTTGTAACCGGGTTGTGCGGTTCCCCTGGTATCGCGATTCCGCAACGCCTGATTTGTTATGGTTTCGACAGCGTTACGCCGCAGTGGGCTGCGCTGCTGGCAAAGCTTGAGGAAGCGGGTTGCGAGGTCGATGAGATGACACGAACCGATCCGGCCGCGCACCGCTTCGAAGTGCCGTACTCCCCAAACCGGACTGTGCACCGGGTGGAATGTGACGTCAGCAATGACGAGATTTATCAGGCCGCGGTGTGGGCGCGGGCCCGAATCGAGAAGGATAGCACGGCTCGCGTCGGCATAGTGGTCCCCCCGCTTTCGGAGTACCGGAGTAGCCTCGTACGAATCTTTAGCTCGGTGATGGATCCGGATGTCCGTCAAGCCCTTCCCGGCGTACCGCGGCATATGCCATTCAACATATCCCTGGGCGTTGCGCTGAGTTCGTATCCGCTGGTACATACTGCATTCCTTGTGCTTGAGCTTATCCAGGGAGAAATCGAGTTCGAGCGTGCAAGCCTCTTGTTACGATCTCCCTTCCTGGCGGGAGCGGAGACTGAAATGCTTCCCCGCGCACGGCTGGATGCAAAATTGCGCAAGCGTGCCGAACCTGTGATTACACTCGAACGCCTGCTTGTACTGGTAAAGCGTGAAAACAACGCGAACTGTCCCCTCCTCGTGAAGCTGTTGTGGGACTGCGAAAAGTTCTGCAAAAAAATGTCGACAGATGTGCAGCGCCCTTCCACGCTGGCAAGAGCAATTTCCGATATCCTGCAGCTCGTCGGATTTCCAGGTGAAAGAGCTCCTGACTCTTCAGAATATCAGACGCTCAAAAAATGGCAGGACGTCCTCGCGGGTTTAGCCCTGCTTGATAACGTTACCATCGGCATGAGCTATCGCCAGGCTATCTCACATCTGCGCGGGGTGGCTGCCGATACCTTGTTTCAGCCGGAGACGCCGGATGTTCCCATCCAGATACTCGGGGTCTTTGAAGCTGGCGGAATGATGTTCGATCATCTCTGGGTGATGGGATTATCGGATGAGGCCTGGCCGCTGCAACCACGCCCGAACCCGTTCCTGCCGATCGAGCTGCAGCGCGCCGAAAGACTGCCCCTGGGCTCTCCGGCAGCCACTCTCGAACTTGCGTCCCGTTTTACGGAGGGATGGCTGGCCGCATCGAAGGAAGTTATTCTGAGTCACGCGCGGCATAGCGGAAGCAGTGATACACGTGAGCTGGCGCCAAGTCCGTTGATCGCACATATTGCTACCAGCGATATCAGGCTTTTCGGTCTGCTTCCGGATTATGTGAAACATCGCGATCTGATTCATCAGGGACGCCGACTTGAGCGAATAAAGGATGAGCCGGCGCCCGGGATAGTCTCTGGCAAAGGAGGAGAGGGCAGAGCCCGCGGCGGGGTGGCGGTGATAAAAGACCAGGCCGCCTGTCCATTCCGCGCGTTGGCGCTACATCGTTTGCATGCGGAAGGTTTGAAGACGCCTCATCCTGGACTTGATGCGGGAGAGCGCGGCACGCTGGTTCACGAGATGCTTGCCCAGGTATGGGAGCGGATCAAGAATAAGAGCGCACTCGACGCTTTGGCTGAGGACGAGTTGAGAACGCTGCTGACCAGTGCCGCGGGGGAAGTCATTGCACGCATGAGCGCGAGGCATTCACATACTTTGTCAGAACGTCTTGCCCGGGTCGAGCAGCGGCGGCTGGTAAGATTGGCCCGAGAATGGCTCGAAGAAGAGAGGAAGCGAGGCGATTTCACTGTAGTTTCCACCGAGGCTAGAAAGAGCATCGAAATCGGCGGGCTTGCATTGGACACCCGGCTGGATCGTGTGGATGAACTCGCCGACGGTCGCCGGATTGTCATCGACTACAAAACACGGGCGCCTTCCGTGAACGCGATGCTGGGGGAGCGCCCGGACGAGCCTCAACTGCCGCTCTATCTTGTGGCCGCTGAGGTGAACGCTGCAGCCATTGCCTTTGCGCAAGTCAGGGCCGGGGAAATGCGGTACACCGCGCTTGCCCGCGACAACGATCTTTTACCGGACGTAAAAGGGTTTGCGCAATCACGCCATATTGATCGATATGACTCGTGGGAAGCGCTCGTCGCAGCGTGGTTTGAGGCTCTTGTAAGCGTCGTTACCGATTTTTCCAACGGTCATTCGCAAGTCGACCCCAAGAAATATCCACAGACCTGTCGTACATGCGATGTTCAGCCCTTATGTCGCATTTACGAGCGCGCAGCCACGGATTTCACCGCGCAAGGGGAGGAAGAATGAGTATTGTGCTCCCGCTGCAGCAGAATGCATCGAGTGTTCCGCCGGATGAGGCGGAACGGCGCCAGGCGCTCGATCCTGCCTGCTCATTCATTGTGCAGGCCCCGGCCGGCTCCGGTAAAACCGGACTTCTGATTCAACGCTACCTCAAACTGCTGGCTTGCGTCGAAGAACCGGAGGAGGTGGTGGCGATTACATTCACGCGCAAGGCAGCTGCCGAGATGCGCCAGCGGCTGGTGGCCGCGCTGGCCTCCGCCCAAAAAGCGGCTCACTCATCAGGAGCCCAGGAAGCCGAACAGGAAAGCAAACATGAAAAAACGACGCGAACACTGGCTCATGCGGTGCTGCGACGGGATGCGGAGGCGTGCTGGCGCCTTGCTGACCATCCTGCTCGGCTACGCATCCAAACATTCGATTCGCTGTGCGCTTCCCTTACCCGGCAGATGCCAGTGCTCTCCGGATTCGGAGGGCAGCCGGAAACGGTGGATGACGCCTCCGATCTATATCTCGAGGCGGCGCGCGCCACCCTTGCTCTGCTTGACGGCGACGATGCGGTTGCCGAAGATGTCGAGTGTTTGCTGGAGCACCTCGATAATGATATCGGACGTATAGAAAAACTGCTGGTAGAAATACTGGCCCTTCGGGACCACTGGTTGCGGCACGTTCATGTCAGAGAGCGGTACGAGCTGGAAGCGGCATTAAGAAACGCACGCCGGCAGACATTACGGCGCGTGCGCGCATTATGGGCCTCCCATCCTCCTGTCGCGCAGGATGAACTGCTCGCACTGGTCAGATATGCGGGCAGCAATCTGGCCAATGGCGCTAGTCTGTCGATTGAATATGAGCGGCTCGGTGCGCTCGACATTCTGCCTGGTTGTGAGGAGCAGGATGTTTTCTGCTGGTGCGCCATTTCGGAATTGCTCCTTACGAGAGGAGGGGATTGGCGCAAGCAGCATACAGTCAGGGAAGGTTTTCCACCCGGCTCTGGTACCAAAGCCGAAAAAGAAATTGCAAAGTCCTGGAAAGAGCGGGCGTTACGATTGATTTCCCAATTGGCCGAAAATGACGAGGGTTCGCTTCGCCAGTCGCTGCACGATATTCGCCTGCTGCCGCCGCCTGCTTACACAGAGGGGCAGTGGAAAATACTCGGTTCGATCACCCGACTGCTACCCTATGCTGTTGCGCAGCTCAAGCTCGTATTTCAGCAGCATGGCAAGGTGGATTTTACCGAAGTGGCGCAGGCAGCATTGCGCGCCCTGGGTGATCCCGAGGCGCCGACAGATCTTGCGCTCGCACTCGATTATCGCATTCGGCATTTATTGATAGATGAGTTTCAGGATACTTCGATCAGCCAGTATGAGCTGGTTACAAAACTGACGACAGGATGGGAGCCGGGCGACGGACGCAGCATGTTCGTGGTGGGGGACCCGATGCAATCCATCTATCGCTTCCGCCAGGCTGAAGTCGGGCTGTTCCTGCGTGCCCGCGCTGCCGGATTTGGGAACGTGACACTCGGTCCAGTTTCACTCTCCGCCAACTTCCGGTCGCAGCGCGGTATCGTGGACTGGGTTAACGCGACGTTCGCAAGTGTCATGCCGCAGCGCGAGAATATTTCCACAGGTTCGGTACGCTACTCACCCTCCGTTGCCGTGCGCACCGCATTGCCAGATCCTGCCGTCAGCGTGCACCCATTCTTCAACGATGACCATGGGGCCGAGGGAGCGAAAGTGGTGGAGATTGTCGCCCGGGCGCAGCGTGACGAGAATTGCTCCACCACTGCCATTCTGGTTCGAAATCGCAGCCACCTGGCGGAAATCCTGCCTCGCCTCAAAAAAGCCGGATTACGTTTCCGCGCGATCGAAATCGAAGGACTGGGCCGGCAGCCCGTGGTGCAGGATCTATTGGTCCTCACGCGCGCACTGATGCACCCGGCGGATCGGCTGGCATGGTTTGCGCTGTTGAGAGCTCCATGGTGCGGGCTTACGCTTGCAGATCTCCATGCTCTTGTGTCGGCTGCTCCCGATCAATCTGATGAGGCGAGCGCTCCCGGCACCGTGCAAGAGGGAGAGGAAAACGCCGGGCCCGGTCGCGGCACCGTGTGGGAGTGGCTTCAGGATGAAAATCGTATTGCCTTTGTTTCGGCCGACGGCTATGAACGGCTGCTGCGGGTGCGCAATGTATTGAAGGCATGCATGGCCAATCGGAATCGGCAATCCCTGCGGGCAACGGTTGAAGCTGCGTGGCTGGCGCTGGGCGGCCCGGCGTGCCTCGAAGATGAGGCAGGGCTGGAAGACGCTTCCGCCTACCTTGATTATCTCGAGTCGCATGAAGAAGCGGGAAGCATTCGCAGTCTTGCGGCATTGGAGGAAGGGTTGACAGGGCTTTCCGCCTTGCCTGACGCGAAAGCGGACGGTACCCTGCAAATCATGACCATCCACAAGGCCAAGGGACTGGAGTTCGATTGCGTGATTGTACCCGGGCTCGGCCGCTTGTCGCGCAGCGATGAAAAGAAGCTCTTCATGTGGATGGAGCACTTGCGCGACGAATGGCCGGAAACGGAAGAAGAGGAAAGCGGCGGGAGGAACGATCTGTTGCTCGCACCCATCCAGGAAACCGGTTCCGGGAGCGATCCAATCTATTCGTGGATTGAAAAGCTCGATGACGAGAAGGAATGCCTTGAGGATGGACGGTTGCTCTACGTGGCTGCAACACGCGCCAGAAAGCGTTTGCATCTTCTTGGCAGTACGGGCGTTATCAGCGGCAATGAAGGCGGGGCTGAACTCAGACCCCCGCCGGCCAGGACTTTGTTGAGCAAAATCTGGCCTGCGGTCGAATCCTTTTATAGGGAGGCTGCAGCAAAAGCAGTTTTTTCAGACCCGGCGTCGTGCGGCGACAATAAAGAGCAGGAGGCGAGAGACAAACCCGTGATCGACCAGTCGCTTCGCCGCCTGGTATCCGGCTGGGAACTCCCGCCCGCCCCGCGCGCCCTTCAATGGGAAGCAGGCCCGTCTCCTTTGCCCCCCTGGAGGGAAGTCGAATATTCCTGGGCGGGCGAGACAGCCAGGCTTGTCGGCAATATAGTCCACAAATGGCTGCAACGCATTGCCGAGGACGGGCTCGCTGACTGGAACGCGGCTCGCATCATCGACCTGCGGGATGTTTTCCGGCGCCAGTTGATTGCATGCGGGGCGATCAGCACGGGTAAGGATGATTCTGATGTTGCCGTAAAAAGAGTAATGGCAGCGCTCACCCACGCAGTGAGCGAGCCGCGCGGACGCTGGCTACTGGGACCGCAGCAGGAGGCGCGCAGCGAGTTGCGCATGACCGGCCACATCGGGGGCCAATACATGGATTTCGTGATAGACCGTACTTTTCGCGATGTGGCGGGTCAGCGATGGGTCGTTGACTACAAGACAAGCAGCCACGAAGGCGCTGATATGGGGGAATTTCTCGATCGCGAGCAGGAGCGCTATCGCGATCAGCTGGATCGGTATGCTGCACTCGTGCAGGCAGTGGAAGGACAGCCGGTAAGGCGAGGACTTTATTTTCCCTTGCTCAAGGGATGGCGGGAGTGGGGGGACGAGACTTGAAGGATGAAAAATAGAATCGTACATTTATTTGCCGAGGTACTCCTGATACGTCCCGAACTATTGGCTATCCCCAAAACCCCAGTACGGGTAAACCATTGGATTTTTATATGCAGGTGAATTTATGCGCTTTCTGATATATGCATTCGGTTTTTTTGCACTGACGGGATGTGTGGCAACCACGGTAGCTCCTCCGGTTGCTGAGCCGCGCCCGGAGATCGAAGGAGGAATCGAAAGGAAGGTTGAAGGAGGAATCGAAAGACAGGTTGAAGGGAAGATCGAAGAGGAGACAAAAGAGAAAGCAAAAGAGGGAGTCGAAAATTTCATCGGCGAAATGGTCGAAAGACACGGCTTTGTCCAGGCTGAACTGGAGGACATTCTTGGGCAGGCCCAGTATCAGGAGGGAATCATAAAAGCGATTTCACAGCCTGCTACCGCAAAGCCGTGGTATGCATACCGGCCCGTCTTCGTCACGCCGAAGCGTATTGCCGCGGGTGTAGCCTTCTGGAACGCAAATGCTCTGGAACTGGAGCGTGCCCGCAGGGACTTCGGGATTCCCGAGGAGATCATTGCAGCTGTAATCGGTGTCGAAACTTTTTACGGGACGCAAAACGGCAAGCACCGAATACTCGACGCCCTGACTACGCTTGCATTCAACTATCCCCGCCGCGGGGCCTTCTTTCGCGGAGAGTTGGAGCAATATCTCCTGATGGGACGGGACCAGCAGGCTGACCTCTTGAGTATCAGGGGTTCTTACGCAGGAGCAATCGGCATCCCGCAATTCATGCCCAGCAGTTACCGGCGATACGCGGTGGATTTCAATAATGACGGCAAGATCGATTTATCCGGCAGCGCGGCGGATGCAATCGGGAGCGTCGCCAATTACCTGAAGAGCTATGGATGGGAAGCAGGCCAGCTGATAGTGGTCCCCGCAACGGTGAATGGCGAAGATTACAGGGAAGTTTTATATTCTGGATACCCCCCGCGCTACACCGTGGCGGAGATTGGACAATGGGGGGTGACTCCCCGCTGGCATGCTCCGGCTGGCCGACTGGCATCACTACTTGAACTGGAAGCGAAGAATGGAAAGGAGCACTGGCTGGCTTTCAATAATTTCCATGTCATTACCCGCTACAATCGCAGCGTAAATTATGCAATGTCAGTGCTGCAGCTGGCGGAAGAGATTCGGGCCGCGAGAGCCTCGAATTTATAGCGGTGAGAAACTCTGGTGCGATTTCTTTTTTGTAAGGCATCCCATGTTTTCTCAATATATCATCGGCCTGAAAACCCTGTACAGAAGATAGAGATCATTGTTCCTCGATTTCCCCGTATAGCCCTGTGAAACATTCTGAACCCCGTATATCTGTAGTCATTCCGGCCTTTCGCTCTGAAAGGACGCTGCCCGAATTGTGTATCCGATTAGGTAAGGTACTTCCATCGGTGTGTCCTGAGTATGAAATTATTATTGTTGAGGATGGGGGGGGAGGACAAACATGGGAGATCATCCAGGCCTTGGCTGCGGCTGATGCACGGATCCGCGGAATGCTTCATAGCCGCAATTACGGCCAGCATAACGCCATCCTGAGCGGGATTAGGGCTGCTCGTTTTGAGATCATCATCACTATGGACGATGATCTTCAAAATCCGCCCGAAGAGATTCCCGCTCTATTAACCAAGCTTGCGGAAGGGTATGACGTAGTATACGGCACTCCCTGTCAGGAAAAACATGGGGTTCTTCGAGATATTGCTTCGCTCATTACAAAGCGCATGCTTGAACATGCAATGGGTGGTGATGTGTCGCGACATATCAGTGCTTATCGCGTGTTTAAAACTCATCTTCGCGATGCCTTCAAGGATTATCGCAACCCGTTTGTCTCTATTGATGTTTTGCTGACTTGGGCAACTACTCACTTTGCTGCAATCCCGGTTCGCCATGATTCCCGTACAGTAGGAGCCTCGGGCTATACATTAGCCCGACTGGTCAGGCATACATTAAATATGGTCACAGGATACAGTGTTTTCCCTCTTCAGCTAGCAAGCTGGACAGGCTTTTTGTTTACGTTGCTTGGCATGTGTTTGTTGATGTATGTTCTTGGACGCTATCTCCTCTATGGGAGCGGAATGGCAGGATTTCCATTTCTCGCATCGATAATTGCAATTTTCGCCGGAGCCCAGATGTTTGCGCTCGGAATCATTGGGGAATACCTGTCTCGTATGCACGTCAACAGCATGGGTCGGCCGTTAGCGGTGATAAAGGAGGCAACATTCCCGGTGAATAGCACAAGTAATAAAGAAGGTTCCAGGTCGGGTTGAAGTAGATTAGCCAAAGCAGGTGGGTGAAACGTCACAGTTTATGCTGGGGTTACCCGAAATGAAGTTTGTTTGCGATCGGAACGGGCTTGATATTCGCCTTGAACCATTTATGGAATGTGTATTCAAATTTTTGGGGTAAAAATCCTTGAGCAGTCCATACTCTTTGAACAGCGAGATTGATAATCTGTGTTGAGGTGAAAATCCGCTTAAAACCTGTCCTGATTGCGTACTCTACTGCATATTGGATCATGCGACGATAGACCCCCCGCCCCTCCACGCGCTTCACAACCCCGCTCAATACCAGTTCAAGGCGTTTATCGTTGTGTATCTTCATCGTAAGGAACCCACAGATTCCGTTCCCATCCTCAGCAACAATAACTTTATTGCTTTCTCCGGCATTTTTTATCGTCTTCTCACACCAGGAAACGTATGCTTCATCACAGTCATGCCTATTAAGCATAGGATCGGAATGATAATGTCCGACATACTCTGAAAACGCCTCCCGAGCAACATCAGTAACTGCTACCTGGTCTCTTGCCATTACTTCTCGTAACCGAAATGGCTCTTCATCCGTGTGAGCGGTCGGAATTGAATTTTTTACGCGGAGACAGCGTAATTCATAATAAATGAGCGTGTCACATAAAATGCTGCCCAAAGTTTCAAGCTGGTGAACTACATTAATTTTGCTCGCGTCAAGCCTGGCAATGAGTAGATCTGCCTTGTTGTTATTGCTGAATGAAATGCATTCTTCTAAGTCTTCAATTGATTCGAGCCCCTCGGCCTTTACAGTGATAACGCCAAAACGGTGCTGATCAAGCTCTGACAGATATCTGTTCATTTGTTTTCAATTTGAAGTGGTTATTGATTGCTTCTCTGTCCACGCCAGTCTAACGGAATGGTTTCCCGGTGCAGTAACGCCCGAAGCGATCGAGGCGTGCGCAAAAATGCGTCGAAGTCGTTACTCCTAGATCAGAAGCCGTTAATGCCGTCTTTCTGGCTAGGTAGAGCAGTTCCGTATCTTACCGATGCTGGGTGTATTGCCTATTGGACCGAGGTACACCTGTACTGAAGTACGTTTGGGAGGTGGGAAAGAAGACGGGGACTTTTTGCGGGCAATGATGAACGAAGGGTATGACTGATATAAACTAGGCAAAGTATTCAAATTCATGGCATGGAACGGCCGAGGTGAGAGACTGAAGTGATCGAACTATGAAAGCCTTCAATGATCAGCCGGGATAAAAGGCACTTCAACTCCGTCCATTCCCCTGTGGATGAACATGCTGACGCAAGTCAGGCGCTTCGCGAGCGCCTGAAAGAAATCACCTGTCTCTATGAAATTCGCCGGGGCATGGGGCCGGAATTATCGGTGGAGAACGTTTGCCGGCAGATTTTCGAGCACTTGATACACGCGATGCAATTTCCGGAAATTGCTACCGCCATGATCGAGCTCGACGGCAGACGCTTCATTTCCCAGAATCACGACGAAGGTGCCACGCATGAGCTGCAATCGACGATTAACGTCAACGCCCATCCTTGTGGCCAGCTACGGGTCTTCTATCCGGAAGATAAACCTTTCCTGGTGCCGGAAGAACAGCGGCTCATCGACGCGATCGCAACTGATCTGGGAAGGTGGTTTGAGCGCAAACAGATCGACGAGGCGTTGCGCGAGCGTCTGAAAGAAATCACTTGCCTCTACGAGATTCGCCATGGCATGGGAGTGGAATTATCGGTGGACAACGTCTGCCAGCAGATTTTCGAGCACCTGATACCCGCGATGCAATTTCCGGAAATTGCTACCGCCATGATCGAACTCGATGGCAAGCGCTTCACTTCCAAGAACCACGGTCAGGGTCTTACGCACGAACTGAAATCGACGATCAGCGCCAACAACCATTCCTGCGGCCAGTTGCGTGTCTTCTATCCCGAAGACAAACCTTTCCTGGTGCCGGAAGAACAGCGGCTCATCGACGCGGTTGCGACTGATCTGGGGAGATGGTTTGAGCGCAAACATCTCGAGCAAACCCTGGTTTCCATAGCGGAAGAACATCAGCGTTCGATCGGCCAGGATTTACACGACAATCTCGGGCAGCAGATTGCAGCGATTGGCTATCAGGCCAAAGCGCTGCAGAAAAAAATATCCTCGTTGGGGAGTACGGATGCCGCAACCGTCGCTGCTTCCATCGCGACTCAAGCACAGATCGCCGTGATGCAATGCAAGCAGCTTGCGCAGGGGCTGCTCCCATTTGAACTGGAGACCCATGGCCTGGTGGCCGCACTGCGGGCATTTGCATCCAGAATCGCAATCACTTACAAGATTACTTGTGATTTTATATGCAAAAATGAAGTTCTCATCAAGGATAAGGATCTTGCGCTTAATATTTACCGGATTGCCCAAGAGGCCACCAATAACGCAATACGCCACGGGAGCGCACAGCATGTGACAATTTCGCTGGATTCCGAGGAAGAAATGCTCTCTCTGTCGATACGCGATGATGGCGGCGGCTTTGCCGGTTTTAACACAAAAGAGGGAGCGACTCCAGGAATGGGTATTAAAATCATGCAATATCGCGCCCGGCAGCTTGGCGCAATACTGGAATTCGTGTCGCATCCCGAAGGCGGAGTGGAAGTGCGGCTCGAAATGCGAATGATGTAGGAGTTTTCCGGGATGGCAGCTTCGAAAGCACAGGTAATGCTGGTGGACGATCATGCCATGTTGCGGCACGGCATGGCAATGCTTATCAATCTTGAGCCAGATATGGAGGTATTTGCAGAGGCCGGTGACGGCGACGAAGCGCTCGCCACGCTCAAGGCAGGACATCATGCCGATATCGTTTTAATGGATGTATCCCTCAAGACTCTCTCCGGTTTTGAGGTCATAAAAAGCATACACACCCTGCTCCCCGCACTACCCGTACTCGTCGTCTCCATGCACGATGAAGGCGTGTATGCGGAACGCGCTTTGCGGGCCGGGGCGCGCGGCTACGTGATGAAGCAGGAGCCGGGTGAAGTGCTGGTAACCGCTATCCACGAGGTATTAAAGGGAAATATTTATTTGAGCAAGCCCATGCATGCCAAGCTGTTGAATCGGGTCGCAGGCGGAAATTCGGAGCCAGAGCCTTTGATTAACAGCCTGACCCCCAGTGAGTTTGAGGTACTGCATTTGATCGGATCCGGACATAGCAGTCAGGAAATCGCCAAATTGCTTAGCCGCAGTATTAAAACTATCGAAACGCACCGCTTCAACATTCGTACCAAATTGAACTTGAAAGACGGCGCCGATTTGATACGTTATGCCACCCACTGGAGCGAAGCCCAATAGCGGCATTGACAGGGCGTTTTAGGGGGCGGGGGACTTACCGGACTTTCGCCATATAAACTTGCATAAGGGTTTCCCTTAGTAAAAAACCAGGGTTTCCCCAATATACTCAATAGTATGGACTGAGTTAGGATGAAGCTGCTTTCATTCTGTTTGGGTTCATTACTATCATGAAAACAAAATCAGGAACAGCTGCTGCGATCTTGTCTGCGATTGCTCTATTGGCTTCCTGCGCGCAAATGAGTCCTCTCGAAGCGCAGAATGATGATATTCACAAGGCTGAAAAGAATGCGAGAACCTATATCGACCACGACAAGCTGGCGAAGCAATATCGAAATACCGCAAAAGAAATGCTGATAAAGGCAGAGGATCAAAAGAAACTGCTTCGGCATTACGAAGAAAAAAGCTATCTTTATGGTAGGCAGGCGCAAGATAAGCAATCGCATACTTCAGCTTTATTGCATAAATACGAGCGGGCCGCGGAGGAAACTTTAAAACAGGCTGCCTTTCATCAGAGAATGGCATCGGAACTTGCCCACCGCGATCATTCCACCTCAGCGGAAACACCTCCCGAGCGAAGCTACGAGAATAACGCTGGAATCGGATCAGACTCCAAAGACCAGATCTGAAGTCGCAGCAATGTCCTGAAGTGGCGTGGAATGGACCCGTTTTTCAACCCGCAGCAGATAGGATATGACACCTATCCCGGGATGGGGGGGTGCCTGAATGGGGATTGCCTGCATAGGGCGAGCGTTCCAGTGTAATGGTTTATAGCAGTGCAACATTTGCCTTGCCCGCCCGCCAGAAATAATATCGGTATCGAGAACCCACATCAGCTCAAAATTCCTCGACAAGGAAAAGCGTTACTGCGCTGGCGCCGGCCGGAAACAGGGCTTGGTCATGGTACAGCCTGGCTGAAGGCCACCACATGCTCCGCTTCCAGCCTGATTCCTATTTTTTCCCCTATCGCATGATTATGATGGCTTGGAACGAGCGACAGGGCGGTACTGCCGCCCGGTAGTTGCAGCGTATACAGGATGTCGGCGCCCCGGAATGCTTTTTGCATAACCTTGGCTTGTACGGGGCTGGCATCATCATGCACGATGTCATCCGGGCGGATCAGCACATCCACCGTGTTTCCCTTCTGGCATAGCTGACAGTCCGGTGCGCATTGATGCGGTATGTCCCCCGCCAGCGTGCCCAGTTCGATTTCCACCTGCTGCTGGTCAAGCATTTTTCCAGGAAGGAAAACGCCTTCTCCAATGAAATTGGCAACGAATCGATTGGCGGGTTTGTGGTAGAGATTGTAGGCCGTATCCCACTGCTGGATTTCACCGTGGTGCATCACGCCAATCTCATCCGCTATGGCAAACGCTTCATCCTGATCGTGGGTTACCAGAATAGCCGTGGCATTCTGGCTTTTGAGGATGTCCCGCACTTCCAGGCTCAGGCGACCGCGCAAACTGACATCCAGATTCGAGAAGGGTTCGTCCAGCAGTAGCAATTCCGGACGGGGCGCCAAAGCGCGGGCCAGCGCTACCCGCTGCTGCTGCCCTCCCGAGAGCTGGTGGGGGTATTTTTTTGCGGAATCAGCAAGGCCTACGGTTTGAAGCATCTCGGCGATGCGTGCAGAACGTTCGTCTTTTTGCATGCTATGCAGGCCAAAGCCGATATTGTCCGTGACGGACAGATGGGGAAATAGCGCATAGTCCTGAAATACCATTCCGATATGACGCCTTTCGGGGGGAATCATGACGCTACTGCTGCTGATCACAGCCCCATTGAGCAGGATTTCCCCGGCAGAAACGGGCTCAAAACCCGCAATGCATCTCAGCACCGTAGTCTTGCCGCAACCGCTCGGGCCCAGCAGGCATCCGATGGCTCCTTTCCCGAGGGTGAATGACAGGTCGTTCACCACCCTTTGCTGCCCGTAGGCATGGCGGATATAGCGTAGCTCAAGCAGTGTTTCCATGATGCGCTCCGACCTATTTTTGCGAACTATTTTTCGCTTTGCCGCATGAAAAATATCAGTGGTAGCAGACCTGCCAGCACCAGCGCCACCGCAGGCAGGGCGGCCTGCTCCCATTCGCCTTCGGAAGTCATCTCGAAAATTCTTACTGCCAGGGTATCCCATCCAAAAGGCCGGGTCATCAGCGTGATCGGCATTTCTTTCATCACATCCACAAACACAAGGGTTGCGGCGGTAAATATTCCACTCCTCAGCATCGGCAAATGGATGCGGCGCAACATCGACCATCCACTCAAGCCGAGACCCATGGCAGCCTCATCGATGCTGCTGGTGATACGCTGCATGGCGCTGTCTATAGGACTGTAGCTTACCGCGAGAAAGCGGGTCATATAGGCGATCAGCATGATGGCGAGCGTGCCCTGAATAAGCAGCCCGGTTTCCATGTGAAATAGCTGCATGGCTATTTCGCTCAATTGGTTGTCGAGCCAGGCTATCGGGATGAAAATTCCCACTGCCAGAACAGTTCCGGGCAAGGCATAGCCAAGGGTGGAAATGCGCACTGCCGCACGTGTGGCGCGGCTGGGATGGCGGCGCGCAGCATAAACCATGAGCAGGGCGACCGAGCAGGTGAGCAGGACTGCAAAACCGGACAGCAGGAGCGAATGCCAGAGGAATTCCAGATATCTCTGGTCAAAATCACGCGCAAAAACGTGCGTTGTCCATACAGCAAGCTGCGCGACTGGCAGCAGGAACGCAAGAAACAGTGTGATCGAGGCAAAACCTGTGACTCCCCACTTTTGCCAACCAGAAAGCGCGATGAGGTGAACCCTCGCACTCTGCCGGATTTCCGCGTAGCGCATCCGGGAGCGGAACTGTTGCTCAAGGATGATCATGGCAAAGATAATCACAATAAGCAGTGACGCGAGTTGAGAGGCGGCGGGGAGGGAAAACATGGCAAACCAGGCTTTATAAATGGCGGTTGTAAAGGTATCGTAATTGAAGACCGCTACCGTGCCGAAGTCTGCGAGGGTTTCCATCAAAGCCAGCATGGCGCCGCCGGCGATCCACGGCCGCGCCATGGGAAGCGCCACTTTTAAAAAACCTTGAGTACGCCCGAGTCCCAGCGATTGCGCCGCTTCCAGCGAGCGTTTGCCTTGGGTGAGGAAGGCATTGCGCGCCAGCAGATAGACATAGGGATAAAATGCCAGAATCATGACGAGGATGACACCCGTCCTGCTGCGCACATTTGGGAACCAGAAGAGGTCAGGACCGAACCACTCGCGCAACGCTGTCTGGACAGGACCGATATAGTCGAAGAGGCCCAGTGCGACGAATGCGGTCACGTACGCGGGCATGGCAAATGGGAGCAGCAGCGCCCACGAAAAGAATCGCCGCCCGGGAAATTCGCATACGGCGGTAAACCACGCCAGGCTCACGCCCAACAGCGTAACGCCGGCAAGTACGCCCAGGGCAAGCCAGAATGTATTGACCAACAGGTCAGGCAGGGTGGTTTCTGCCAAATGCTGCCAGACTTCGCCAGTCGGGGTAAAAAGCGAAGAAACGACTGTGCCGACAGGTATCAGCACGAGCGCGGCGACCAGAAGGGGTATCAGGCGCCAGCCATGCGAAGCGTGACGGTTCGAGGTGGGAAAGCTGAAAAACCACTTTCTTGTGCCTTGACTATCCGTCGTCTCCGTTCCCGTCCCGGGCCCGCTAAGCGCTTCTACCTCCACTCGACCATCACCCGGTTATATCTTACTTGTAGCCGGCGCGATCCATCAGTTTTACCGCTTCCGCTTGCAGTTCTCCGGCTTTATTCACATTTATCGTATTCTGTTTGAAACTGCCCCACGCGGCTACGGCAGGATCGGTTTTGACCTTGGAGTTCACCGGATACTCCATGTTTACGTCGGCAAACAGATTCTGCGCTTTTTCCGAGGATAGAAATTCGATCAGCTTGATCGCGGCTTGAGGGTGATGCGCATATTTTGTCACGCCTGCACCCGAAATATTTACATGGACGCCACTGTTGTCCTGGTTCGGCCAGAAAATCGCAAGCGGTAGTTTCGGGTCCTTTTTCATCAGGCGCCCGTAATAATAAGTATTGACAATAGTGACGTCACATTTCCCTGCAGCAACGTATTCCATAGCCTTGGTATCATCCGAAAGAGGATCGGTTGCAAGATTGGTAATCCAGCCCTTTACGATCTGCTCGGTTTTCGGTTCTCCATGCTCGGCAATCATCATTGCCACCAGAGACTGGTTGTATACTTTCTTGGAAGTGCGTATGCACAGGCGGTTCTTCCACTTGGGATCTGCCAGCGCTTCATAGGTTGAAAGATCGGAGGGTTTTACCTTGTTGGTGTTGTAAACGATGGTACGGGCGCGTATCGATAAGCCGAACCACCGCTTCAAAGGATCTCGGAGATGAGCGGGAACATTCGTTTCGAGTATTTCTGACTCCACCGGGCGGAGCAATCCCTCTCGCGCCGCCTCCCACAAGTTGCCGGCATCGGTGGTGAGCAGTACGTCAGCCGGAGTGTTTTTGCCTTCTGCCTTAAGGCGCGCGAGCAAGGGGCCTTCCTTATCGGTGACGAATTTGACAGCAACGCCGCTATCCTTGGTGAAAGCATCGAACATGGGTTTGATGAGCTGCTCTATGCGGGCCGAATAGACGACGACGTCCTCCGCCCCGGATGCATCTGCGGTAAATAGCGTGACACAGCATATCATTGCGGTAAGATAACGATTGAGGCGCGCACTGGGCATTTGATTTACTCCGGATATAAAGGCAGAAAGGCTAATATTATAAATGATAATAATTATCAGCAAAGCGGCACGTTAATATATCATGGATGAGCCAGAACAAGTTCTTCCGTATCAGCGTTTGCAGCAGCTCCTTGCGATACCGGAGAGGCAGCGTACCGAAGCCCAATGGGATGAGATCAACGAACTCGAAATCGCGCTTACGCCGGTAAACCGGTCCACCACGCCGGATCGGAATATCCGCCGTAAAGGTGCCGTACAAGGTGCCGCACCTCCAGAACAACCCAGATCCCGGGATGGTACGCCAGGGCGAAGGCCCCTGAAGAAACTTCGCAAGCGGCCTCCCAAAGCAGGCGGATCATGAGCGGTATCTCCCGTGGGGACTGGAGATGCGCTACTGCTGCGATGGAAGCGTCGTGACTCTTTAACGGTTCCCTAATTCTGAACAGGAGAAATATGCAACTCACTACAACACCGGGCATCGATGGGAAGCGTATTACCCGATATTGCGGGGTGGTGGCAGGCGAAGCAGTTCTGGGCGCCAATATATTCAAGGACCTCTTCGCGGGAATCCGCGATCTGGTGGGTGGACGTTCCGGCACCTACGAGAAAGAGTTGCAGCGCGCGCGGGACATTGCGCTCGAGGAACTGCAGCAGCGTGCGCACGACCTTGGAGCGAATGCAGTAGTGGGCATCGACATCGACTACGAGGTACTGGGAAAAGAAAATGGCATGCTCATGGTTTCGGCAAGCGGCACGGCTGTAATCGTCGAATAACCGGAGCGCGGGAGCTTATGGCGGCCAGACGAGTAATCAATCCGGCAGGAATGCCCTACCACGGCACCGGCTTGCCGTCGTACTCAATGAACCTGCCGGAATCCTTAAGAGTGAGGCGATCGATTACCTGCCGCATGCCGGAGACGCTTTGAACAGGGGAGATCAAGGCATTCGGTCCTCCCATGTCTGTTTTCACCCATCCCGGATGCAGTACCACCGCAATTACTCGCGCCTGTTTCAGATCAATCGAAAGCGATTTGACCACCATGTTCACCGCCGCCTTGCTGGATCGGTACATATAGCTTCCCCCGCCATCATTGTCCTCGATACTGCCCATTTTACTGCTGATGGTCACAATCTTTTTCTGATCGCTCCGGGCGATCTGTGAGGTAAATGTCTGGGCCATCTTGAGTGTCGCCATGGTATTGACCAGAAACGTGCGCATCCAGGCTTCGTAATCCTCGCTCCTGAATATTCCCGAACGATGCGCCTCCGCATAGATGCCGGCATTATTGAGAAGCAGATCGATGGATTCGCCGGAAAGAGACTGTCCCAGTTCGTCGATTCGCCGGTGGTCGGCAACATCAAGCGTATGTATCTTTGTCTGCTCCGGCTGCTGGTTTGCCAGCGTTTGAAGTTCTCCTGCTTTCTCGGGATGGCGCGCGCAGGCAAGAACACGCCAGCCTTCCGCTGCGTATTGACGGACGAATTCAAGTCCAATCCCACGGTTTGCGCCGGTGATCAGTACAGTTTTCATAATCTTCTCCTCATGGAATATACGGATCAGGTATTCGGGAGAAACCAGCTCGCGGTGTGGCAGGTACTATAAAGAAGTATCGGAGGATGAATTTCACTGCATTGGCAACCCACATTGTGGTTCGGGCAGGGAAACCCGAGACCTGTCGTGTGACAAGACCAGGATTGCCGGGCGACCCATGTGCCTGACTCATTATGTATAGAAAGCCCAAGGAATGGCAACCCTAAAAGGAAGAAACATATGGCGGACAACATCGCGTTGGTAACTGGTGCCTCCAGTGGTATCGGCAGGGCAACAGCAGAACTTCTTGCCCAGAACGGATATTATGTATTCGCCCTCGCCCGCCGCATGCACAGGCTGGAACAGATACGCTCCAGCCATATCGAGCCCATCTGCCTGGATGTGACCGATGACGAAGCTGTCCGCCACGCGGTAGCCCGCATCATATCGACCCGCGGGCGAATCGATGTGCTGGTGAATAACGCCGGGATCTGTCAGCCGGGGGCCGTCGAATGTGTTCCGCTCGAAACCGCTCATCGGCAGCTCGAAGTCAATCTTTTTGGTTATGCGAGATTCATGCAGGCGGTGCTTCCGCATATGAGGGAGCAGCGATCGGGGTGTATCATCAATATTGTTTCCGCGCTGAGCAGGATTTCGGTTCCCGGTTTCGGTTGGTATTCGGCCTCGAAGTATGCCATCGAAGCTTTGACTGACGCGGTGCGAGGGGAAGTGATGGAGTTTGGCATCAAGGTCGTGCTGATCGCCCCCGGGTTGATAAAGACTGAGTTTGTACCTAACCAGTTGAGGGCGATGGAGAGAATTCCCCACCCTGCAGCCTATGAAAAACTTCTTGCGGGCGTACACAATCTGGTGGCGAGAGAACCCGAAGCTCCCGGCCCGGAAATCATTGCAAAAGCAGTATTGAGCGCGGTGAAGGTGTCCAGGTCTCCCGTCCGTCATGCGCTGCCTCTCGATTCCAAAATGTCGGTTATGGCGAGATGGCTGCTTGGGGGGCGCGTTTTCGCTTGGGCGATTCGGCTCCGGATGAAATTTTCCTGACGGTAGCGACTTTCTTGGATATTTTTGAGGTCAGAAAATCCCTACTGCTGTCTTCTGCCAAGGCAAAGAGAAGGTTTCCCTAATAAGCATCGGTTCAATCTGGCAAGCGCTTCCGCTTCGACCTTTGATCCATGCTTCTTTGCATTCGTCATAGGCGTGCGAGTCGTAAGGGTGCAGGCTCCGGCAGCGGGTTTTCTCCTGCTCATGGACAATGGCAATGCCGGGATTCTCGCGAGGATAGTCACGAAACGAGAGATGTCGTGCGAGCGCGGCAAACAGCTTCAGAATAAATCTTCTGATCTCTTTATACGACGGCTATTTTGCGCGTCAATCCTTTCTTTCGATCCTGGGAGTATCCATCGCTGCGGCGAAGAGGTCCCAAGCGGACATGAACAAGGCTGCGATAACTGGCCCGATCACAAAGCCATTGAGGCCGAACAGGACCAGTCCCCCGAGTGTCGAGATGAGCACCACGTAATCCGGCATCTTCGTATCTCGTCCCACCAGGACGGGGCGCAAGAGATTGTCAACCAATCCGATTACGAACACGCCGAACGCGATGAGAACGGTACCCTGCCAGACAGCGCCAGTAAAGAGGAAGTAGATCGCCACCGGGATCCAGATGAGACCGGCACCGACTGCCGGTATCAGGGAAAGAAACGCCATCATGAAGCCCCACAGCAAGGCCCCTTGAATGCCGAGAAAATAAAATACCACACCTCCCAGCGCACCCTGAATGGCGGCAACGGCGACGTTGCCCTTGACGGTTGCGCGAATGACCGTAGTGAATTTGCTGGACAAGTGACGTTTGTGTTCCATGGTAAGGGGCATGGCCTGCTTGATCTTGGCCGCCAGATTATCGCCGTCGCGCAGCAGAAAAAAGAGCAGGTACAACATGATGCCGAAGCTCACCAGAAATTCGAAAGCGTTCTGCCCGAGGCTGAGAGCGTGCGTAGCAACGAACTGGCTGCCGCGCAGGACGCCGCTTGAGAGCATGTCCTGCAACTCGGCCATATTGGTGAGCCCTGAACGGTCGAGCAGGTTGACCAGCCACGGCGGCGAGGCACTCGCAATCTGCTGGAAATACATGCCAAAATTCAATTCCCCCGAGCGGATCTTTTGATAAACGATGGTTCCTTCCTGCAGCAGTGAAATTGTCATCAGGGTGACTGGAAGAATCACGATGACCAGAATGAGCAGCAATGTGGTGAACGCGGCGAGATTGCGGTGCTGTCCCAAGGCAGCCTGCAACTTGCGATGAA
Organism: Nitrosospira multiformis ATCC 25196; assembly: GCF_000196355.1. Classification (NCBI taxonomy): domain Bacteria; kingdom Pseudomonadati; phylum Pseudomonadota; class Betaproteobacteria; order Nitrosomonadales; family Nitrosomonadaceae; genus Nitrosospira; species Nitrosospira multiformis. The sequence goes on from NC_007614.1 coordinate 857,968, forward strand.
ACGGTGTAAATATGATGGCAAGAACTGCCGCCCAGAACACCGTGCCATAAAAAGGCAGCAGTATCCAGATGAATGCCACGGAGACGGCAATCAACATTAGTAAAAAGGCCTTTTGCCGCAACTCGGGGGAGTTCATGTGAAGATGTTTAATAGCCGGCTACGATGACGTTATGGAGTCATCCTACCTTAACTCAGCCTCAAGTTGATAGAGGGATACGAAGAAAATTAAAAGTAAACTCAGGCGGCAAACAGATAGCGCACGAAGCCTGGGAATATGGGGCGCGCAAGAGGAAATATTCTTTTGCGGGGGCTTGCCATCCCCGGACTTGCCCGCAGCTTGCCAGGAGGAGGGATAGCAGCAGGTTTTGAGGGCAGGATATCCGCTATATATCCTAAGGAACCCTGAACAAATCCTCCGTCGCGGCTGCGAGGAATTTGTTCAGTGGTTCCCTAAGTCAAGCAGTCTTCTCAGGCATTTTTGAAGAGGGCATCCAGTCCTGCCCGGGCAATCTGTGCATCCTGATGGGAGCGCACCCCGCTTACTCCCACGGCGCCGATGAACTGCCCTTCCGCGGCGATCGGTAGCCCCCCCTCGATGGGCAGAGTGCCTGGCAGACCCAGATAACGGATGCTTCCGGCTCCCACCTGTTCTTCCCAGATTTTAGTCGGACGGCGGAATGCAATGGCTGCCCGCGCCTTTTGTATTGCAACTTCGACACTGCCAAATTGTGTTTCATCGAGGCGCAGCAAGTGGATAAGATGAGCGCCGTCATCGACGATCGCAATCACCACCGGCCAGTTGTTGCGCGTGGCTTCTGCTTCCGCGGCGGTGGCAATAATCTTGGCGTCGTCGAGCGTGAGCACGTTTTTTTTATTCATAAAGCAAGCCCTCCGGATATATGTGAGATCTGAGGTCCCAAAACAAAACACGCCGGAAGGTCCGGCGTGTTTTGGAGAACGCGAAAAATTACAACAACGGCACAATCAGGAGCGCCACGATATTCATGATCTTGATGAGCGGATTCACGGCTGGACCCGCAGTATCCTTGTAAGGATCGCCCACTGTATCACCTGTAACGGCTGCCTTATGCGCTTCCGAACCTTTTCCACCGAAATGGCCATCTTCAATGTATTTCTTGGCGTTATCCCAGGCACCGCCCCCGGCAGTCATCGAAATTGCCACGAAAATGCCTGTAATGATCGCACCGATCAGTACCCCGCCGAGAGCAACCGGACCCAGCATGAGGCCGACGATCAGGGGAACGGCAACCGGAAGCAGGGAGGGAAGGATCATTTCCTTGATCGCCGCTCTTGTCACCATATCCACTGCACGCGAGTAGTCGGGCCTGGCTGTTCCTTCCATGATTCCAGGGATTTCCTTGAACTGGCGGCGGACTTCCACTACTACCGAACCGGCGGCACGGCCGACGGCTTCCATGGCCATGGCGCCAAACAGGTAGGGAACCATGCCCCCGAGGAACAGGCCGATGATGACCATGTGATCGGACAAATCAAAGTTTACGCTCTTGCCGCCACTCGAGAGTGCATGGGTGTAGTCGGCGAACAGCACCAGCGCAGCCAGACCGGCAGAGCCGATCGCATAGCCTTTGGTCACGGCCTTGGTGGTGTTGCCCACGGCATCGAGGGGATCGGTGATGTCTCGTACTTCCGAAGGCAGACCGGACATTTCGGCAATGCCCCCAGCATTATCCGTGATGGGACCGTAAGCATCCAGCGCGACGATGATTCCGGCCATGGAAAGCATCGATGTGGCGGCGATGGCAATGCCATACAGGCCTGCCAGTTCGTATGTGATCCAGATGGAAAGACATACGACAACAACCGGCCAGGCAGTTGCCTTCATTGAAATACCCAGACCGGCAATGACGTTGGTGCCGTGACCGGTGCTGGAAGCTTCGGCAATGGAGCGTACCGGTTTGAATTCAGTTGAAGTGTAGTACTCCGTGATCCACACCATTGCAGCGGTGAGCGCCAGGCCAACCAGTACGGAGAGGTAAAGACTGGTCGAGGTAACCAGCTTTCCCTCGATCATTACGCCCTCGCCGAGCATGATGGTCGTGATGGGATAATAGGCAATTGCCGCCAGCCCGCCGGCAACTGCCAAACCACGGTAAAGCGCATTCATGATTTTGCCGCCTTCACGTGCCTTGACAAAGTAACAGCCAATGATGGAAGCAATAATCGAAACGCCCCCCAATACCAGTGGATAGAGCACCGCGTTGGGGCCGGCGTCGGTGATGAGCAAGCCGCCCAGCAGCATGGTCGCGATAATGGTAACGGCGTAGGTTTCAAACAGGTCTGCAGCCATCCCGGCACAGTCGCCCACGTTATCGCCTACGTTGTCGGCAATTACTGCAGGGTTGCGTGGATCATCCTCAGGGATGCCGGCTTCCACCTTGCCGACCAGGTCCGCGCCGACGTCGGCGCCCTTGGTGAAAATTCCGCCGCCGAGACGTGCAAAAATGGAGATCAGCGAGCTACCGAAGGCAACTCCCACGAGGGCGTGAGTGGCTTGCGATTCACTTGCGCCCATGCCGATCAGAAGGGCAAAGTAGCCGGCTACGCCCAGCAAACCCAGACCAACCACCAGCATACCGGTAATGGCCCCTCCCTTGAAGGCAACATCCAGGGCGGCATTGAGGCCGTGCCGCGCTGCTTCCGCCGTGCGTACGTTGGCACGCACCGATACGTTCATGCCGATATACCCGGTCAGCCCCGACAGGAAAGCGCCCAGAGCAAACCCGACGGCTGTCTGCCAGCCCAGAGCAAGAAAGATTGCCATCAGCAGAATAACACCCACTATGCTGATGGTGGTGTATTGGCGGTTCAGGTAAGCCGAGGCGCCTTGCTGAATCGCCGTAGCAATATCCCGCATGCGTTCGTTGCCTGCTGGCAACGCTACAATCCATCTTATCGAAACCACTCCATAAAGGAGTGCCGCCATCGCGCAACCAATTGCGATGATTAAACCAGTACTCATTTAAATCTCCAGTTAAAATCGGCTACGGGGAAACGCATACAAGATGCAGCGTTATCGTTCACAGAGAGTGCTGCTCAGCGGTTGTTCAGTGATTGCTTTGCTGCCGGTACACACTTCTGTGAACAATATGCATGCGCTTCCGGTTACGCCAGGTTAAAGCGACTCAAAGCGTGAAGCCGCTCAATTTTTTCGGGACCGCCACATTCTTCAACCGTACGTAGTCCGGCAGCCCATCCTTGTAGGGTGGATAGTCTTCACCCTCGATAAGGGGCGCCAGATATTCCCGGCACAGGTCGGTAATGCCAAACCCGTCCTCGGTGATAAAGTTCTCAGGCATCATTTTTTCGACATTGGCGACTTGCGACAGCTGAGCCATACCTACTTTCCACTGGTAGGGCCTGGCGGAAATACGTTCTATGGTAGGCATCACGGAGTTATGCCCCTGGACCGCGAATTCCACCGCAGCCTGGCCCATGGCGTATGCTTGCTCAACGTCGGTTTTGGAGGCGATGTGACGCGCGGCACGTTGCAGATAGTCCGCCACACCCCAGTGATATTTGAGTCCGAGTCCCTCCTTCACCATGCTCGCCACCACCGGTGCCACCCCTCCCAATTGCGCATGTCCGAACGCATCGCGCACCCCCTGGTCGGAGAGGAATTTGCCGTCATCTCCTTTTACGCCTTCCGATACCACTACCGAGCAGTAGCCGAATTTCTTGACGCAGCTATCCACTTTGGCGAGGAATTTCTGTTTGTCGAAGCTGATTTCGGGGAAGAGAATGACGACGGGAATTTCACGCTCAGGGCTGGACGCCAGGCCTCCGGCGGCTGCTATCCAGCCGGCGTGCCGTCCCATTACTTCCAGCACGAACACCTTCGTGGACGTTGCTGACATGCTTGCCACATCGAAGCTGGCTTCAAGCGTGGATACGGCGATGTACTTCGCCACGGAGCCGAAGCCAGGACAGCAGTCCGTGATGGGAAGGTCGTTATCCACCGTTTTTGGCACATGAATGGCCTGAATGGGATAGCCAAGTGTGCCGGACAGTTGTGATACCTTGAGACATGTATCCGCTGAATCGCCGCCGCCGTTGTAGAAGAAATAGCCGATGTCATGAGCCTTGAATACTTCGATCAGGCGTTCATATTCCCGCCGGTTCTGTTCAAGGCTTTTCAGTTTGTAGCGGCAGGAGCCGAATGCTCCGGAGGGTGTGTACCGCAAGGCGCTGATTGCGGCATCGGATTCCTGGCCAGTATCGATCAGATCCTCGGTAAGCGCGCCGATGATCCCGTTGCGTCCCGCATAGATCCTGCCTATCTTTCCGCTTTGCTTGCGGGCGGCTTCAATTACCCCGGCTGCGGAAGCGTTGATGACGGCCGTAACGCCGCCGGATTGAGCATAAAAAGCATTTTTTGCTGCCATATTTCTCCCCTGATTATTTAAATCTTCCAACATTTACCGTCAGCGTACGCACGCTTTCTCCCGTGGCGCACCAGTGCTGGCGCCATCATGCATACGGCAACGAGGACTATCGCCGCTGCGTATTGCTCTCTTAGCGAATTAAAACGGCGGTGATACCAGGCTTGAGTTCCACCAGGAGTTTTGACTGAAGCTATCTCAACGATGCAAAAATAGCGTCGCGGATTGTTTCCACTGATCCGGCCCCCGTGATTTTCACATACTTGGGAGCATCTTTTTCGCCACTAGCTGACCATCTGGCGTAGTATTCTACCAATGGTTCGGTCTGGGCGTGATAGATTTCGAGCCGTTTCCGGATCGTTTCCTCTTTATCATCATCACGCTGTATCAGTGGCTCGCCGGTTACATCATCCTTCTCATCGACCCGGGGCGGACTGAATATCAAATGGTAAATACGCCCCGAGGCAGGATGTACCCGCCGCCCGGAGAGGCGCCTGACAATCTCTTCGTCGGATACATCAATTTCAATGACGAACTGGAGAGGCACCTTGGCAGCCTTCATTGCATCCGCCTGCGGGATGGTACGGGGAAAGCCATCAAACAGAAAACCCTTGCTGCAATCCGGCTGTGCAATGCGGGCTTTCACCAGACCGATGATAACGTCATCCGGAACAAGACCGCCCTCGTCCATGATCTTTTTGGCCATGAGGCCCAGTTCGGTGCCTTCCTTGACAGCTGCGCGCAGCATGTCTCCTGTCGATATCTGCGGAATGCCGAAATGCTCCTTGATGAAGTTGGCTTGAGTTCCCTTTCCCGCGCCGGGACCACCCAATAAGACAATTATGATTATTCCTCCTTTTTATAAAGCCCGCTGGCGAGGCGGGAGGCGAGATCCATTTTGTTGTCAAACAAGAGATTATAGCGCAGGCCATCCGCCTCTTGAACTTTTTGACCCGATTCAGCAGCCCAGTTTCTGAAGTTGCTCTTTCAGTTTTCCCAATGTCGTGCTGAAACCGGCAAGGCGTTCTTTTTCCTGTTCCACTACCTTTGCCGGCGCGCGATCCACGAAATTACTGTTGGCGAGCTTGGTTTGCGCCTTTTCCATTTCCGTCTGGACACGGTCGAGCTCTTTGGTCAGCCGCTCACGCTCAGCAGCAATATCAATCTCGATTTTCAGCATCAGCCTGAATTCACCTACGATTGCGACCGGTGCTTCGGCGGGAGGTAAATCCTGTTCGATTTCGATATCCGACAATTTGGCCAGCGCCTTCAGATAAGGAGAAAAACCGGCGAGTGTTTTTACGTCGCCTACGGCCAGAAGGGGTACCCTCGATGCCGGGGAGAGGTTCATTTCTCCGCGCAGCGTGCGGCAGGCATTGATCATTTCCTTGAGTGCAGCGATATTCCCGATGGCGGTGTCGTCGAGCTTGGAGGGATCGGCTTGAGGGTAAGGCTGCAACATGATGCTCACCCCTTGCTTGGCTGCCAGTGGAGCCACGCTTTGCCACAACTCTTCGGTAATGAACGGGATGAGGGGATGGGCAAGTCTTAAAGCCGTTTCCAGGACGCGGGCCAGGGTGCGGCGCGTCGTGCGCTGTACCACTTCGTTGCCGGAATTCAGCTGTACCTTGGCGAACTCCAGATACCAGTCGCAATACTCATCCCAGACGAATTCATAGATTTCGCGGGCCGCCATGTCAAAGCGGTAGTCCTGATAAGCCTGCGCGACCGCGGTTTCCGCCTGTTGCAGCCGGCCGATGATCCAGCAGTCGGCATCCGAATATTCCAGCGGCACCGATTCCACTAAACCGGTATCCTTACCCTCGCAATTCATCAGCACGTAGCGTGCCGCATTCCAGAGCTTATTGCAGAAATTGCGGTAACCTTCGCAGCGCTGCATATCGAACTTGATGTCGCGGCCATGAGAGGCGAGGCTTGCAAAAGTAAAGCGCAGCGCATCGGCACCGAACGCCGGGATTCCCTCCGGAAACTGCTTACGGGTGATTTTTTCGATGGATTCGGCCTGCCGCGGGTTCATCAGACCGCTCGTGCGCTTGGTGATCAGATCAGGAAGTGCAATGCCGTCGATAAGATCCAGCGGGTCCAGCACATTGCCTCTGGATTTGCTCATTTTATGCCCTTCCGCATCGCGGATGAGGCCGGTGATATATACCTCCCGGAAAGGTACTTTGCCGGTGAAATGCAGGGACATCATCACCATGCGCGCTACCCAGAAAAAAATGATGTCGAAGCCGGTGACCAGAACCGAGGTCGGCAGGAATGTGTCAAGCTCCGGCGTTTTTTCCGGCCAGCCCAAGGTGGAGAATGGCCACAGCGCGGATGAAAACCAAGTATCCAGCACATCCTCGTCCTGCACCAGCTTGCGCCCCCCCGCCAGCCGCTGCGCTTCCTCCAGATTATGTGCGACAAAGATGTTATTGTCCTCGTCATACCAGGCGGGAATCCGATGGCCCCACCATAACTGCCGGGAAATACACCAGTCCTGGATATTTTCGAGCCACTGGTTATATACGTGCGCCCAGTTTTCCGGAATGAATTTCACTTCTCCACTTGCCACCGCCTCCAGGCCCCGCCTCGCCAGGCCGTTCATGGTGACATACCATTGATCAGTCAGCATCGGTTCAACGATAGCCTGAGTGCGATCTCCGCGCGGCACCATCAGCTTGTGCGGTTTTGTTTCAACCAGCAGATTCTGTTCTTCCAGGTCGGCGACAATTTTCCTGCGGGCTGCAAAACGATCCAGTCCCTGATACTCGGCGGGCGCCAGGTCATTGATCTTTCCATCCAGGGTAAGAATGCCGAGCGGAACGAGTTTGTGCCGTTGTCCTATCTGATAGTCGTTGAAATCATGCGCGGGAGTGATCTTGACGCACCCCGTACCGAATGCCGGGTCGACATAGGCATCCGCGATGATGGGTATGCTCCGCTCGCATAATGGCAGGCGCACGTGGCGGCCGATCAGGTGACGGTAGCGCTCATCGTCAGGATGCACAGCTACCGCCATATCGCCCAGCATGGTTTCCGGGCGGGTAGTGGCAACAATCAGCCCTTCCGGTTTTGCGCCATCCTGATTTCCCCCCAAATCGTTTTCGAAGGGATAAAGAATATGCCAGAGTGATCCTTCTTCTTCTGCCGATACCACTTCGAGGTCGGAAACGGCAGTTTGCAGCACCGGATCCCAGTTCACCAGGCGTTCCCCGCGATAAATGAGGCCTTCGCGATAAAGCCGCACGAAAACTTCAGTCACGGCGCGGGAGAGTCCCCCATCCATGGTGAAGCGTTCGCGCGACCAGTCGCAGGAGGCGCCCATACGGCGCATCTGGCGGCTGATGGTGGAGCCCGATTCCTCTTTCCATTCCCACACGCGGGCGAGAAACGCTTCACGTCCCAGATCTCGCCGGTCAATGCTCTGCTGATCCAGTTGGCGTTCCACCACGATCTGGGTGGCAATTCCCGCATGGTCGGTACCCGGCTGCCATAACGTGTTATCTCCCCGCATACGGTGATAACGCGTCAGCGCATCCATCAAGGTATGTTGAAAGGCATGACCCATGTGCAGGGTGCCGGTCACGTTGGGTGGCGGCAGCATGATGCAGTATGCAGGCGCTTGATCACCCGCAGTCCCTGCTGGTCCAGGCCTGAAATAGCCTTCGCCTTCCCAGCGCGAATACCAGCGGCTTTCGATAGCCCGGGGATCAAAGCTTTTTTCGAGTTCCATACTGTCGATCGTTTGGTGGAAAACCCGCAATTATAACGGAAGGTGCAAGGGCCGGCAGCGCGGCGCTCCCTCTTGACTGTGCCCCATCTTGTCGGTGAGGGGCATTCCGAGAAAGCATTGGGAATCTATCCCGTTATCCTTATTGAGCCGGGCAGCAAATATAATGAATCTCGTCATTCCGGCCCTGACCCGGAATCCAGCCAAATCTAATGGCGTGCTTCTTGGAATGTTACGGAATACCCGTTTCCGCCGTATGAAGTTTGTACCGTCTGCTCGCCGACTCCACCACAAGCCCGTTTTGCGGGCGCCGGAGGCAGGCCCTAATCAGCTCCTGCACTCTGCTGAAGGCCGCTCATGCCGACTCTTCAGCTTGCTCACTTTCAGGTCTTGCAATCTGCCTTAATCTCGCTTAAAAATAATTGAGATCGGGAAGATTTTGATTGAGGTTTTTCCCGACCGGGGGATAAGCCTGTTGATAACTCGTCAAGCCATGCCGTGGCTTGAGTTCTCTTATTGCTCAAAATACAGTGCCTTGCCATGGCTGGATAGACCGATCGGCTCATATACTTTTTGCCTGACAGATTTTAAGCTGCATTGCCATAATGACAGGTGGAGAGCCATGTGGCGCGAAGGGGAGCGCTGCCGGTATGGGATTGGCAAATGGGAGAGCCTTGCATCTCTGAAACCATTTACTGAGAGAGAATGATGAAAATGACCAATGACTCCAGAATGCAGGGTTTGCTCCCGCTGTTGGTCTTGAGTACCGGATTGTGCTTTGTTTCCCCCGCCTTTGCACAGCTACAACGTTTATACATTCTGGATCTCAAAAGAAACCAACTGATCACTCTTATGCCGAGTGAAATGACGGGTAACGCTACCGGCATCAATAATGCTGGCCAGGTAGCATGGTACGCCATCAAGGAATATGGGCACGCTTTCATCACCGGCCCCGACGGCGTTGGCAGAACCGATCTCAAGACACTGGGCGGTGATTCCAGCGCAACCTTTGGCATTAATGATGCGGGGCAAGTGGTAGGATGCTCACAGACAGCTACAGGTAATTTGCATGCTTTTATTACCGGCCCCAACGGCGTGGGCATGACAGACCTGGGGACACTGGGAGAACGTGCCAGTTACGCCACCAGCATCAATAATGCTGGCCAGGTGGCAGGATATACCGTCAAGGAATATGGGCACGCTTTCATCACTGGTCCCAATGGTGCGGGCATGACCCATCTGGAAAGCCTGCCGGACGGACTCACAACTGTTGCTCATGATATCAATGATGCCGGACAGGTGGTCGGGAGGGGCGTGAGGCACGCTTTCATCACTGGCCGCAATGGCGTGGGGATGAAGGATCTCGGGACCCTGGGTGGAGATTACAGTGTCGCCTATGGCATCAATGAGGCCGGAGAGGTGGTAGGGGGTTCCAGCACGGCTGCCGGTTATACGCACGCTTTCATCACTGGTCCCAATGGCGTGGGGATGACGGATCTCGGGACGCTGGGTGGAGGTTACAGTATCGCCACTGACATCAACGATGCCGGACAGGTGGTGGGATGGTCCACCATGGCTGCCGGTGATAACCATGCCTTTATCACCGGTCCCAATGGCGTAGGCATGATGGACCTTAATTCACTGCCCTGGTTACCGCCCGGATACGTTATAACGGGCGCCATCAGCATCAATGACAGGGGACAGGTCGTCGTTATTGCCGATCTTCCCAAACCCGAGGCTTATATGCTGATATTCGCTGGCCTGGGCCTGATCGGGTTTCTGGTATGGTGGCAGAAGTCGGGAAGCAGCGCCTAGTATCGAGGCATCGCCCCTGATCCCTGCGGGTTTTCCAGGTGAAGTGCGATGGGCCGGGAACGGGCCCCTGTTCCATTATTGTTTTTATGCGTACAAAATTCCTCCGTGCAGCTGAGACTCATGAAACGGTAGGCGTATTTCCCCCGAAGGATGAGGATGAAATTGGGGAGGCAGAAAGGGGAACAGAGAGACTTGTGGGTCGGTCGAGCGTGCAGGCAGGGGAATAATCGAACCCAAGATAAAAAGATCGAAATTTAAAGGCCGAACAGGTGCGATTTCAGTGCCTGTATCAGCGCCTTGCGTGCCTTCGGATTCAAGGCGTTTCCGCTCTCATTCAGCGCCTCATCCAGAATTTTTTCCAGCAGCACGGTTATATCGGCGGGGGAAAGTGTCGAAGGCGCGGAATGCATGACTTCCGTGAGGGTGGGTATATTGGCGTCAGACGGGGACGGGCCGGCGGCGACTTCTGTGAGGGTGGGGATATCCTCTGCTTGTGCTCGCTTCGTCGAGGTTGCGGATAAACGGGGTGAGCCGGCGGCCAAGTGGCTATCGCTGCCAGCCAGCGGCGGGGAGGATACGTCCTGGTGTCTGCTCAGCAGTATTTCGAGCTTGCGCAGAATTTTGTCATATTCATCCTGCGAGGCTTTTTTGCTGTTTGTCATTGAAATGCCGGTTGATAAAGAGAGGGGGCGGAACTCCGGGAATTGATACCTGCTGCGCGATTTGGCATGATTTGGTGTCTGTCTGCCTATACGGCACCAAGGCGGTGATGCCGTATTTCGTAACCACGATCCTGATAAAACCGGTAGCGTTTCCTTGCGGCCTGGGTATCTTCGTCCGTGTTGCCCGCAATTTCAATGAGTCGCCGGAAGCGGCTGAAGAAAGGAGGGTTTTCAGGGCCCAGGTTGAGCAATACATCATCGTGCGGCGGATTCCTTCCACTATCGCTGAGTGTTACCGGCGTGAACTCAGCCAGCTTGTCGTCTGTCTGGCAGTGCGGAATAAAATCGGTCGCAGAGAAAGTCCACAACAACTTATCGATCTGCTCGACCGTAGCCATGTCAGGCGCGTAAATCATGACCTTGAATCCTTTCCGCACGGCTGTTGCAACCAGACGACAGGCGGTATGGAGCCGGTCTCCCCCGCCCGAGTAGAAGTCGATTTCCGTCATTCCTTCGATTTGCGCCGGTTCTTGCGGCTGCCGGTCTCGCCAGTGCTACCGGGTTGTCTGGTAGTCCGGCTGATCAAAAACTGGGTGAGCAGCGGTACCGGACGTCCGGTCGCGCCTTTTTCCTTGCCGGATTTCCAGGCCGTCCCGGCTATGTCGAGGTGCGCCCAGCGATATTTTTTGGTGAATCGCGCCAGGAAGCAGGCGGCGGTAATGGTTCCCGCAGCGCGACCTCCGATATTGGCCACATCGGCGAAATTACTTTTCAGTTGCTCCTGATATTCGTCGAACAGCGGCAGACGCCAGGCGCGATCCACTGCACGCTCCGAAGCATCCAACAGTTCCCGGGCCAGTTCGTCGTCATTGCTCAGCAGGCCCGAGGCAACGTGACCGAGCGCTATGACACAGGCGCCGGTGAGCGTAGCAATATCGATTACTGCTTCCGGTTCGTAGCGTTCGGTGTAGGCCAGCGCGTCGCACAGGATCAGCCTGCCTTCGGCATCCGTATTGAGAATTTCTATGGTTTGTCCCGACATGCTCGTGACGACGTCGCCAGGTTTGGTGGCATTGCCGCCAGGCATGTTTTCGGTGGCTGGAATAATGCCGACCACATTGATTGGAAGACCCATTTTTGCAACAGCGTGAACGGTGCCCAGTACGCTGGCGGCCCCGCACATGTCGTACTTCATTTCATCCATTTCCCCGGCTGGCTTGAGGGAAATGCCGCCCGTATCGAAGGTGACGCCCTTGCCTACCAGCACAACAGGTTTTCCCTTCTTCGCCCCTCCCCAATATTCCAGGGCAATCAGCTTGGGAGGCTGGCGGCTTCCGCGCGCCACGGCCAGCAATGCGCCCATGCCCAGATCCTCCATATCCTTTTGCTCCAGCACCGTCACTTTGAGCTTGTAAGTCTTGGCCATATTCATGGCCTGCTCCGCAAGATAGGTCGGAGTGCAGATGTTAGGTGCAAGATTGCCCAGATCCTTGGCCAGACTCATGCCATCGCCCACAGCCAGTCCTTGTTGCAGAGCCTCCTCACTGGCGGTCTGTTCCTCCTCGGTGAGTGACTTGATAATACCGAGGGTAATTTTTTGCAGCTTCGGCTCGGCTTCCTCGACCTTGCTTTTCAGCCGGTCGAAGCGGTACATGCTCTCCAGCCCGCCGACCGCGATTTGCAGGACTTTCCAGGAGAGATCGCGGTTTTTTACGGGCGCTTCCAGCAGAAACAGAGTGGCATCGGCAGCGCCAGTGTCAGAGAGTGCCTTGAACACTGCGCGTACTGCATCGCGGTATCCCTTGTCGCCGAGTTCCTGCTCCTTGCCAAGCCCCACCAGCAATACGCGCTCGCAGGCGCTGTTGGGCACATTATGGAGCATCAGGGTCGCGCCCGCTTTGCCTTTCATATCCCCCCGGCTCAGGATGCCGGTAATATAGCCGTTTGCAGATTTGTCCAGCGCTTCGGCAGCAGGGGTCAATTTTTGTTGTTCGAAAATACCTGCAACCACACAGGCACTACGCTGTTTTTCGGGTGTTCCGTTCTTTATATTAAATTTCACAGCTTGCTCCTCGATTCAAGGCTTGCGGGCCGATTGTTCAAACCGGATAATGCTTCGATTATCGCCGGACTATTCGCATAAAGTCAAAGCAGATACGGGACCGTTTCCAAAAATCTCATAATGGAATTCCTGTCACTCTGTAATGCGGCTGCACCGTGAGCGGCTGTGTCGGAGTGAGAGGGGAGGAATGGATGATCAGACAGAAGTCGATACGGCGGGTGAAGCCGCCGGAAGATTATCAGGCCAGGCTTGCCACACCGTTTGCCGTGCTGGGCCTTCGCACGGATGAAGACTGGCTGACCGATATAGAATACCTGCCGCCGGATACGCCCACTCTCGTTCCGCAAACTCCTCTCGCCAGGGAAGTATGTGATCAGTTACAGGCCTACCTTGCCGATCCGGGTTTCGTGTTCGACCTGTCACTGCACATCGGCGGGACGGTTCATCAGCGCCGTGTGTGGCAAGCCATCCAGGATATTCCGGCCGGTGCAACGCGCAGTTATGCCGCTATCGCGGTGGAGTTGCATTCCGCCCCGCGCGCAGTGGGGCAGGCGTGCGGAGCCAACCGCCTGCCCATCGTTATTCCCTGTCATCGTGTTATCGCCAAAAGCGGCGGTCTTGGAGGTTTCATGAACGCCAGCGATGGATTGCCGCTCACCATTAAGCGCTGGCTATTGCAGCATGAGGGTATCTGAGCGGAACCCGGAACTGCTCGATGAATTCTGCGATGCGCTGTGGCTGGAAGATGGGCTCTCGCGCAACACAATGGAGAGCTATCGCAGCGATCTGGAGCAGTTCGGTGACTGGTTCGCCCGACAGAAACCGGATGACAGCAGTTTTCTGACGGTCACGCATTCCGATCTGCTGGGATTCATGACGGGCAGGTTTTCCGCTGGAATGAAGGCCAGCACCACTAGCCGCGAGCTCTCGAGCCTAAAGCGGTTTTACCGCTTTCTGTTGCGCCAGGGAAAGATCAATGCAGATCCCACCCTCAATATCGATACACCCAGGCTTCCTCGCAACCTGCCGGTGAGTTTAACCGAGGCCGACGTGGAAGCCCTGCTTGGCGCACCCGACGTGACCTTTCCGTTGGGATTACGGGATCGCGCCATGCTCGAGGTGCTTTATGCAAGCGGCCTTCGGGTTTCAGAGCTTGTGAGCCTGGAAAGTGGACAGATCAGCCTGGACATGGGCGTGGTGCGCATCATGGGGAAGGGGGGGAAAGAACGCCTGACACCGCTGGGGGAAGAGGCGCTGGAATGGATGGTTCGCTACATCAAGGAAATCCGTCCCGGGCTGCTGGATGGAAAATCGAGTAATGCGCTGTTCGTCACTTACCGCGGCGCAGGCATGACCCGTCAGGCTTTCTGGTATCTGATCAAACGCTATGCGCGGCAGGCGGGTATCACGAAGCCATTGTCGCCCCATGGATTGCGTCATGCCTTTGCGACTCATCTGCTCAATCATGGTGCCGATTTGCGCGTAGTGCAATTGCTGCTCGGCCACGCGGATATTTCAACCACGCAGATATACACTCATGTCGCGCGTGAAAGATTGAAAAAAATCCACGAAATGCATCATCCGAGAGGGTGAGGCAAAATTTTACGGCCTGGAACCGCGACGAAGAAAATTACTTTCGCCCTCCACAAGAAACAAATCCTATCGGCATAGGCTCAGCCAGGCCAGATTGCCGGCAAATGGGTAATGCCTCAAGATTCAACTGCCTCTGCCGTTGAATCTGCTTGTAACTCTAACTCTGCCAAGGTCTAAGGAATCAGCCAAGGTCTAAGGAACCACTTAAGAGCGCTATCAGGAGTTCTCAAGCAATAATTCCCTAATCCCCCAAAACAGGAGAAGTCATGCGGAAGCAATTATCGGTTATTTCAATAACGACGGTTTTGGCATTGGGTGGCTGCGCCAGTTCACCCGAAACCCAGAGTACCAGAACAAGAGACACTGCCATAGGCGCCGGCATTGGCGCAGGTACGGGCGCACTGATTGGAGCAATTGCAGGCAAGGGGAAAGGCGCGGCAATCGGTGCAGCGGCTGGGGCTGGCCTCGGCGCCATCGCCGGAAACGTGTGGTCCCGGAGAATGGAAGAGCAGAAACGCGAAATGGAGCAGGCCACAGCAGGAACAGGGGTGGAAGTTGTGAAAACCTCTGATAATCGCCTGCGGCTGGATATCCCCAGCGATATCTCGTTTGATACCGGTCGCGCCGACATCAGGCCGAATTTCAGGCCTGTCCTGGACAGCTTTGCCACCAGCCTGAACAATAATCCCATTACAGAGGTGACTATTATCGGTCATACGGACAGCTCGGGCAGTGATGCCGTCAACAACCCCTTGTCCTTGAACCGGGCAGCCAGCACGCGGGACTATCTGGCGAGCCGCGGGGTTTCTCCAAACCGCGTAAGGATCGAAGGCCGCGGTTCGCGCGAGCCTATTGTCGCCAATGACACGCCTCAGAACAGGGCAAGGAATCGCCGGGTTGAAATCTATGTCGCTGAACCGAAAGAAGCTTCCCAGCAATACTAGGGGAGGCGATAAACCTTTTACAGGTACGCGTCCTCTCGAGGGGGATGTGTACCGCCTGGGGAGTTTATGCCTGAAACCAAGTGTGTTTCCCCCGCATGGGTAGAACAGTTGTAGCAAGTATGTAATTGCGTCTTGCCAGCCGGCAGCAGTACCTCATGCTCGTCATGCATCAGTATCCGGTTCTCTAACCGGAATTCGCCAGATGAAGACTATCAGGATTACACCCAGTAGAACGAGCATCCCTTGATGCCAGACAGAGGGCACCACCAGGATGGAACTCCCCAGCGACAGCACCAGCAACAGATATACCCATCGCTTGACTTTGCGCGGGATGCTGCGATGCTCCATCCATTCGCGGATAATGGGACCGGTGATGCGATTGGTCAGGAGCTTGTCGTGGAAGTGCTTGGAACTGCGGGCAAAACAGGCGGCTGCCAGCAGCACAAATGGGGTTGTCGGGAGTACTGGCAGCACGATCCCCACTACGCCGAGTATCAGGGCGACAAATCCTGCGGCGAGATAGAGGGACCGCACAAAACGCGAGTCATGCAGGCGGGCGGATGATCCTTCCGGCTCCCGGGAACATGTCTCTTTGCTGGTAAATATCTCTTCGACCTTTTCATTTAAGCGATCCTGCATGAACTCTCCTTCATACGCTTCACGCTTCGACTAAATGAGTACATGCGCAATGAGCAAGGAATCCCTGAACGAAGCCTTCATGATGCTACAGCCGCCCCGTGGGTTGACGGTATAATAAGAGGCAATAAGTATGAAAGGTTTTCATTTCAATTTTCGAGGTCCTCATGTCCAGGATAAATACACTGATCAGTTTGGGAATATTCATGCTGGGCGCTTTGCTGTTGCCCCAACCCGCCATTTCGGAAACGGGACAGACCCTGTCTGCCGTGACCCAGCCCATCAAGCAGGATACCAAAATAGGAAGCGGTGAAGAAGCGGCGGTTGGCAAGATGGTTGAAGTGCACTATACCGGCTGGCTTTACGATGCGAGCGCTCCCGACAAAAAGGGCGGGAAGTTCGACAGCTCGCGTGACCGTGGCATGCCCTTCTCGTTCCTTGTCGGCGCGGGACGAGTGATCAAAGGTTGGGACCGGGGCGTGATCGGGATGAAGGTGGGAGGCCAGCGCACATTGATCATTCCGCCCCAACTGGCCTACGGGTCGGAAGGGCGGGGAACTATCCCGCCAAACGCTACCCTGATTTTCGAGGTAGAGCTTTTGGGAGTGCGCCAGGGTTCGACACACTGATTGATATCACCCGATTTTCGCGCCGCCGCTACCTCGCCGAGAAAAGCGGGATTTTACCCAGATCAACTCATTGGTTTCCCCCTGTGCGGATAATACCTGTACCGGATTAAAAACGCTGAAATCCACGTTGACTTATCCGCGTAAAACATTCACAATTAACGGTTTCGTTTGGAGGGGTTCCCGAGCGGTCAAAGGGATCAGACTGTAAATCTGACGGCTCTGCCTTCGAAGGTTCGAATCCTTCCCCCTCCACCAGATCAGCAGCTGATAATGCGGGCGTTGTAGATTTCTGCGTCTTGAACGCTTTGCGTGGCGAGTTTGGTTCTGGTGAATGGGAGCGCAGGTAGTGCGTTGGTTGTGCGGTTCGATGATTTTTTCTTCGAAGAGCTGTTGAATGCTTCGCTGGATTTACTGGTCCTGATCGTGCCCGATGCGGGTGTAGCTCAATGGTAGAGCAGAAGCCTTCCAAGCTTACGACGAGGGTTCGATTCCCTTCACCCGCTCCAGATTCGAAGCGGAGAAATGAGCGTTAACTAAAAACATTAAAAAATTGGCAAAATTGTTGCGGGGTATTGTTTAGGCAAGGACGTGCTTGCCCATGTAGCTCAGTGGCAGAGCACTCCCTTGGTAAGGGAGAGGTCGCCAGTTCAATCCTGGCCATGGGCTCCATAGGCGTCAATTACAGAACTCAAAAAAATGCTTTAAAAGGGACATCATGGCAAAGAGCAAATTTGAGCGGACGAAGCCGCACATCAACGTAGGGACGATAGGTCACGTGGACCATGGGAAGACCACGTTGACGGCGGCGATCACGATGGTATTGGCGAAGAAGTTTGGTGGGGAAGCGAAGAGTTACGCACAGATAGACTCGGCGCCTGAAGAGAAGGCGCGGGGCATCACGATCAATACCTCGCACGTGGAGTACGAGACGGAGAAGCGGCATTACGCGCACGTTGACTGTCCTGGTCACGCGGACTATGTGAAGAACATGATCACGGGTGCGGCGCAGATGGACGGTGCGATTCTGGTGGTTTCGGCGGCGGATGGACCGATGCCGCAGACGCGGGAGCACATTCTTCTGGCGCGGCAGGTAGGGGTTCCCTACATTATTGTCTACATGAACAAGGCGGACATGGTGGACGATGCGGAACTTCTGGAGCTGGTGGAAATGGAAGTGCGGGAGCTGTTGTCCAAATACAACTTTCCGGGAGATGACACCCCGATAGTGATCGGTTCTGCACTGAAGGCGCTGGAAGGCGATCAGAGCGACATAGGGGAGCCCTCCATCTACAAGCTTGCGGCGGCGCTGGACAGCTACATTCCGGAGCCCCAGCGGGCGGTGGACGGGGCATTTCTGATGCCGGTCGAAGACGTTTTTTCCATATCGGGTCGTGGCACGGTGGTGACGGGTCGGGTTGAGCGTGGCGTGATCAAGGTGGGGGAAGACATCGAGATCGTGGGATTGAAGCCCACCACCAAGACGGTGTGCACGGGTGTGGAGATGTTTCGCAAGCTTCTGGACCAGGGGCAGGCGGGAGACAACGTGGGCGTATTGCTGCGGGGCACCAAGCGCGAGGAAGTGGAGCGTGGCCAGGTGCTGGCCAAGCCCGGGACCATCACTCCTCATACCAAGTTCACAGCCGAGATTTACGTTCTGAGCAAGGAAGAGGGCGGGCGTCATACTCCCTTTTTCCAGGGGTACCGGCCGCAGTTTTACTTCCGCACGACGGATGTGACGGGTGCAATCGAGTTGCCTGCGGGCACGGAGATGGTGATGCCCGGGGACAATGTGTCGGTGACGGTAAACCTGATTGCGCCGATTGCGATGGAAGAAGGTCTGCGTTTTGCGATTCGTGAAGGCGGCAGGACCGTGGGCGCAGGCGTCGTGGCAAAAATTATCGAATAGCGTCTTGCCCGGGGTCGACTCCAGCGTTGAAGAGCCTTGCATTCGTATGTGTTTAGGTGAGTTCTTCATTTTTTACCTTTGTTCAAAGTACAGGCCAGTAGCTCAATTGGCAGAGCGTCGGTCTCCAAAACCGAAGGTTGGGGGTTCGATGCCCTCCTGGCCTGCCATCAGGGAATGTCATTTCAAAATCGTCAATAACTGCATGTTTCCAGGGGAAGCAGGGCCTCGTAATACGTTGTTATTTCGGGTCGTGCAGTGAGGTTGCGCATGAATTTTGCTCGCGCCCCGCTTCGTCTGCTGGCAGGCATTAAAAGGCAGAGTGGGATAGGTTAGTGGATAAGATCAAGTTGGGATTCGCGCTTCTGCTGCTGATTGCGGGTATTGCCGGATTCTATTACCTGCGCGAGAGCGCAATGGTAATTCGCGTCATTTCAGTTCTCGGAGGCCTCGTTCTTGCGACCGTGGTGGTGTCGTTCACCGCTCAGGGCAAGCAGTTTTACGCGTTCAGCAGGGAGTCGTGGGAAGAGACCAAGAAGGTGGTATGGCCGAACCGGAAGGAGACGGTGCAGACGACGGGTATCGTTTTTGCCTTCGTTCTGGTAATGGCCATGTTCCTGTGGATGATAGACGCGGGCCTGCTGCTGGCGGTGAAATATCTCATGGGGCAGGAAGGGTAATGGAAAAGAAGTGGTATGTGGTTCATGCCTACTCCGGTTTCGAGAAGAGCGTGCAGCGCGCGCTGAAGGAGCGAATCAGTCGCGCTGGAATGCTGGATAAGTTCGGACAGATACTCGTTCCTGTGGAAGAAGTCATTGAGATGAAAGCAGGACAGAAAAATCTCAGCGAACGGAAGTTTTTCCCGGGCTACGTGCTGGTCGAGATGGAGATGACCGACGAAACATGGCACCTGGTCAAAAACACGCCGAAGGTGACGGGCTTCATTGGCGGTACGGCCATGAATCCTACGCCTATCAGCGAGAAGGAAGTGCAGAACATTCTCCATCAAATTCAGGAAGGGGTGGAAAAACCCAAGCCCAAGATTCTTTTCGAAACGGGCGAGGCGGTGCGTGTCAAGGAAGGACCATTTACGGATTTTCACGGCAACGTGGAAGACGTCAATTACGACAAAAGCAAGCTGCGGGTTTCAGTGTCCATTTTTGGACGTCCCACACCTGTAGAGCTGGATTTCAGTCAGGTCGAGAAAGCTTAGTGTAAAGGTTTCCGGAAGTGCCGGAAGGCCGGTCGCATATCGCATATTGTTAACCGGGGAGGGCCTCGAGGGCTCGTTTGAACCCGATAGGAGAGCAGATGGCAAAGAAAATAGTCGGCTATATCAAATTGCAGGTGCCGGCGGGGAAGGCAAACCCCAGCCCGCCAATAGGCCCTGCCCTGGGGCAGCGAGGACTCAATATCATGGAGTTCTGCAAGGCATTCAATGCGGCAACGCAGAAAATGGAAGTCGGCCTGCCGGTTCCGGTCGTCATAACCGCTTATGCCGACAAGAGCTTCACCTTTACCATGAAGACCACGCCCGCCACCGTGCTGATAAAGAAGGCAGCGGGAGTGGGCAAGGGAAGCGCGAAACCCCATACGGATAAGATAGGACGATTGACACGGAAGCAGATGGAAGAAATCGCACAGATAAAAATGCCGGATCTGACTGCCGCGGACATGGACGCGGCAGTCCGTACCATTGCGGGTAGTGCTCGCAGCATGGGTATAGAAGTGGAGGGCGCATAACATGGCGCGCCTTTCCAAACGCCTCAAGGCGATCTCGGAAAAAGTGGATCGCACGAAATATTACCCGTTGCAGGATGCGCTCAATCTGGTCAGGGAAACAGCGATCGCGAAATTCGACGAATCCATCGATGTGGCGGTCAATCTTGGGATAGACGCAAAAAAATCTGACCAGGCAGTGCGTGGGTCCGTGGTGTTGCCTGCGGGTACGGGAAAGACCGTGCGGGTGGCCGTATTTGCGCAGGGTGACAAGGCCCGGGAAGCGGCGGCAGCGGGGGCCGATATTGTTGGCTTTGAAGATCTCGCCGAGCAGATCAAGGCGGGCAATATCGAATTCGATGTGGCTATCGCCAGTCCCGATGCAATGCGTGTTGTAGGACAACTGGGACAGATACTCGGTCCGCGTGGCTTGATGCCCAATCCCAAGGTGGGAACGGTAACGCCGGATGTGGCCGGTGCGGTAAAAAACGCGAAAGCCGGTCAAGTGCAGTATCGTGCCGATAAAGGAGGCATCGTCCAATGCACCATCGGACGCGCCTCGTTCACGGTGGATGCCCTGACCCAAAACATGATGGCGCTGATCGATGCGCTCAATAAATCCAAGCCTGCCGCATCCAAGGGCATCTATCTAAGGAAGATATCAGTCTCGAGCACAATGGGAATAGGTGTGCGCGTGGATCAGACAAGCATGCGATAGGTGCGTGTACTGGATTCCCGTTTTAAGTATTGTAAGACTTTGGGCCGTCGGGAGGGCGCAGGGCGCTTTTCCGGCGGGTTATCAAAGACCGCTGGGGTATTGGCATGGCAGGCGAAGTGGATTCGCCAATTTATTGCTCAGTTTGTTGTTGAGTGAGCCATTGTCCGAGACTTAATCTGCATGGTGAAGGGTCTATACCCGGTTTTCTGTGCCGGGTTGCATTTCCCATATTTCCCCGGCTACCCAGCGCAGATGGCGTGCCCAG
Source organism: Nitrosospira multiformis ATCC 25196 (assembly GCF_000196355.1). Taxonomy (NCBI): domain Bacteria; kingdom Pseudomonadati; phylum Pseudomonadota; class Betaproteobacteria; order Nitrosomonadales; family Nitrosomonadaceae; genus Nitrosospira; species Nitrosospira multiformis. The sequence goes on from NC_007614.1 coordinate 879,071, forward strand.
AAACAGGAAAAGATTCCACTCCTGATTTAAGGTCGCCGGTTTCGCGGTGTGAGATCAGGTATGAAGGAGGGGGTCAGAATCCCGGGTCAACCCGAGGTTAAGCCTCCCAAGCCAGCATACCACACTTATTGCCGCATTTTAACTGATGGAGAAGTACCTTGAGTCTAAATTTAGATGAGAAAAAAGCGGTGGTCGCTGAAGTCAGCGCGCAGGTAGCCAAAGCGCAGGCCATCATCATCGCGGAGTACCGCGGACTTGGGGTCGGCCACATGACGCAGCTGCGGGCGAAGGCGCGGCAGTCGGGGATATATTTCCGGGTGCTTAAAAATTCGCTGGCCCGCAGAGCGGTTTCGGACACCCCGTTTTCCGGATTGTCCGAGCATATGGTCGGGCCTCTCGCTTATGGCATCGGTAGCGATCCGGTTGCGGCTGCGAAGGTGCTGCACGAGTTTTCGAAGGGTAACGACAAACTCGTGATCAAGGCTGGCGCCATGGCGAATCATGTCATTTCCAGCAGTGAGATTGCCAGTCTGGCCTCTCTGCCAAGCCGCGAGGAGCTTCTTGCCAAGCTGCTGGGCACGATGCAGGCGCCCGTGGCCAATTTTGTGCGGACCTTGAATGAAGTTCCCGCGCGTTTTGTTCGTGGCCTCGCCGCTGTTCGCGACCAGAAAGAAAGCGCTTGATCCGGGACCCAATCACTTTGGGTCACTTTGGGATCGTTACACCATCATAGTTATTGGATTAATTATCAGGAGAAAATCATGGCTATAGCCAAAGCAGAAATTTTGGATGCGATTGCAAATATGACTGTGCTGGAGCTTTCCCAGCTCATCAAGGAAATGGAAGAGAAGTTTGGTGTTTCCGCTGCCGCTGCCGCGGTTGTGGCAGCAGCGCCTGCAGCAGGCGCCGCTGCAGCCCCCGCAGAGGAACAAACTGAATTTACCGTGATGCTGACTGCGGTGGGTGAAAGCAAGGTAAATGTGATCAAGGTGGTGCGTGCCGTTACCGGTCTTGGCTTGAAAGAAGCAAAAGATCTGGTGGACGGAGCCCCCAAGCCAGTGAAGGAAGGTATTGCCAAAGCGGATGCGGAAGCCATCCAGAAGCAGCTTGCTGAAGCCGGCGCTACTGCTGAAATCAAATAAAAGAAAAACAGTAAGAAAAGCCGGCGGCATTACCCATGCCGCCGGTTCTGGCGTTTTTTGAATTTTGATGGCGTGTTTTGTGCGGCAGAACACCAAGCGCGCTGGCCAAAACAAGTACCCTGTTCTCTATTTTCTGTCAATCCATCTTCTGATCTTCCGGAGATTCCATGAGTTATTCGTTTACCGAGAAAAAACGTATTCGTAAAAGTTTCGCCAAGCGTGCAAGCGTCTTGCCGATTCCCTTTCTTCTCGCTACGCAAATCGAATCTTACGCTGCTTTCCTGCAAGCCAACCTCGAACCTGACCAACGCGCTCCGGAGGGGTTGCAAGCCGCCTTCCTGTCGATCTTTCCGATCGAGAGTCATTCCAGGAATGCACGCCTCGATTTTGTCAATTACGTACTCGGTGCGCCTCCTTTCGATGTGAAGGAGTGTCAACAACGCGGCCTTACCTATGCTTCTCCCCTGCGGGCGAAGGTGCGCTTGACCATTATGGATAAGGAGGCGTCCAAGCCGACTGTCAGGGAAGTGAAGGAGCAGGAGGTTTACATGGGCGAGATTCCGCTCATGACGAATACCGGCTCGTTTGTGATTAACGGCACCGAGCGCGTGATCGTGTCCCAGTTGCATCGTTCGCCCGGGGTATTTTTCGAGCATGACCGGGGTAAAACGCATTCATCCGGTAAATTGCTTTTTTCCGCACGTATCATTCCCTACCGCGGTTCCTGGCTTGATTTTGAGTTTGATCCCAAGGATTATCTCTATTTTCGGGTCGACAGGCGTCGCAAAATGCCTATTACCGTGCTGCTGAAGGCCATTGGATACACACCCGAGCAGATCCTGGAGAATTTCTTTTCTTTTGACTCTTTCCATATCTCGCGGAAAAGTATTCTTTTTGAACTGTTGCCGGAGCGTTTGCGGGGGGATACCGCGCGCTTCGATATCCTGTCGAAAAGCGGCAAGGTCATCGTCCAGAAGGACAAGCGCATTACTGTGAAGCATGTGCGCGAAATGCAGCAGGCCGGCATAGACAGGCTTGAGGTGCCGGAAGATTTCCTGTTGGGGCGGGTGTTGGGCCACAACGTAGTGGATAAGGAAACGGGAGAAATTCTCGCCCTTGCCAATGATGAAATTACGGAAACCTTGCTTGGCAAGCTGCGGGATGCCAATGTAGAAGAGATCCGTACGATTTATACCAATGATCTCGATCAGGGCGCATATATATCGCAAACGCTCAAGATAGACGAAACCGCAGATGAGATGGCCGCGCAGGTTGCTATTTACCGTATGATGCGCCCGGGTGAACCTCCTACCGAGGAGGCAGTCAAAGCGCTCTTCATCGGATTGTTCTATGCCCCCGAACGCTATGACCTCTCAGTGGTAGGGCGAATGAAATTCAACCGCCGGGTCGGTAAGACAGAGTTGGATGGCCCGACCACGCTATCCAACGAAGATATTATTGCAGTGATCAGAATTCTGGTGGAACTCCGTAACGGGCGTGGGGAGATTGATGATATCGATCACTTGGGTAACCGTCGGGTACGCTCCGTGGGTGAATTGGCAGAAAACCAGTTTCGCTCTGGCCTGGTGAGGGTCGAAAGAGCAGTAAAAGAGCGTCTGAGCCAAGCCGAATCAGAGAATCTGATGCCGCATGACCTGATCAATGCCAAGCCGGTATCCGCTGCGGTGCGTGAGTTCTTCGGTTCCAGTCAGTTATCGCAGTTCATGGACCAGACCAATCCGCTCTCTGAAATCACTCATAAACGTCGCGTGTCCGCGCTGGGGCCGGGTGGCCTCACGCGCGAGAGAGCGGGGTTTGAGGTACGTGACGTACACCCGACCCACTATGGGCGGGTATGTCCGATCGAAACGCCAGAAGGCCCCAACATTGGTTTGATCAACTCGCTGGCGTTATATGCCCAGACCAATGAATACGGTTTCATGGAAACGCCTTATCGCAAGGTAACAGACGGTCTGGTCACTGACGAGATTCATTTTCTTTCAGCCATTGAGGAGGGGCAGTATGTAATTGCCCAGGCAAACGCCGAACTGGATGGAGATGGCAGATTCACCAATGACATCGTTTCCTGCCGCCATAAGAACGAGTTTACTCTGGCGACCCCCGACCGGATTGAATACATGGACGTGGCGCCTGCCCAGATTGTCTCGGTGGCAGCCTCGCTGATTCCCTTCCTGGAGCATGATGACGCCAACCGGGCATTGATGGGTTCCAACATGCAGCGGCAGGCGGTGCCTTGTCTGCGCGCCGAGAAACCTCTGGTCGGAACGGGCATCGAGCGCGTCGTTGCCGTCGACTCCGGCACCGCGGTAAAGGCGGTGCGGGGCGGCGTGGTGGATTATGTTGACGCAAGCCGTATTGTGGTGCGGGTGCACGACATCGAGACGCGTGCGGGTGAAGTGGGCGTAGACATCTACAACCTCACAAAATATACGCGTTCAAACCAGAACACCAATATCAATCAGCGGCCACTGGTGAAGGTGGGTGATGTGATCGCGCGCGGGGACGTGGTGGCGGACGGCGCTTCCACCGACAAGGGGGAACTCGCGCTGGGACAGAACATGCTGGTCGCGTTTATGCCGTGGACCGGTTACAACTTCGAGGATTCCATTCTCATTTCCGAGCGTATCGTGGCGAATGACCGCTTTACCTCCATTCATATCGAAGAATTATCGGTGGTAAGCCGCGATACCAAGCTTGGAACCGAAGAAATTACCGGGGATATTTCAAACCTGTCGGAGGCGCAGCTAGGCCGTCTGGATGCTTCGGGCATCGTGCATATCGGCGCCGAGGTGGAAGCTGGTGATGTGCTGGTGGGCAAGGTGACGCCCAAGGGGGAAACCCAGCTTACGCCGGAAGAAAAACTGCTGCGTGCAATTTTTGGCGAGAAAGCTTCCGATGTGAAGGATACTTCCCTGCGAGTGCCATCCGGCATCTCCGGAACGGTGATCGATGTACAGGTCTTCACCCGGGAAGGCATTGAACGGGACAAGCGGGCGCAGCAAATCATTGACGATGAGCTGAAGCGGTATAAGAAAGATCTGGCCGATCAGATGCGGATCGTGGAGGCTGACGCATTTGTCCGGATCGAGCGCCTGCTCATCGGCAAGATTGCCACAGGCGGTCCCAAAAAGCTCGCCAAAGGTGCGACCCTCACCAAGGAATATCTGGAAAGCATTGACCCGCACCATTGGTTCGACATACGGCTGGCAGATGAAGGGGCGAGTGTACAGCTCGAACAGATTGAAGAGGGCTTGGCGCAAAAACGCAAGGCATTCGATGCAGCCTTCGAGGAAAAGAAAAAGAAGCTCACCCAAGGCGATGAGTTGCCTCCAGGCGTGCAGAAAATGGTCAAGGTATACGTCGCCGTGAAGCGTCGCCTTCAGCCGGGAGACAAAATGGCCGGCCGTCACGGCAATAAGGGGGTCATTTCGAAGATCGTGCCAGTGGAGGATATGCCTTATATGGCCGATGGCACTCCCGTGGATGTGGTGCTGAATCCGTTGGGCGTGCCGTCCCGCATGAACGTGGGGCAGATCCTGGAGACACATCTCGGCTGGGCGGCTAAAGGTCTGGGCCAGAAGATTGGTGATATGCTGCGTGCGGGCAAAGAGATCGTCGAGCTGCGAGCCTTTCTTGACAAGATATATAACACCAGTGGAAAACCGGAAGATATCGCCTCCTTGACCGACGGGGAGATCGCGGATCTGGCACAAAATCTCCAGGATGGAGTGCCCTTCGCCACACCGGTATTTGATGGCGCCACGGAGCAGGAAATCAAGGACATGCTTGAACTTGCCGGTTTACCGCGTTCAGGACAGGTGACCCTTCATGATGGCCGTACCGGGGAGGCCTTCGATCGTCCGGTTACCGTCGGTTACATGCATGTGCTGAAGCTGCACCACCTGGTGGACGACAAGATGCACGCCCGTTCAACCGGTCCTTACAGCCTGGTTACCCAGCAGCCGCTCGGAGGCAAAGCCCAGTTCGGGGGCCAGCGTTTCGGAGAAATGGAGGTGTGGGCGCTCGAAGCGTACGGATCCGCCTATACGCTGCAGGAAATGCTGACAGTCAAATCGGACGATGTGAACGGGCGCACGAAAGTATACGAGAGCATTGTGAAGGGCGACCACAAGATCGATGCAGGCATGCCGGAATCCTTCAACGTGCTGGTGAAGGAAATCCGGTCCCTGGCCATGGATATCGACCTGGAGCGGCATTAGCAGTTTTTGTTTGGGGGTACGAGAATCAGATACCTTTTTGCTGCTTTTGCCTTTGCTTTTTCACCGGATAATTTTTTGCATAGACCCCTGATCAACAGGAGTGACAAATGAAAGCACTGCTTGATTTATTCAAACAGGTTACCCAGAAAGAAGAGTTCGATTCTATCAAGATCGGGCTGGCTTCTCCCGAGAAAATACGTTCCTGGTCCTATGGTGAGGTGAAGAAGCCGGAAACCATCAATTATCGTACGTTCAAGCCCGAGCGAGACGGCTTGTTCTGCGCAAAAATCTTCGGTCCCGTAAAGGATTACGAGTGTCTTTGCGGGAAATACAAGCGTTTGAAGCATCGCGGCGTGATCTGCGAGAAATGCGGTGTCGAGGTCACGTTATCCAAAGTGCGGCGCGAACGCATGGGCCATATCGAACTGGCATCCCCGGTGGCGCACATCTGGTTCCTGAAATCATTGCCATCCCGATTGGGGATGGTGCTGGATATGACTTTGCGCGACATAGAGCGGGTGCTCTATTTCGAGGCGTATGTAGTAACGGATCCGGGACTGACGCCTCTCCAGCGATGCCAGTTGCTGACGGATGACGATTACAGGGCCAAAACCGAAGAATACGGGGATGATTTCCGCGCCAGCATGGGTGCGGAAGGTATTCGTGATCTATTGAATACCCTGAATATTCGTGTGGAAATCGATGATCTTCGCCGCGAAATGGGAACGACCGGCTCCGAAACGAAGATGAAGAAGATTTCCAAGCGTCTGAAAGTGTTGGAGGCATTCAGCAAATCCGGTATCAAACCGGAGTGGATGATCCTGGCCGTGCTGCCCGTACTGCCCCCCGAACTGCGCCCACTGGTGCCGCTGGATGGAGGACGTTTTGCAACTTCCGATCTCAACGATTTGTATCGCCGCGTCATCAACCGCAATAACCGGTTGAAACGCTTGCTCGAACTGAAGGCACCGGAAATTATTGTGCGCAACGAGAAGCGCATGCTGCAGGAAGCAGTGGATTCACTACTGGATAACGGCCGTCGTGGTAAAGCCATGACGGGCGCCAACAAACGCCCGTTGAAATCGCTTGCGGATATGATCAAGGGCAAGGGCGGGCGTTTTCGCCAGAACCTGCTTGGAAAACGCGTGGATTATTCCGGACGGTCGGTCATCGTGGTGGGACCGCAGCTCAAGCTGCACCAGTGCGGTTTACCCAAGAAAATGGCCCTGGAATTATTCAAACCCTTTATCTTCAACAAGCTGGAGATAATGGGTATCGCCAGCACCATAAAGGCTGCGAAACGTGAGGTCGAAAACGAAAGTCCGATCGTGTGGGACATTCTGGAAGATGTCATTCGCGAGCACCCTGTAATGCTGAACCGGGCGCCAACTCTGCACCGGCTGGGTATTCAGGCGTTTGAGCCGGTCCTGATAGAAGGCAAAGCTATCCAACTGCATCCGTTGGTATGCGCCGCATTCAATGCGGACTTTGACGGCGACCAGATGGCAGTCCATGTACCGCTTTCGCTGGAAGCGCAAATGGAGTGCCGCACGCTGATGATGTCGACCAACAACGTCTTGTCGCCCGCTAACGGCGAACCTATTATCGTGCCGTCACAGGACATCGTGCTGGGACTGTACTACACCACGCGCGAGAAGGTTAATGCGCGGGGCGAGGGTATGTATTTCGCCAATATCAGCGAAGTTTCCCGTGCCTACGAGAATCGCGTTATCGAGCTGAATGCCCGGATTTTCGTAAGGATCCGCGAATACGAGCTTGCGGACGGAGAGCGGCGCGAGAAGATCACGCGTTATGAAACCACGGTAGGACGCGCATTATTGTCGGAGATTCTCCCTGCCGGGCTGCCTTTCCCGCTGATCAACAAGGTACTCAAGAAAAAAGAAATCTCCAAGCTCATCAATGCAAGCTTCCGTCGTTGTGGCCTGCGCGAAACCGTGATTTTTGCCGATAAGCTGATGTATGCCGGTTTCAGCTATGCGACTCGGGCTGGGATTTCGATTTGCCTGGATGATATGCTTACCCCCGCGCAGAAGGATGCGATCATCAGTGCCTCCGAGAAGGAAGTGCAGGAGATCGAGCTTCAGTATACGTCCGGTCTTGTCACCCAGGGCGAACGTTACAACAAGGTCGTGGACATATGGGGCCGCGCAGGCGACCAGGTTGCCAAGGCGATGATGGATCAGCTCGGGGTCGAGCCGATCATCGATCCGGAAACCGGAACTGCTAAAACGGGCGAGTCAGGAAAACCCTTGATTCAGGAATCGTTCAATTCCATCTATATGATGGCGGATTCGGGGGCCCGCGGTTCTGCTGCCCAGATCCGTCAGTTGGCAGGTATGCGCGGGCTGATGGCCAAGCCGGATGGGTCAATCATCGAGACGCCCATCACGGCTAATTTCCGCGAGGGATTGAACGTTCTGCAGTACTTTATTTCCACTCACGGTGCGCGCAAGGGTCTGGCCGATACGGCGCTGAAGACGGCCAATTCAGGCTATCTTACCCGCCGGCTTGTCGATGTGACGCAGGATCTGGTTGTAACCCAGGAGGACTGTGGCACCAGCAACGGCGTGGTGATGAAGGCATTGGTCGAAGGTGGCGAAGTCATCGAAGCGTTGCGCGAGCGCATTCTCGGCCGTGTGGTGGCCAACGATATTATCAATCCCGAGCATCAGGCGGTGATTTATCCGGCAGGTATGCTGTTGGATGAAAATGCAGTGGATACCATCGAGATGCTGGGTATAGATGAAGTGAAGGTTCGCACTCCGCTTACCTGTGAAACCCGCTATGGTCTATGTGCCAAATGTTATGGACGCGATCTGGGGCGCGGTACGCCGGTCAATGTTGGCGAAGCGGTGGGAGTGATCGCTGCCCAGTCGATCGGGGAGCCGGGTACCCAATTGACCATGCGTACTTTCCATATCGGGGGGGCGGCTTCCCGAACTGCGGTCGCAAGCCAGGTCGAGAGCAAATCCAACGGTATCGTGCGGTATTCACCGACTATGCGCTATGTGACCAATGCACGTAACGAATTGATCGCGATTTCCCGCAGCGGCGAAGTCGTGATTCAGGATGATAACGGGCGTGAGCGGGAACGGCACAAGGCGCCGTACGGTGCGACCTTGCTGATTCGTGACGGAGAAGTCGTGAAAGCGGGACAGGTACTGGCGGCATGGGATCCGCATACGCGTCCAATCATCACTGAATACTCTGGCAAGGTCCGCTTCGAGAACGTGGAAGAAGGTGTGACGGTGGCCAAGCAGATAGATGAGGTTACCGGTTTGTCCACGCTGGTGGTGATCGATCCGAAGCGCCGGGGAGTGGTGCAAACGAAGGGATTGCGTCCGGTGGTGAAACTTCTGGATGAAGAGGGCAAGGAAGTGCGGCTGGCTGGCAGTAATTTGCCGGTTCACATCACCTTCCAGGTAGGCTCCATCATCACTGTTCGGGACGGGCAGCAGGTCAGCGTGGGTGAGGTTCTCGCGCGTATTCCACAGGAAAGCTCGAAAACGCGGGACATTACCGGTGGCTTGCCGCGCGTTGCGGAATTGTTTGAAGCGCGTTCCCCTAAGGATGCGGGCGTACTGGCAGAAGTTACCGGAATCGTATCCTTCGGCAAGGATACCAAGGGCAAGCAACGGCTGGTCATTACCGATCTGGATGGAGTGTCGCACGAATATCTGATTCCAAAGGACAAGCACGTGACTGCCCATGATGGGCAGGTGGTGAACAAAGGAGAAAGTATCGTCGACGGCCCTGCTGATCCACATGATATTCTCCGTCTGCTGGGGGTGGAAGCGCTGGCGCGCTATATCACTGACGAGGTGCAGGATGTGTATCGCCTGCAGGGCGTCAAGATCAACGACAAGCACATCGAGGTGATAGTGCGTCAGATGCTGCGCCGTGTGCAGATCGTGGATTCCGGCGATACGCGCTTCATTCCGGGCGAACAGGTTGAACGCGCCGAAATGCTTGCGGAAAACGAACAGGTTGAACTAGAGGGCAAGAGGCCGGCAACCTATGAATATATGCTGCTGGGGATCACCAAGGCTTCGCTGTCAACCGACTCGTTCATTTCGGCGGCATCGTTCCAGGAGACTACACGGGTGCTGACCGAAGCGGCTATCATGGGCAAGAAGGATGATCTGCGCGGGCTGAAAGAAAACGTTATTGTGGGACGCCTTATTCCCGCAGGTACGGGTTTGACCTTTCACAATACGCGCAAGAGGCAGCGCCTCATGCTGGATACCGGGGAAGCACCTCCTTTGAGTGAGGAAGAGACAGGAGAAATTAGAAACAGTGGATACGCTGTCTGAAAACAGGCGGGGAAAGGGAAGCTTGCGAGCCTCATCCTGCTCCCCGGCAATGTTGGCATTTAACCTCGGGTGTCTGACGGACTCGAATCATGCCCATCGATATTAATGCCATCATTGCCGAAACTCGCGGCAAAAACTTCGAGCTTTACGAAGAGCATATAAATCCGGTCTTCGTCAAAGTACTGCGGACACTTGGATTCAACCGGACCTGGGTGAGAGGGGAGGGGGCTTATCTGTGGGATGAGGCAGGCACGCGCTATCTCGATTTTCTGACCAACTGGGGTGTATTCAATTTCGGGCGGCGGCATCCTGCTATCCGGAATGCACTGCAGCAGGTAATGGATTCCGAGTTTCCCGGATGGGTCGGTTTTGATGCTCCACCGCTTGCCGCGGTACTGGCGCGCGAACTGGTAAAGCGAATGCCACCAGGGCTGGATACCGTTTACTTCAGTAATTCCGGGACGGAAGCAATCGAAGCAGCAATCAAATTTGCACGTGGGTATACAGGTCGGCCCTCTACCGCGCATCTCGCCAAGGCATTTCACGGCTTGACCATGGGATCCTTGTCACTGAATGGGGAAGCAAGTTTTCGCAGGGGTTTTGAGCCAATGCTTCCCGGCAGTTCAGAAGTGAAAATGGGTGATCTGGCCGGACTGGAAGCGCGTCTGGCAAAGGGCGATGTCGCGGCCTTCGTCTTTGAGCCGATACAGGGTAAGGGTGTCAATATCGCCAGCGACGAGTATCTGCTGAGTGCACAGGAGTTGTGCCGAAAATACGGCACCTTGATGGTTTGCGATGAAATTCAATGTGGTATGGGTCGCACTGGGCGTTTTCTGGCGAGTCAGTGGATTCCCGACTTCCGGCCAGACATCGTCTGTCTTTCCAAGGCGCTTTCCGGAGGCTATATTCCAGTCGGCGCGACGATTACCCGACGTGCCGTTTACGATAGTGTTTACGACAGTCTGCATCGTGCGATCGTTCACGCGTCCACTTTCGGGATGGGCAATATGGCGATGGCCGCAGCTTTGGCTTCACTCAGCGTTCTGGACGATGAGAAGCTCATGGATCGGGCCATTGTACTCGGGGAGCGCTTCAGGAAAGGAATCGAGGCGATGGTGCCGCGCTTTGAATTTCTCAAAGGGGTGCGGCAGCGCGGGCTCATGATTGCAATCGAGTTTGGTCAGCCGGAATCAATGTCGCTACGAGCCGCGTGGGCGATGGTCAACAAGATGGATGAAAACCTTTTTGCTCAGGCAATCGTTCTTCCGCTTCTTGACGATCATCACATTCTTACCCAGGTAGCAGGCCATGCTATGCCTATTGTCAAAATTCTGCCGCCGCTGAATATTGACGAGAGCGATGTCGACTGGTTCCTCGCAGCCCTGGAGGATGTCATGATAAAATTGCACAAGTTCCCGGGCCCCGCCTGGGAAGTTTTGAAGAAGCTCGGCAATCATGCGCTGACTGCCAAAAAGCGCGAGGCGCGGGCAACGGCATGAGACGCCTGAGCAGGAGCACGAATCGGACTGTTTTTATCGGGTTTCCTTGTGTTGAAGTCCTGAACGGGTTTGCTGTATTCCCACATTTGATTGAGGTTGCCCAGGAGTTCACCGCAGTGCAATCCCCACCTCCGCACAGGTTGATTTCGACTCCGCCTTGTAATCTGTTTTTGTTTCAAAGTCTCTGATGGTTGTCGAGCAGGATTTTCCCGCTTGCGCCATTCGCCCCCGGTAAAAGTCACACGGGCAATGTTCATCACGGCAGATTCCCGGGATGAATCCTCTTTGCTTGTTGAAAACAAAAAGGCTTTAGCTTGACAGGGCAAGATAAAGTCCATAGAATTCGCAGTTTTTTAGCCGCCGGCGGATCGACAGCGTGAGCGGCCGGATAGGAAAGTAAATTTATATTGGCAGCGGGACAGGTGAGTTGTCCTCCCGTTTTTCTGGAAAATAAAATGCCGACAATCAGTCAGTTAGTACGTAAGCCGCGCGCAGCGAAACCTTTGAAAAGCAAAGTTCCCGCATTGGGAAACAGCCCTCAAAAACGGGGAGTTTGCACACGGGTTTATACCACTACGCCCAAAAAACCGAATTCGGCTTTGCGCAAGGTGGCGCGCGTCCGCTTGACTAACGGCTTCGAGGTATCCAGTTATATCGGGGGAGAAGGGCACAATCTTCAGGAACACTCGGTAGTTTTGATTCGGGGCGGGCGTGTCAAGGATTTGCCGGGCGTGCGCTACCATACTGTCCGCGGCAGTCTGGATACTGCCGGAGTCAAGGATCGCAAGCAGGGACGATCGAAATACGGCGCCAAAAAGCCGAAGTCGGCTTAAAAGCAGTTTGAATTCCTGACACAACCAGACGATTGATCGAGATTGCCCCGATAACGTAAGCCGAATAATTACGCCAAGGTTAGAAAATGCCAAGACGGAGAGAAGTTCCAAAACGAGAAATTTTGCCGGACCCAAAGTACCATAATGCCGAAGTGGCGAAATTTGTCAATGTATTGATGACGCGAGGCAAGAAATCCGTGGCAGAACGGATTATTTACGGGGCCATGGATCAGATTCATAAGAAGACGGGCAAGGATCCGGTGGAAGTATTTACGCAGGCACTGTCCAATGTCCGTCCAATGGTGGAAGTAAAAAGCCGCCGCGTTGGCGGCGCCAACTATCAGGTTCCGGTGGAAGTCCGGTCCATTCGCCGTAACGCCCTCGCAATGAGGTGGTTACGTGATGCGGCGCGTAAAAGAGCTGAAAAATCCATGGGCGCCCGGTTGGCGGGTGAGCTGGCAGAAGCTGCCGAAGGCAGGGGTGGAGCGGTCAAGAAACGCGAGGAAGTTCATCGTATGGCCGAGGCAAACAAGGCATTTGCGCATTATCGATTCTGACGGCAACAATGGGGCAGGAAGACCTGTCATCATGACCTGGTTTGCCTGATTCGGATTGAAAAATCGCTGATTTTTAGCTGCCGGGAGCATCGTGCCACCGGCAGTTTTCCAATTTTAAGGCTAGAAAACTGTGGCAAGAAAGACACCTATCGAACGTTACCGAAATATCGGCGTCATGGCGCATATAGATGCCGGAAAAACTACGACCACTGAACGCATTCTGTTTTATACAGGCGTATCGCATAAGCTTGGTGAAGTGCATGACGGTGCGGCGACCATGGACTGGATGGAGCAGGAGCAGGAGCGCGGCATTACAATTACCTCTGCCGCCACCACATGTTTCTGGAAAGGGATGGATCATAATTACCCGGACCATCGCATCAATATCATCGATACGCCGGGCCACGTTGATTTCACCATCGAAGTGGAGAGGTCGTTGCGTGTTCTCGATGGCGCCTGCACTGTATTTTGTGCAGTAGGCGGCGTGCAGCCCCAGACCGAGACGGTATGGCGCCAGGCTAACAAATATAAGGTTCCCCGTCTTGCTTTTGTCAACAAGATGGATCGTGCCGGCGCCAATTTCATGCGTGTTTATGAGCAGATACAAAGTCGGCTCAAGGCGCATCCCGTGCCCATTCAGTTACCGATAGGGGCAGAGGACAAATTCGAGGGTGTTGTCGACCTGATCAAGATGAAGGCTATTCATTGGGACGATGCCAGTCAGGGGATGAGATTCGAGGAACGCGATATTCCCGCGAATATGGTTGAAGATGCCAAGTCCTGGCGCGAGAAGATGGTGGAGTCGGCTGCTGAGGCGAATGAAGAACTAATGAACAAATATCTGGAAGAAGGCGATTTGTCGCCTGCGGATATTAAGCAGGGCCTTCGCATTCGCACCCTTGCCAATGAAATCGTACCCATGCTCTGCGGATCTGCCTTCAAGAATAAGGGCGTGCAGGCAATGCTCGATGCCGTGCTTGATTATTTGCCATCCCCAGCCGACATCGAGGCAATTGACGGCGAGAAAGAGAGCGGCGAGCATGCTGAGCGCCATGCGAGTGACGAAGAACCGTTTGCTGGTCTTGCCTTCAAGATTGCCACTGATCCCTACGTGGGTCAGTTGATCTTTTTTCGCGTTTACTCGGGAGTCGTAACCTCCGGTGATACCGTTTATAACCCGATCAAAGGGCGCAAAGAGCGGATTGGAAGGCTGCTGCAGATGCACGCCAACCAGCGTGAAGAAATCAAAGAAGTCCGGGCGGGGGATATAGCCGCGGCAGTGGGCTTGAAGGAGGCGGTTACCGGGGACACGCTATGTGATCCTGCCGATGTGATCACCCTGGAGCGCATGGTATTTCCGGAGCCCGTGATTCACGTCGCGGTAGAACCGAAAACCAAGCTGGATCAGGAAAAAATGGGCATCGCATTGAATCGTCTCGCCCAGGAGGATCCTTCCTTCCGTGTCCGTACCGATGAGGAATCCGGTCAAACCATCATTTCCGGAATGGGCGAACTGCATCTGGAAATCATTGTGGATCGGATGAAACGCGAATTTGGCGTCGAAGCCAATGTGGGGGCTCCGCAGGTGGCCTATCGCGAAGCAATCCGGAAATCGGTGGATGTTGAAGGCAAATTCATCAAGCAGTCTGGCGGCCGGGGTCAGTATGGCCATGTCTGGATCAAGATGGAGCAGAACGAGGCCGGCAAGGGCTTCGAGTTTATTGATGCAATCAAGGGTGGAACGGTGCCCAGGGAATATATTCCTGCAGTGCAGAAAGGCCTTGAAGAAACGCTTCCGAACGGCGTGCTGGCGGGTTTTCCGGTGGTGGATGTCAAGGTCACCTTGTTCGACGGCTCCTACCATGACGTCGATTCGAATGAAAATGCGTTCAAGATGGCTGCTTCGATTGCATTCAAGGATGGAATGCGCAAAGCCAATCCGGTACTGCTGGAACCAATGATGTCTGTAGAGGTGGAAACGCCGGCGGACTTCATGGGGAATGTCGTAGGGGATCTGTCCTCCCGGCGAGGCATGATCCAGGGTATGGACGATCTGCCTGGCCTCAAGGTCGTGCGCGCAGAAGTGCCGCTGGCGGAAATGTTTGGTTATGCAACTTCGTTACGGTCCGCAACGCAGGGCCGGGCTACATATACGATGGAATTCAAGCATTACGCCGAAGCGCCGAAGAACGTGGCCGAAGCGATCATAAGCAAGAAATAATCGTCATCAAATAAAGGGACATCATGGCAAAGAGCAAATTTGAGCGGACGAAGCCGCACATCAACGTAGGGACGATAGGTCACGTGGACCATGGGAAGACCACGTTGACGGCGGCGATCACGATGGTATTGGCGAAGAAGTTTGGTGGGGAAGCGAAGAGTTACGCACAGATAGACTCGGCGCCTGAAGAGAAGGCGCGGGGCATCACGATCAATACCTCGCACGTGGAGTACGAGACGGAGAAGCGGCATTACGCGCACGTTGACTGTCCTGGTCACGCGGACTATGTGAAGAACATGATCACGGGTGCGGCGCAGATGGACGGTGCGATTCTGGTGGTTTCGGCGGCGGATGGACCGATGCCGCAGACGCGGGAGCACATTCTTCTGGCGCGGCAGGTAGGGGTTCCCTACATTATTGTCTACATGAACAAGGCGGACATGGTGGACGATGCGGAACTTCTGGAGCTGGTGGAAATGGAAGTGCGGGAGCTGTTGTCCAAATACAACTTTCCGGGAGATGACACCCCGATAGTGATCGGTTCTGCACTGAAGGCGCTGGAAGGCGATCAGAGCGACATAGGGGAGCCCTCCATCTACAAGCTTGCGGCGGCGCTGGACAGCTACATTCCGGAGCCCCAGCGGGCGGTGGACGGGGCATTTCTGATGCCGGTCGAAGACGTTTTTTCCATATCGGGTCGTGGCACGGTGGTGACGGGTCGGGTTGAGCGTGGCGTGATCAAGGTGGGGGAAGACATCGAGATCGTGGGATTGAAGCCCACCACCAAGACGGTGTGCACGGGTGTGGAGATGTTTCGCAAGCTTCTGGACCAGGGGCAGGCGGGAGACAACGTGGGCGTATTGCTGCGGGGCACCAAGCGCGAGGAAGTGGAGCGTGGCCAGGTGCTGGCCAAGCCCGGGACCATCACTCCTCATACCAAGTTCACAGCCGAGATTTACGTTCTGAGCAAGGAAGAGGGCGGGCGTCATACTCCCTTTTTCCAGGGGTACCGGCCGCAGTTTTACTTCCGCACGACGGATGTGACGGGTGCAATCGAGTTGCCTGCGGGCACGGAGATGGTGATGCCCGGGGACAATGTGTCGGTGACGGTAAACCTGATTGCGCCGATTGCGATGGAAGAAGGTCTGCGTTTTGCGATTCGTGAAGGCGGCAGGACCGTGGGCGCAGGCGTCGTGGCAAAAATTATCGAATAGCAACAGGATCAAGGACCGGATTTAAGATTTACGCAACGCGTGGTCGGCAATTCGGAATCCGAGTCCTCACCTGAGGTTGGATTATGCAAAGTCAGAAAATACGTATTCGTTTGAAAGCGTTCGATTACCGGTTGATAGACAAATCGGCGCTGGAGATCGTGGAAACCGCAAAACGCACCGGCGCCGTCGTCAAGGGTCCGGTGCCTCTGCCAACGCGCATCGAGCGTTTTGATGTGCTTCGTTCGCCTCATGTCAACAAGACTTCACGTGATCAATTCGAAATCCGGACTCATTTGCGGCTGATGGATATCATGGACCCAACCGATAAAACGGTGGATGCGCTAATGAAGCTGGATTTGCCTGCCGGAGTGGACGTCGAGATAAAGTTGTAGTTTTCCAACGCAACTCCGAGTATGTTCGCAACGAATAACTCGGATTGCTGTTCAATCAACATAAATATTGCCGGTCAATTGTAATCGGCACCTTTTAGAAGGGTAATTAGAATGAGTTTAGGGCTCGTCGGCCGCAAGGTCGGCATGACTCGTATTTTCACCGAAGAAGGTGATAGCCAGCCCGTTACAGTGCTGGACGTGTCTAATAATCGTGTCACACAGATCAAGACGCCAGCCACCGATGGGTATTCTGCCGTGCAAGTTACGTTCGGCAAGCGTCGAGCCATTCGTGTAAACAAACCTTCGGCCGGGCATTTTGCCAAGGCAGCTGTAGAGGCGGGAGAGATCCTGAGAGAATTTCGCGTCGCGGAAGAAATCCTTGGAACCCTCAGTCCCGGCACAGTTATCGGATTGGATATTTTTCAGCCGGGGCAGAGAGTGGATGTAACCGGTACCTCGATCGGAAAGGGCTATGCCGGTGCCATCAAACGCCACGGCTTCGCCTCCAACCGGGCGAGTCACGGCAACTCACGGTCTCATAATGTTCCGGGTTCCATCGGCATGGCCCAGGATCCCGGACGTGTCTTCCCCGGAAAGCGTATGACCGGTCATCTGGGAAATGTGAGGCGCACCATTCAAAATCTGGAAATACTGCGAATTGATGCCGAGCGTGGACTGTTGATCATCAAAGGCGCTATTCCCGGATCGAAGGGGGGAGACGTGACAGTTTCGCCCAGTATTAGATCTGCAAGGCCGACCAATAACGGCAATGTCAATGCCGCGGCAAAAGGCGGCGCGAAATCTGGCAAGAAGGGTGGATAATGGAACTTAAACTGATCGACTATAATGGGCAGTCGTCTGCAAGCGTTTCAGCTTCCGAAACCCTGTTTGGCCGGGAGTATAATGAAGCCCTCGTTCACCAGGTGGTAACAGCCTATCTTGCCAATGCACGCAGCGCCAACAGAGCGCAAAAGGCTCGATCGGATGTTGCCAAATCGACTCGCAAGCCTTGGCGGCAGAAGGGTACGGGACGCGCCCGCGCCGGTATGGCGTCAAGCCCTTTATGGCGGGGTGGAGGAAAAATATTTCCCAACAGCCCGGAGGAGAATTTCAGCCATAAAGTCAATCGCAAGATGTATCGCGCGGGTATCGGCGCAATTCTCTCGCAACTCGTTCGTGAAAATCGACTGTCGGTAGTGGAAAATTTTATTGTTGATGCACCGAAGACGAAGATATTGGCACAGAAGTTGAAAGATATGGGGCTGGATCAAGTCATGATCATTACAGATAACATTGACGAGAATCTTTATCTCTCGTCAAGAAATCTTCCGCTCGTCAAGGTTGTCGAAGCGGGGTATGCTGATCCAGTCAGTCTCATGCGCTTCGCAAATGTACTGATCACGCGTAATGCGCTGGCAAAAATGGAGGAGGCACTTGCATGAGCGGTCAAACATTCAACCCTGAGCGCCTGATGCAGGTGATATTATCGCCTCAGATATCGGAAAAAGCGACGTTTATAGGCGAAAAACACAATCAGATTATCTTTCGCGTGGCTCCAGATGCAACTAAGCCTGAAGTCAAAGCCGCAGTGGAGTTGATATGGAAGAATCAAAAGGTTGAAGTGGAAAGCGTGCGCATATCCAATGTCAAAGGCAAGGAAAAGCGTTTTGGCCGCTTCATGGGGCGGCGCGGTGGCTGGAAGAAGGCTTACATCAGCATCAAAGCCGGCCAGGAAATCAATTTTTCTGAAATTTCTCAAGGAGAGGTCAAGTAATGGCGCTGGTTAAAGTCAAACCGACCTCTCCGGGTCGTCGGGCGGTAGTCAAAGTCGTCAATGCCGGCCTGCACAAGGGTGCACCTTATCCGCATCTCGTGGAGAAGCAGAATCGTACTGCCGGACGTAACAATAAGGGACAAATCACTACTCGCCACATAGGCGGTGGTCACAAGCAGCATTACCGCATCGTGGATTTCCGCCGTAACAAGGATGGAATCGCGGCCAGAGTGGAACGGTTGGAATATGATCCGAACCGCAGCGCGAATCTTGCACTTCTCTGCTATTCCGATGGTGAACGCCGCTATGTTATTGCGCCAAAAGGTATCGTTCCGGGCATGCAACTGATGAGCGGCGCAGATGCGCCTATAAAGAACGGCAATGCATTGCCGCTACGTAATATCCCGGTCGGCAGCATCATTCACTGCGTGGAAATGATGCCGGGTAAAGGCGCGCAACTTGCTCGTTCAGCCGGAGCCTCGGTTCAACTTCTCGCCCGCGAGGGAGATTATGCCCAGTTGCGCCTGCGCTCGGGGGAAATCCGCAGGGTACACGTGAACTGCCGGGCGACGATCGGGGAAGTCGGAAATGAGGAACATAACCTGCGAGCTATCGGCAAGGCAGGAGCCCAGCGGTGGCGCGGCATCAGGCCAACGGTGCGTGGGGTGGCGATGAATCCGATAGACCATCCGCATGGCGGGGGTGAAGGTAAAACAGCGGCGGGACGTCATCCTGTCAGTCCATGGGGAACGCCTTCCAAGGGTTTCCGCACGCGGGTAAACAAGCGTACCGACGGCATGATCGTGCGACGTCGTTATTCAAACAAGGGATAATGAATCATGGCTCGTTCTATAAAGAAAGGCCCATTTGTTGATTTGCACCTCCTGTCCAAAGTGGAGGCCGCGCGTGAAGCCAATGACAAGCGACCTATCAAGACCTGGTCGCGTCGCTCCACGGTATTGCCGGATTTCATTGGCTTGACGATCGCCGTGCATAACGGGAAGCAGCACGTTCCAGTATATGTTACTGAGAACATGGTTGGGCACAAGCTCGGCGAGTTTTCTCATACACGTACTTTCAAGGGACATTCCGGCGATAGAAAAGCGGCTGGAAGGAAATAGGAATAATCACCATGGAAACAACTGCTGTATTGCGTGGAGTCAGGTTGTCCGAGCAGAAAGGCCGGCTCGTTGCGGATCAGATCCGTGGATTGCCGGTGGAGCGCGCGCTCAACCTGCTTGCGTTCAGTCCGAAAAAGGCTGCGGTCATTATTCGTAAGCTTCTCGAATCAGCCATTGCAAATGCCGAGCATAACGAGGGGGCTGACATAGACGAGTTGAAGGTGTCCAGGATATATGTCGACAGGGGACCATCGCTCATGCGTACCAGTGCGCGCGCCAAGGGGCGGGGCAATCGCATTGTCAAGCCAACTTGTCACATTCTTCTTACTGTTGGCGATAAAGCCAGCAACAAAAAATAAGGCTGAACGGGCATTATGGGACAAAAAATACATCCGACAGGTTTTCGGCTTTCCGTCCTGAAGAACTGGTCATCCAAATGGTATGCCAACGGAAAAAGTTTTCCTGGCATGCTGAACGAAGACATCAAGGTTCGGGAATATTTGAAAAAGAAACTGGCGCATGCGTCTGTCGGTCGCGTGGTTATCGAACGGCCATCGAAGAATGCGCGTATCACGATCTACAGTTCACGCCCAGGGGTGGTGATAGGCAAGAAAGGTGAAGATATCGAAGTTTTGCGGGGAGCGCTGCAAAAGCTCATGGGTGTTCCGGTGCATGTAAATATCGAAGAAATCCGCAAACCGGAAATTGATGCACAGCTGATTGCCGACAACATCGCCCAGCAACTGGAAAAGCGCATTATGTTCCGTCGTGCAATGAAGCGTGCCATGCAGAATGCGATGCGCCTGGGTGCTCAGGGTATCAAGATCATGAGTTCGGGCCGCTTGAACGGCATTGAAATTGCCCGTACCGAATGGTATCGGGAAGGACGTGTGCCCCTTCATACGCTGCGGGCCGATCTCGATTACGGCGTCTCGGAGGCCAAGACAACTTATGGCGTGATCGGGATCAAGGTCTGGGTATTCAAGGGTGAAGTGATAGGTCGAGGTGAGCAGGCCGGCGCGGGTACAGCCGCTCCGCAGGTGCTTCCCCCGGCCGGAGAACCGGAAACTAGGCGTCCGCCGCGCAGGCCAGCGGGAAGGGCAGATGCCAGATCGGACGGGAAAGCTGGTGAAAAGAAAGGTCCCAGAAAGTCTGACAACAGTTCTGAAGAGTCCGCCACAAAACCGGCAAAGAAGCCAGTAAAGCCAGGAGTGAACGATGCAGCAGCCAGCTAGAACAAAATATCGCAAGCAGCAAAAAGGGCGGAACAAAGGCATTGCAACCAGGGGTGCCAAGGTCAGTTTTGGCGAATACGGTCTCAAGGCCGTGGGACGGGGGCGTTTGACAGCCCGGCAGATCGAAGCCGCACGACGTGCGATGACTCGTCATATAAAACGGGGCGGCCGTATATGGATTCGTATTTTTCCGGACAAGCCAATTTCGCATAAACCCGCCGAAGTCAGGATGGGGAACGGAAAAGGTAATCCGGAGTATTTTGTGGCAGAGATTCAGCCAGGCAAAGTGTTATATGAAATGGATGGCGTCGATGAGGTGTTGGCCCGGCAGGCATTCCGTCTCGCAGCTGCCAAACTTCCGATCCTGACAACCTTTGTTGTACGACAAGTGGGCGGTTAATCATGAAATCCAGAGCCAAGGAATTGAGAAACAAGAATCCAGTGGAATTGCAGCAGGAGTTGCTGGAACTGCTAAGGGCGCAGTTTGGCCTGCGGATGCAGCATGCAACCCAGCAGTTAAGCAATACTTCCCAACTGAGCAATATTCGGCGGGACATAGCGCGTACCAGAACCATTCTTAGCCAGAAGGCAAGGCAGTCATGAGCGAAGCGAATTTAAATCGTACTCTTAGCGGAAAAGTGGTAAGCGATAAAATGAATAAGACCATTACTGTTCTGGTTGAACGTAAGGTCAAACATCCGCTTTACGGAAAGATTATGGTTCGCTCCAAAAAATATCATGTTCATGACGAAGCCAATGAGTTCCACACTGGAGATGTGGTGGTGATAGAAGAGTGTCGTCCATTATCCAAAACAAAAGCCTGGCGTGTCGTCAAGTTGATGCAAAAAGCCGAACAGGTGAGTTGATTAAGAGGAAAACCGGCTGTTGGAAGTTTTCTTCCTTGTTTTTGTAATCCGGTTGCCTTATAATTCTGCCTCTTCATTTTTCAGATACCTTAATTTTTTTGCAGCCGGTAGATTCTGGCGGCATCACAACCCAGACGGGTTCCAATACTATCCTAGCCTTTGATTCGGCTGGAAAAGTTGGAGAGAGTGAGTAAATCATGATCCAAATGCAATCGATTCTGCAAGTCGCCGACAATACCGGCGCACGGTCGCTCATGTGCATAAAGGTATTAGGCGGTTCCAAGCGACGTTATGCGGGTATTGGCGATATTATAAAAGTCAGCGTAAAGGACGTGGCGCCTCGCGGTCGCGTCAAAAAGGGTGAAGTGTACAATGCAGTCGTGGTACGAACTTCGAAAGGAGTGCGTCGTGCGGATGGATCATTAATCAAGTTCGACGGCAACGCCGCGGTACTGTTGAATGCCAAGCTGGAACCAATCGGCACGCGTATTTTTGGTCCCGTCACACGTGAGTTGCGTACCGCACGTTTCATGAAAATTGTTTCGCTCGCCCCTGAAGTACTGTAGGACGCGGGATAAGGAATCAAACATGAGCAAAATAAAGAAGGGAGATGACGTAATTGTCATCGCCGGCAAGGACAAGGGTAAACGTGGCACGGTGTTGCGTGTCATGAAGCCGGATCTTGTGGTCGTTGAAGGTGTCAATCGCCTCAAGAAACATCAGAGACCCAATCCGAATAAAGGCGACACGGGTGGAATCGTCGAAATGGATAGCCCTATACAGGTTTCAAACATCGCAATCTACAATCCCGCAACCCGGAAGGCAGATCGGATAGGTTTCAAAACCGTAGAAGGAAAAGGCAAGGCCCGCTGCTTCAGGTCGAATGAAGAACTGATCGATGCCTAAGGGTTAGGGGAAAACACATGGCGCGTTTACAAGAGTATTACCGTAGCACCGTAGTCCAGCAGTTAATGGAGCAATTCGGCTATAAGTCTGTGATGGAGGTGCCGCGCATTCGCAAAATCACCCTCAATATGGGTGTGGGCGAGGCGGTCGCGGACAAAAAAATCATGGATAACGCTGTGGGTGACATGCAGAAGATTGCAGGCCAGAAGCCTGTGGTGACGAAAGCGAGAAAATCCATTGCCACTTTCAAGGTTCGTGATGGCTATCCGGTAGGTTGCATGGTTACGCTGCGCCGCGTTCGCATGTACGAATTCCTCGACCGTCTGGTAAATATCGCTATACCGCGTATTCGTGACTTTCGCGGTATTTCCGGTAGATCCTTCGATGGACGCGGCAATTATAATATGGGTATAAAGGAGCAGATCATTTTCCCGGAGATCGAATATGACAAAATCGATGCCTTGCGGGGGATGAACATCACGATTACCACGACTGCAAAGACAGATGCGGAAGCAAAGGCATTGCTGGCAGCATTCAAATTTCCATTTAAAAACTGAGGGAGCATGGCTAAGGTAGCTGTTATTAACCGTGATCTGAAACGTCGGAAAATCGTCAAAAAATTCGAGGCGCGACGTGCTGAGTTGTTGGCGACCATCAATGATGCCAGCGTAAGTGACGAGGATCGTCATTCGGCCAGGATCAAGTTGCAGATGTTGCCGCGCAATGCCAGCCCCGTGCGATTGCGCAACCGCTGCTCGCTCACAGGCCGTCCGCGTGGGGTATACAGCAAATTTGGATTGGGACGTGGCAAGCTTCGTGATATCGCCATGAGCGGAGAGATTCCGGGCATGATCAAGGCGAGCTGGTAGGGGAGTGAGGGTAATAATTGATGGCGTTTGATTCAAGGAATCGAACAGACCGCGTAAATTTATGGATTAGATCCAGTATGGTCAATGTGGTTTCAAGGGTTTCGTATTCGCCGGTAACGAAAGTCGGATTTCCAGAGGTATTCTAGATGAGCATGAGTGATCCCATTGCAGACATGCTGACGCGAATTCGAAACGCGCAGCTATCTGAAAAAACATCTGTAGTAATGCCTGCCTCCAAGCTTAAAGCGGCTATTGCTCAAGTGCTGAAGGATGAGGGGTATGTCGAGGATTTTATAGTTCATGAGGCCGGCGGAAAATCGATACTGGATATCAGTCTGAAGTATTACGCAGGACGTCCGGTAATTGAAAGAATAGAGCGTGTCAGTCGTCCTGGTTTGCGGATATATAAAGGCAGCAATAAACTTCCCAACGTAATGAATGGCCTGGGAGTGGCTATCGTGTCAACATCGAAAGGCGTAATGACGGAAAGAAAAGCGCGCGCAAATGGTGTAGGCGGCGAAGTATTATGCATTGTGGCGTAAGGGTATAGAAAATGTCTCGAGTGGGTAAAAATCCTGTTTCAGTTCCGGCAAATGTCGAAGTCAGGCTATCCGGGTCAGAAGTGGAGGTAAAGGGTCCGCTGGGTATGCTGCGTCACGAGCTTGTTTCGGATATTTCGATTGAGCGCAAGGGCGAAAGCCTGCTAGTGAAAGCGGCTGATGATTCCAAGCACGCCAACGCAATGTGGGGGACCACTCGTGCGCTGCTCGCCAACATGGTGAAGGGCGTCACCACCGGTTTTGAGAAAAGGCTGATTCTGGTTGGCGTAGGATACCGCGCCCAGGCTGCAGATAACGTGCTTAACTTGACGTTAGGATTCTCTCATCCAATCGCTCACAAAATGCCCGAAGGTATCAAAGTCGAGACTCCAAGTCAGACCGAGGTTGTCATCAAGGGCATGGACAAGCAGCAGGTAGGACAAGTGGCTGCGGATGTACGTGCATACAGGGAGCCGGAGCCATACAAGGGCAAGGGCGTGCGTTATGCGGACGAAGTCATCGTCCTGAAGGAAACGAAGAAAAAATAGTCAGGGTAAATATGCCGAATTCCATAGAATCCCGTTTACGGCGCGCGCGACAAACGCGTGCCAAAATTGCTGAATTGAAGGTGGTAAGACTGGCAATTCATCGTAGCAATTCGCATATTTATGCGCAATTGATAGACGGCTCCGGTAGCAAGGTGCTCGCCAGCGCATCCACCCTCGAGCCGGAACTGCGCAAGGAGCTTCCCAATGGCGGAACGGTGACCGCAGCGGCAGTCGTTGGTAAAAGGGTTGCAGAGAAGGCGCGGGGTCTCGGCATTGAGACAGTGGCGTTCGACCGTTCAGGTTTCAAATACCATGGGCGTGTGAAAGCATTGGCTGACGCCGCCCGGGAAAACGGCCTCAAATTCTGAGTGAGGAAGGATGAAGGATAATGGCTAAAATGCAGGGGCGGATGCAAGGTAAGGTGGCTCCGGGCGACGACCGCGGAGACGGACTCAAGGAAAAGATGGTGGCCATCAATCGCGTTACCAAGGTGGTCAAAGGAGGACGTATTCTGGGCTTTGCTGCTCTGACCGTTGTCGGGAATGGCGATGGTGGCGTGGGCATGGGTAAGGGGAAATCGCGTGAGGTACCCGTGGCGGTACAAAAGGCGATGGACGAAGCGCGCCGCAAGATGATCAAGGTGAGTCTCAAGAATGGGACGCTCCAACATCCGGTAATCGGGCGGCATGGCGCGGCCAAGGTGTACATGCAACCTGCATCGGAGGGAACTGGCATCATTGCCGGCGGACCGATGCGCGCAATATTTGAAGTAATGGGTGTGCACAATATCCTTGCCAAATGTATTGGCTCGACCAATCCGTACAATGTTGTCCGTGCAACTCTCAACGGCCTGCAGGCGATGAGTAATCCCGCCGAGATAGCCGCCAAGCGGGGCAAGAGCGTCGAAGAGATTTTGGGGTTGGAGAAATGACGCAAAATCCGAAGAAGATAAAAGTAACCCTGGTCAAGAGTCTGATTGGAACGAAACAGGCACATCGAGCAACCGCCCGGGGATTGGGACTACGTCATGTCAACAGCAGCGTGGAAGTGGAAGATACCCCGGCGGTGCGAGGCATGATCAATAACATTTATTACCTCGTAAAGAGTGAGGTTTAGATGCAGCTGAATTCCATTAAACCAGCCCCTGGGGCCAAGCATCCAAAGCGCAGGGTAGGCCGTGGTATCGGCTCCGGTCTTGGCAAGACCGCCGGGCGTGGACATAAGGGACAGAAATCCCGTGCGGGCGGTTTTCATAAAGTCGGTTTTGAAGGGGGTCAAATGCCCTTGCAACGGCGCTTGCCCAAGCGCGGCTTTGTTTCGCCCACAAAAAAGAATGATGCGGAGGTGCGCCTGTCTGCGCTTGACAGAATACCCGGCGATATCATCGATATTCTGATCCTGAAGCAAGCGGGGCTTGTCTCCGGTTCCGCTTTGAACGTCAAGGTAATACTTTCGGGAAAGATCGAGCGCGCAGTGAAGCTTCAGGGCATTCCCGTAACCAAGGGCGCGAAAGCAGCTATTGAAGCTGCTGGTGGTAGTGTCGAATAAGTACGAGAGGATATATATTGGCCGCTAGCGACTCCCTGCGGGGACTCTCCGGAAAACTCGGCGACTTGAAGCGCCGGTTATGGTTTTTGCTGCTCGCATTGGTTGTCTACCGTATCGGCGCGCATGTGCCAGTACCCGGTATCGATCCGGTGGTATTGAAGGATCTGTTCGAATCGCAGCAGGGCGGCATCCTGGGCATGTTCAACATGTTTTCCGGCGGGGCCCTTTCCCGTTTTTCGATATTTGCCCTGGGTATCATGCCGTACATTTCGGCATCGATTATCATGCAGTTGGGCACCGTGGCATTCCCTTATCTCGAGGCCCTGAAGAAAGAGGGTGAGTCAGGGCGCAGAAAGATTACCCAGTACACCCGGTATGGTACTCTGGGCCTGGCGCTGGTTCAGGGTTATGGCATCTCGATCGCACTACAATCCCAGCCTGGTCTGGTGATAGAGCCCGGTCCGATGTTCCTGCTGACCACGGTTATAACATTGGTGACGGGCACCATATTTCTCATGTGGCTGGGAGAACAGATTACCGAACGCGGCATTGGCAACGGGATTTCGCTCATTATATTTGCCGGGATTGCTGCAGGTCTTCCAAGTGCAATTGGAGGCACGCTGGAGCTGGTGCGAACGGGCGCCATGCACTTCCTGGTGGCGCTAGGAATTTTCGTGGCGGCGACGGTGGTTACGGGATTCGTTGTCTTTGTCGAGCGGGGGCAACGCAAGATACTGGTGAATTATGCAAAGCGTCAGGTTGGACGCAAGGTTTATGGCGGTCAAAGCTCTCACCTGCCTCTTAAGCTGAACATGTCCGGCGTGATTCCGCCGATCTTTGCTTCCAGCATCATATTGTTTCCCGCCACGCTGGCTGGTTGGTTTTCGACGGGAGAATCAATGGACTGGCTAAAGGATATAAGCGGGGCGTTATCGCCTGGACAGCCGGTGTACGTAATCATGTACGCGGCAATGATCATATTCTTCTGCTTTTTTTATACGGCCCTGGTGTTCAATCCCAAGGAAACCGCGGAGAACCTGAAAAAAAGCGGAGCATTCATTCCCGGCATTCGCCCAGGTGATCAAACGGCACGATATATTGAACGCATCATGTTGCGCCTTACTCTCACCGGTGCAATTTACGTAACGCTCGTGTGTCTGTTGCCGGAATTTTTGATTTTGAAATGGAATGTTCCATTCTATTTTGGTGGAACTTCCCTGCTTATCATCGTCGTGGTAACGATGGATTTCATGGCGCAGGTGCAAGCCTACATCATGTCTCATCAGTATGAGAGCCTCTTGAAAAAAACCAACTTCAAGGGCGGTGGCGGATTGCCGGCGAGATAAAAGCGCATCAAGGATAGGATGGCAAAGGAAGAAACCATACAAATGCAGGGCGAGATACTGGAAACGTTGCCGAATGCGACGTTTCGGGTCAAGCTGGAAAACGGACATATAGTGTTGGGACATATTTCCGGCAAGATGCGGATGCACTACATTCGGATTCTGCCTGGAGATAAGGTAACGGTAGATCTGACACCATACGATTTAAGCAGGGCGCGCATTACGTTTCGTGCCAAATAGCCGGAGAGGGGTAAATAATGAAAGTACTGGCATCGGTAAAAAAGATTTGCCGAAATTGCAAAATCATCAGACGCAACCGGATAGTGCGCGTGATCTGCACAGACCCGCGGCATAAACAGCGTCAGGGTTGAGTCGGCTACGCATTCTAAGATGTTATAATCCCAAATTTTTGTAGGAAAACGTATGGCCCGTATTGCTGGAGTAAACATCCCCAACCATCAGCATGCTGAAATTGCGCTGACAGCGATTTATGGCATTGGTCGTGCGAGAGCTCGTGAGATTTGTGAGGCGGCTGGAATCAACGTCTCGACCAAGATGAAAGATGTAACCGACGCGGAAATGGACAAGTTGCGGGATAACGTCGCGAAATTTGTGGTCGAAGGCGATCTCCGACGGGAAGTTTCAATGAATATCAAGCGCCTGATGGACCTCGGCTGCTATCGGGGATTGCGTCATCGTCGTGGCCTCCCGGTACGGGGTCAGCGTACCCGCACGAATGCCAGAACGCGTAAGGGACCCAGGAAGGCCGTTCGTGCTTCCAGCGCCAAGGCAGGAAGATAAATTTTAGCCAATCAATCGAATGGCAGGGCAGAAGGATAGATCAATATGGTAAAAGCAGCCACGCGAGTACGCAAGAAAGTCAAAAAGAACGTAGCGGAAGGTATTGCGCATGTACATGCTTCGTTTAATAACACTATTGTGACGATAACGGACCGTCAGGGGAACGCGCTATCGTGGGCTACTTCCGGAGGGGCAGGTTTTAAAGGGTCACGCAAGAGTACACCGTTTGCCGCCCAGGTTGCAGCGGAGCAAGCCGGCAGGGCTGCACAGGAATATGGGGTAAAGAACCTCGAAGTGCGTATAAAAGGTCCGGGGCCCGGGCGGGAATCCGCAGTGCGTGCACTGAATGCAGCCGGTTTTAAAATTACCAGTATTTCGGACGTGACACCCGTTCCACATAACGGTTGTCGGCCGCCGAAGAAACGTCGTATTTAAGGAGTTACCGTGGCGAGAAATCTTGATCCCAAATGCCGTCAATGCCGACGTGAGGGTGAGAAGCTGTTCCTTAAAGGTGAGAAATGTTTTACCGATAAGTGTGCCATCGAGCGCCGGAATTACGCGCCTGGGCAACACGGTCAGAAAAGTGGCCGTTTATCGGACTACGGAGTGCAATTACGCGAAAAGCAGAAGCTGCGCCGAATATATGGAGTGCTGGAGCGTCAGTTCCGTAATGGTTACGAGCTTGCGGAGAGGCAGCGCGGTGTTACGGGCGAAAATCTCCTACAATTACTGGAATGCCGGCTTGACACGGTTTCCTATCGCATGGGGTTTGGCGCATCGCGGTCCGAAGCGCGTCAGATTGTCCGTCATAACGGGATTCTGGTAAATGGCAGGAGAATCAATATTCCTTCCTATCAGGTAAAACCGGGAGATGTTATAGAAGTTGCAGAGAAGGCAAAGAATCATTTGCGTATCAAGGCGTCCGTGGAAGCTGCCGAACAGCGGCACTTTCCGGAATGGCTGGAGGTGGACACTAAAGCCATGAAGGGAACTTTCAAGAACAAACCCGAGAGATCCGATTTACCGTCAAGCATCAATGAATCTCTCGTAATTGAATTGTATTCCAAGTAATGAGTCGCCACGTTTCCGCAAAAGGATCAGGCTATGCAAAGTAACACCTTTCTTACGCCGCGTATTATCGATGTGCAGAATATATCGCCGCTCCATGCAAGAATCACGATGGAGCCGTTCGAGCGCGGCTATGGCCATACGCTGGGCAACGCGTTACGGCGTATTCTGCTTTCATCGATGCCGGGATTTGCGCCAACGGAAGTTCAGATCAGTGGTGTCGTTCACGAATACTCCGCCCTGGACGGCGTGCAGGAAGACGTGGTTGATATCCTGCTCAATCTCAAAGGTATTGTCCTGAAATTGCACAATCGTACAGAGGCACTTCTGACCCTGAGCAAAAAGGGAGAAGGAACGGTTACTGCGGGCGATATCGAGGGGGGGCATGATGTCGAGATCATTAATCCCGACCATGTCGTTGCCCACCTTACGTCCGGCGGCAAGCTGGATATGCAGATCAAGGTGGAAATGGGACGGGGCTACGTGCCGGGAACTGTCCGCCAGTTGGCGCACGAAAGCCGTGCTATCGGCAGCATTCTGCTGGATGCATCTTTCAGTCCTGTGCGGCGGGTAAGTTATGCAGTGGAAAGCGCCCGGGTTGAACAACGCACCGATCTGGATAAACTGGTCATGGACATCGAGACCAATGGTGTCGTTGACCCCGAGGAAGCAATCCGGTATGCGGCAAAAGTCCTGGTCGAGCAACTCTCCGTATTTGCGGACCTCAAAGGCACGCCGCTGCCCGTGGAACAACCGAAATTGCCCCAGATTGATCCAGTGCTGCTTCGGCCGGTGGATGATCTTGAACTCACCGTACGTTCCGCGAATTGTCTCAAAGCGGAAAATATATATTATATTGGCGACCTGATCCAGCGGACGGAAACCGAGCTACTGAAAACCCCTAATCTGGGGCGGAAATCCTTGAATGAAATCAAGGAAGTGCTTGCTTCTCGCGGGTTGACGCTGGGCATGAAACTGGAGAGCTGGCCACCTTCCAATCTTGATAAGGGTAAAAAGGATACAAGTCATGCGGCACCATAATGGACTAAGGAAGCTTAATCGCACGAGCAGTCACCGCTCGGCCATGTTACGGAACATGACCAACTCCCTGTTGCGGCACGAGGTTATAAAAACGACTTTGCCCAAGGCTAAAGAGCTGCGTCGAGTTATTGAGCCGATGATAACGCTTGGAAAAAAACCTTCACTGGCTAATCGTCGACTTGCGTTCGACCGGTTGCGGGATCGTGACATGGTTGGAAAACTGTTTAGCGAGCTGGGGCCCCGTTACCAGACCCGCAATGGCGGATATCTGCGTATTCTCAAGTTTGGGTTCCGCAAGGGCGATAACGCGCCTATGGCGCTGGTTGAATTGATGGATAGGCCGGAACAGCCAGCCACAGACACGGAAAGTAAGGCAGGTTAGGGAGTTTTTTGGAAGAGAAAAAGCCGGGATTATCCCGGCTTTTTTGTATTACCCTATAGTTTCCAGTGGGCAACATACGATCCAGATTCCGGTAGTCAGGCTGGTCGGATATATGCCGAAGCTGCGTCTATCCCGGAATTCGTATCGGTTTTACCCCAATAAAGACACAATTGGTTTTTTTCCTGTACAGAGAGGACAGCCCTGATGGATCTTGCAGATTGGACCGATGAGGAACTTGATTCGGTACGTGAGAAGCTACGAACCTGGTGTGTTAAGCGGCAGGAGCCTACGTGGACGAACAAATTCCTGAACTGGACAGGATTCATGGGCGCTTTTTCTGTTCTCACCGGGCTTATGGATATTTTCTTTGGTGGGCCGGCACCCGTAAATGTTCTTCTGGTTGTTTTCGGGACTCTTGCATGTTTTTCATGGTACAAGGGTGATAAACAGCGAAAGAAGAATATCCAGTTTCTCGAAAAACTTGACCAGGAAATTTCCCGTCGAGGTGATAAGAGCAAAAAGAATCCACCTGCTATCGGAGACGTTCAGGAACATATCTCATAGATGAAGCTTTGCGATCAGCTCTCCCTTTCTGAGTTGACGGGTGATCACAGGGGGCGGATTTGGAGCAGGGCAAAAACAGGGAAGTTTTTGCATCTCTTTGCCAGTTCCTCTGGATGCAAGGGCACCTGATACCTCTTATATATGACCTCAACCATGAGGTTTATTCAGATCAGGGCATCACATTGCCCGCATTGAAAGCGCTGGAAGCAACCGGTTTGATATCTGTGGCACCGGCGGGATATGTAAAGAAAGGGTTTGGTCAACACACGCGGTTGTTTTATTTCGGAAGACCGACAAAAATACGATTCCCCGAGGAAGCCGGCAATCAACTTGATCTTGGCCATGTGCTTCTGACAGATAAGGGAAAAGCGCAGGCGGTAGCAAACTGCGATGTCCAGAGTAATCAACGGTTTTATGAATATGTAATCGAAAAGTGGTTTCAGCAAGGACTGGTGATGTCCTCCATCTCCGAAAACAGTGATTTGGCTATTTTTCCCTTTTCATCTGTTGCATTCGAGTAATCTGCAGGCTTTCTTTTTTCTTCAAACCAGGTAGGTATCAAGCCCTGTCAGCAGCAAATCATATTGCGCTTCGACCAACTCCTTGATCACCAGCGCCGGCATGCCTCCAACCACATTGCCTTCCAGGGCCAGCCAGCCTATTGCATCTGTCGGTCCCAGACTCACTACATAACCTAAATCCCGGTGAAGGTAAGGCTCGAGCAATCGCAAGGCGCCTGAGTGACGCAGGATATTCCGAGCAGTAAGCATTCCTTTTCTTACCGCGGATTGCGCAGTCATAGTGTTGGAGCCTGGAGCATGGTAAACGCAGCAGTCTCCCGCTGCGAAAATGTTTGGCAACGTCGTGTCTTCAACGACTACCTGTCCAAAAATATTGGCAGAAAATGGTGTTTCCAGCTTTTTACCAACGAACAGGAAGGAGATTGAAGAGGGCAGGGTAAACTTACGCCCCGTCAGATTATCACCCAATAGAACCTGCTCCCCCTGTTGTCCGAGATAACGGGTATCAGGAAAAAACTCGATCCCCAGTTCGGTCATTTTGGACTGGGTATAGGTGGAAAAGCCGACGGGGAACTGGTTGAGTACCCGGTTCTCGCCATGGACAAGACGCAGATTGCACTCGATCTGATAGCGCTTGAGGAAATGAGCGATTTCAAAAAGAAATTGAATTCCCGTTGCTCCTCCCCCTATCACTGAAATGGATCGGGCAATGGCGGTGGTTTGGCTCAACCGCCCGTGGAATAAATCGGCGCCCGATATAGCCATGAAGTCGAGCAGATCAAAGACATTCTCCGGTTTATTCACCTGCATTACAGGAGAGCCCGAGGCGAGCAGCAGATAGTCAAATTCCAGTATTTCGTTATTGACTTCAAGAAATCTATCGTTCTGCCACTGCCGCAGAACCGATTCACTCGGATTCAGTTCTGCACAAACATGACGGCAGCCAAAACGGCTTTCCAGCGTGGAAAACGGAATCAGGAAATCGTTCAGTGGATACCGGAAAGTCTCATGGAGATGAGTAATCTTGAGGTGTTCGAATCTGGGATCAATGATGACGACATCAGCTTCGGGCATGTGGCGCAAGAGGGTAACCAGTGCCGCGATGCCGGCATAGCCTCCGCCGACCACGACAATCTTGAGGTGTTTCAACCTAGGTAGGTAAAATGGCAGAAAAGGCACGTTCTTCCTTGAAAAGCCGACAAAATCTCGTATTTCGTGTGTTTTTTCAGTATAAACTCATTTCTAAACCGGAGTGCTGGCAGCTTGGTGGCAAGTAGCACGGTCTTCATTTCATCTATTAGCACTCCGGCAGATTGATCAGGTTAAAACATGAGTGACATGTTTTTTGGAATTGCCTGCCGATCCCAATTTTTAATTGCCCATATCCAGAATGACCTCAAGCTGCTCTCGCTTACCTCCGGCGGCGGTGTCTGCCCGAGAAACCGGATGGCCTTCACGAGCTGCAAAACGGGATACGAAATATCTACCGGCGCTGCCTGCGTCTGTTTACTGAGTTTTTCGCCTCGTGCGTTGACTACTACGGGAAGGTGCATATAGGAGGGAATGGAGTAGCCCAGCAATTTTTGCAGGTAAATCTGACGGGGAGTCGAGTTCAGTAAATCACCTCCCCGCACCACGTGAGTAATACCCTGTTCAGCGTCATCCACCACGACCGCTAGCTGGTAAGCGAAAATCCCATCCGCCCGACATATCACGAAATCGCCTATATCGTGCTGAATCCGCTGTTGCCGCAGGCCTTGTACTTCATCCTCAAATTCAATCAAGTCATTATTTGTATATAGTCGCCATGCACCGGAAAATGGGGGTTCATGTTTGCGGCCGCGGCAAGTTCCAGGATAGACAGGCCCTTCTATTCCAAGAACTGAGGAATCGGCAATTTCCTTACGACTGCAACTGCAACGATAAATAAGCTGCTGTTTTT
This sequence comes from Nitrosospira multiformis ATCC 25196, assembly GCF_000196355.1. Classification (NCBI taxonomy): domain Bacteria; kingdom Pseudomonadati; phylum Pseudomonadota; class Betaproteobacteria; order Nitrosomonadales; family Nitrosomonadaceae; genus Nitrosospira; species Nitrosospira multiformis. The sequence continues at coordinate 912,572 of NC_007614.1, forward strand.
CAAGGATCGACAAAGCTGCATGGTAGACCTCCTGGCGTTGCTCCTGAAATACCACTGAGCCATCCCATTCCATTCCAAGGAGATGCAGGGTATTCAAAATTTCTTCTGAAGCACCTGGAATTTCACGCGTCGTATCGAGATTTTCGATTCTGACGAGCCATTCTCCGCCCCGTGATCTTGCCTCCAGATAACTGCCTACAGCAGTGACAAGAGAACCAAAATGCAAGGGTCCGGTAGGAGAGGGGGCAAACCGGCCGCGATAGACCGGCGAGAGAGGGAAGGCATTTTCCACCCGTTAATCTTGATTAATGGAGTCTCACAATATCCATTGAACCCCTCAGATTCTTATTCTCCAACCCCTCTATCCAGAGGGAGTAACATGATGAGTATACTCAAATAATGAAACAATATGGGGTGAGTTACCATGATCTTCGCGGATGGAGAGAGAAAATAAGTATGGGAAAGAATAAAATTACTATAACCTTTTTGGCAAGATGGGTTTATACTGCCTAAACTTCTCGACACTCATGGATAAGCAATGATTCAGTTTATGCGACCTGATCATGCTGCGGATTTCGAGGAGCAGGATATAAATCCTGGCATGAAGTTTACCCTGTTTGCCTTCTGACAAACTGCTTGACTTAAGGGTATGGCGGGGAGTAGTCTTTACGGGCTTATGGGTATGTAAAGTACTGGTAGCGGCAATAAAGGTGGTACCAGGGAAGGATTTGGGTGTTCTGGTGCGGCTGTTTGGTGCTGCCGGTATTGGGAAGTAAGCGACAATTTGTTCTTGCGCGCCGGGTTTTGTGCAGTAGAGAAGCGGCAGCAAGCGGATGTTGGAAGTTGGAAGCATGAAGGGCAAGCGCTTCTGCCGGAATTGACGAGGGAGGAAGCGGCTGCCGGAAGCAAGGCAGTACTTGATTAACAAGATAGCAGGAGGAAGCAAAATGGCAACAACGATGGGAACGTCGAGCCCGGCCAAGACGAGCGGCCGGGACTACGACATGTCGCTGTGGTATGACTCGAAGTGGTACAAGTTTGGCCTGATCACGATGCTGGCGGTAGCGATATTCTGGATCTGGTACCAGCGCACGTTTGCCTACTCGCACGGGATGGACTCGATGGAGCCTGAGTTCGAGAAAGTGTGGATGGGATTGTGGCGAGTGCACATGATCGTGATGCCGCTGTTTGCGCTGATCACCTGGGGCTGGATCTGGAAGACGCGGGACACGAAAGAGCAGCTGGACAATCTTGATCCGAAGCTTGAAGTCAAGCGCTACTTCTACTGGATGATGTGGCTGGGTGTATATCTGTTCGGCGTGTACTGGGGCGGCAGCTTCTTTACCGAACAGGACGCCTCCTGGCACCAGGTCATCATCCGTGACACGAGCTTCACGCCAAGTCACGTAGTGGTGTTCTACGGCTCCTTCCCGATGTACATCGTCTGCGGGATAGCAAGCTACCTGTATGCGATGACGCGTCTGCCGCTGTATTCGCGCGGCACCTCGTTCCCGCTGGTCATGGCGATTGCAGGTCCGCTCATGATTCTGCCGAACGTTGGGTTGAACGAATGGGGTCACGCCTTCTGGTTCATGGAAGAACTGTTCAGCGCACCGCTGCACTGGGGCTTCGTGATTCTGGGCTGGTCGGGGCTGTTTGCAGGCGGGATTGCAGCGCAGATCATCACGCGCTACTCCAACCTGACGGACGTCGTCTGGAACGGCCAGAGCAAAGTCATCCTCAACAACCGCATCGTACCGTACGACAAGGCGTTTTAAGGACTGACTCGCTGACACACGCATAAGCAGCAATAGCCGCATCGCCTCCGAACAGGAGAGCGATGCGGCCAGCGGTAACACAGCCGGGCAGACTCAAGCAATGCGAAGCGGCGGCACCTGGAGCAAAAGGGGAAGGGAGTCGCCGGATCCGGGAGCAACAAGGAAGCGACAAGGGATTTATACAGTCATGTAGACCCTTGTTGAATCACGAGGTTCCCGGGAATTCGCGGCAACGTCATCAGGGACTGCAAGGATGGCAAGCAGTAGAGCAGCACGGCAACGATTGATATGTTTTAGTCGCGTAACATTTGAGGGAGGGTGCGATGAGCAGAACAGATGAAATACTGAAGGCGGCGAAGATGCCGCCCGAAGCGGTAAAGATGTCCAGGATGATAGACGTGATTTACTTCCCGATTCTATGCATCCTGCTGGTTGGAACCTACCACATGCACTTCATGCTGCTGGCGGGTGACTGGGACTTCTGGCTTGACTGGAAGGACCGGCAATGGTGGCCTGTGGTAACCCCGATTGTAGGGATCACCTACTGTGCCGCGATCATGTACTACCTGTGGGTGAACTACCGCCTGCCGTTTGGAGCCACACTGTGCATCGTGTGCCTTCTGGTGGGTGAATGGCTGACCCGTTTCTGGGGTTTCTACTGGTGGTCGCACTACCCCATGAACTTTGTATTCCCCTCCACCATGATTCCCGGCGCGCTGGTGATGGACACCGTCCTGCTTCTGACGCGCAACTGGATGATCACGGCACTGGTTGGCGGCGGCGCCTTTGGTTTGTTGTTCTATCCTGGCAACTGGACCATCTTCGGGCCGACCCACCTGCCGCTGGTGGCAGAAGGCGTGCTGCTCTCGGTAGCCGACTACACGGGCTTTCTGTATGTCCGTACCGGCACCCCTGAGTACGTGCGACTGATCGAACAAGGGTCACTGCGCACCTTTGGCGGTCACACCACCGTTATCGCCTCCTTCTTCTCCGCGTTCGTCTCCATGCTCATGTTCACCGTCTGGTGGTACTTTGGCAAGGTCTACTGCACCGCCTTCTACTATGTCAAGGGCGCGCGCGGCCGTGTCAGCATGAAGAACGACGTGACAGCATTTGGCGAAGAAGGCTTTGCCGAGGGGATCAAATAAATGAAGAACCTGTTCAAGAAGAGTATAGCCGGGGTATGCAGCCTTGCCGCCCTGGGACTGGCGCTGACGCTCGACATCCAGCCGGCGGCGGCCCACGGGGAACGCTCGCAGGAACCGTTCCTGCGCATGCGTACCATCCAGTGGTATGACATGAAATGGGGCCCCGAGACCACCAAGGTCAACGACATAGCCACCATGACCGGCAAATTCCACCTGGCCGAAGACTGGCCGCGCGCGGTGGGCAAGCCTGGACGCGCCTTCTTCAACGTAGGCAGCCCAAGCCCCGTGTTCGTGCGTCTTAGCACCAAGCTCAACGGCGAGCCGACCTACATCTCCGGACCGATGGAGATTGGGCGCGACTACGCCTTTGAAGTGAGGTTGAAGGCGCGCATCCCCGGACGCCACCACATGCACGCCATGGTCAACATCAAGGACGCAGGCCCGATTGCAGGTCCTGCCGCCTGGATGAACATCTCCGGCAGCTGGGACGACTTCACCAACCCGGTGAAGCTCTTGACGGGCGAGACCATCGACACCGAGACCTTCAACTTCAGCAACGGCATCTTCTGGCACATCCTGTGGCTGTCCCTTGGCATTTTCTGGATCGGCTACTATGTGGCGCGGCCCATGTTCCTGCCAAGAAGCCGGGTGCTGCTGGCCTACGGGGACGAACTCCTGCTCGACCCCATGGACCGGAAAGTTGCCTGGGTGGTGCTGATACTCACCTTTGGCATCGTCTGGGGCGGCTATCGCTACACCGAGACCAAGCACCCGTACACGGTGCCGATCCAGGCTGGCGAATCCAAGGTTGAACCGCTGCCGGTGAAACCCAACCCGATCGCAATCAAGGTCACGCACGCCAACTACGACGTGCCGGGACGCGCCTTGCGGGTAACGATGTCTGTTACCAACAGCGGCGACAAGCCCTACCGCATCGGGGAATTCACCACTGCGGGCGTGCGCTTCATCAACAAGGTTGGCTTGAAGCACCTGGACCGCGGCTATCCGAAGGAACTGGTGGCCACCGGTCTGTCGTTTGACAACGAGACGCCGATCCAGCCTGGCGAGACGCGCGAAGTCAAGATGGAAGCGAAAGACGCGCTGTGGGAAGTGCAACGGCTGATGGCGCTCCTGGGTGACCCGGAAAGCCGCTTTGGCGGACTTCTCATGACCTGGAGCGAGGATGGCGATCGCAACATCAACAGCATCGCAGGCGCGGTCATCCCGGTCTTCACCAAGCTGTAAGGACAAAGCCCGGGGGCAAGCCCTACAGGACTAATCCCGGGTCAATCCTAAAAAGCCGCCCGGCTCCTGCCTGACCAGGGCAGAAACCGGGCCAAGACTGGAACAGGCAGCATGCAAACACCGGTCCGCCACCGTTACAGACGGCAAGGTGGATCGGTGTTTTTTAACTTCCCTCCTGTTAACTGCCCCCTGTAAGCTCTTCAAGAAGCCTCCCAAAAGACCCCAAACGCAGTTCCTAAAACGGTAATATAGCTGCTCCAATTTCGATAATTTCGATAATATCGATTGTAGACAGCGGAAAGTGGCCAGAGAAATGCTACAGGAGTGCCTTCTCATCCATAAGACACTTTGATATGGACAGCGGCAGGGCAGGTTATCCTAAAGAGAGGGTGTCGCTACGTTATCCACTTTCTCTCGCATGGAAAGGGGGTTGAGTGACATATCCGCGAAAGCATCAGCAATTCGCCGAACACCAGCCCGGATCTGGTATTCGTTGAGGGAAGAAAAACCTAACACGAGCGTACGGGCGCTGTAGCGACAGCCACCGTAATCATAGCCCGTACCCCCTCCGATCGAGTAGATTCTTACTCCATGACGTAATGCAATTGTCTGGAGCTGAGCTGCAGGTGGATAGTGATCAGGAAGATGCCATGCCAGATGCAGGCCACTCTCAAGGCCGCTAAGGCGGATGGCCCCAAAATGTTCCCGCAGTGCTTCCACCAGACAATCACGGCGCTTACCATACATATTTCGCATGCGTCTCAGATGATTGCCATAAGCGCCGCTGCGGATAAATTCGGCCATAGTTGCTTGATCCAGCCAGGCATGCCCATTATTAAGCAGAGCTTTTGCAGAACGGGCAGCAGGAATCAATGCTTTGGGTACCACTAGGTAGCCTAGGCGCAGGCCCGCACCCATGGATTTGGAGAAAGTACCCAGATACATGACACAACCATAATCATCCAGTCCCATGAGAGCGGTCAGGGGCGATCCGCGATATCGAAAATCTGAATCGTAATCGTCCTCTATGATGAATGCCCCACAACGCCGCGCCCAATCCAGGAGCTTCAACCGGCGCTCGATGGGCAAGGTGAAGCCCAGGGGAAATTGATGTGAAGGAGTCACAAATAAAAGAGCAACTCCTTCCTTTGGTAGTTGTTCAACGTCGAGCCCTGCCTCATCCACAGGCACAGGAATCAATTTTGCATAGTAACTCTCGAAAAGCGAAGTGGCGCCTTGGTAGCAGGGATTTTCCGTTGCAACCATTGTCCCCTCTTTTACAAGAAGGCGAGCAGCAAGATTCAATCCCTCCTGAGAGCCGGCCGTAATAATTATCTGATCTGATGAAACGCTGATACCCCGCGCGACTCCAAGGTGGGCAGCGATGACTTCCCGCAGTTCCGATAGCCCACCGGGATCGCAACACTCCTCGAAGTGCATGTTTGCAGACATGAATGTCTTATTTACAAAGCGGCGCCATATCTTATGAGGAAACAGGTCGAGACCGATGCGATCCGGACAAAAATCAAAATCGAGATGCTGAACAGTGATGTTGGCGTGTATATGGCCGATAAATGGGATTACCGGCTGTTTGACAAATTCTTCATCACCAGGAGAGGAGGGGGTCACCCTGCGGGTGGCAGAAAGGCAGGTTTCAGGAAGCTCAAGGTTTACATACGTTCCAATTGCCTTCCGGGCCTGAAGATAGCCTTCGGCAATCAAACGATCATAAACCAGCAAAACAGTATTACGAGAAATACCCAGTTGTTCGGCAAGTACGCGACTCGCCGGGATGAGTGTACCGGGTTTTAGCTTACCGCCGAGGATAAGGTGGCGTAACTGGTCAAAAATCTGGCCTTGCAGCGATTGACGACTGTTATGGTCGAGTTCAATGGGAATTGCCATATGTATTCATGGCGGCAGATACGCGCGCTGGATTTCTGTTCCAGGTAAATTATCGATTCTGACATATTTTTATAATTAACGTAAGCCTACATACGATCTCAGCCGCTCTCATAAGTGAGAGCGGCTGATTGAGGGCTATTTACATACGAAGCGAGTGCTTACTCCTCGTCTTCCTCATCCTCGTCGTCGTCATCCTTTTTTTCGGGCTTGAGGACCATCTTGCCCTGCTTGATGCTCTCGTTCAGGTCGGTTTCTGCAACTTCCTTGTGCACCAGGTTCTGGTGGCAGTCGATGCAGGTGGCGCCTTCCGTCTCCATCTTCTTGTGCGCGGCCTTGGCATCGGCTCCGGGAGGCTGCGGATTCTTGTGGCAGGCGCGGCAGGTGCGGCTGTCCCACTTCTTGAGATTCATGCGCGCATCGTGCGCCATGATCAGGCGGCGCTCGTTGAATTTCTCCAGCGTGGAGTAGTCATTGACCATCTCCAGATAAAGCTCGCGCGCTCCGTCCACCACATGGGTCGCCACCGCCAGGTGGAAGTTCTGCAATCCCTGCGGGATGTGGCAGTCCTTGCAACCGGGGTTGGCGCCCAGGGCGCCATAGTGCGAGGATTCCTTCAACTCCTCGGCCGGATAAGTCATGGAGTGGCAACTGGTGCAGAATTCGGTGGTGGAGACGGCCGCTTCGCCGCCCAATACCACCGCCACCATCACCACGCCCAAGAGTGTGCCCACCAGGAGGGCACTACCTGTCTTCATCGCCATGTCAGTCGTCCGAACCTTTCTCGCCTACCTTGGCGCTGGACTGGAATTCATCGTGGTACTTGAACTTCGGATCCCCCGTGAAGACCCCATCGAGCTTGTAGTGCTCGTGCATGGCCTTGGTGTCCTTGACGTACTTGTCAAAGTCGAAGGTGTATTTCTTGTCCACGTCCGGGGTGAAGGGGGTGTAGGGTTCCTTGGCACCTTTCCACGGGCTGCCCTTGTAGTTCATGTGGCAGGCATTGCAGCTTTCCTCGAAGCTGAAGTCCTGCCCGGCATCGGCCAGCACCTGGCGGGAGGTGGTCTTCTTCGATTTCTCGAAAGCGGCGCCGGATTTGCGGTGGATGCCGCGGTACTTGGAGCCGGGTCCATGGCAGGATTCGCAGCCTACCCCGGTCAGGAACTTGCTCGGGTCGTCAATCGTGTAGCCGCCTTCCTTGCCCCAGCCATCCACATGACAGCCGACGCAGTCCTTGTCCTTGGTGTAGTCCTTGGCAGGATCGAGCTTGGCCTTCTTCTTGGCTTCGGCCTTGTTGTTGGGCTTCAGCGAGTCCATGGCCTTGGCGTGCGCCGTGCTGCCCCAGGATTCGGCCTGGCTCTTGTGACAGGAACTGCATTTCTTGCGGCCTTCAAACGATTCGGCAGAGGCGCTGCCGGCCATGACCGCAAACAGGGCTGCTGCGGCCAGGGCGAGTGTCATGCGATGGTTCATCCTTCCTCCTTTTTTCTTTCGGCAAATATATCCGTTGTTTCCGTTATATCCCTGGATTCGATTCTTGTATTTCTTCCAGCTCCATGCGACTGCAACCTGATCCGCATCCTGTTTTTCATTGCTTCCTGCTGCTTGTTCTTGTTCTTGTTCTTTTTTACTGTATTTCCCTGTTATTGTAATGCGCTTGCAATGATCGCAATGTCAGGACACACTTTTTATTGTGTCCATACTGTATCTCTGGTTCATACAGACGGGTAGCACCAGTACCATCACTCTTTCTGGTACCACTGGTACCGGTGGCACCCCCAGCGCAGCACGGGGGACCCGCAAAGCGGGGTCGGGCAGGGGGACCCGGAGCGCGGCGCGAGGGGCCCGCAAAGCGGGATCGGGCAGCGGGGGGGCGCCGGGATCGCGCCTGATACAAAGTGTACGGATGCATGGCTGTATCGTCGCCGAATTCTTTTTTCCCACGCGCGATCCCTTCCCGCAGCTTATATCCGGTATCGTGTTTCGGCTTGCTACAGCAAAAATCCTTGTTCCCGTGCAGGCCGCTTTGCAGTTCGATCGCCTTGAGAAGTACCGCGGCCGTGCCGGGTGCAGATGCGCAGAGGATCTGCGACAGGCTCAGCGTCGGTCGGGGACAAGGGCTACAGATGAATGGAAGAAACGCGGGCAACAGACATGACCTGTTCCGCATTCTGAATCAGGACTCAACAAGCTGTCAGGCAGAACCTGGCCTGCTTCAGGTAAATAAAAACAGCCCGGGCAAAGCCGGGCTGTGTTGCTACGTTTGATGAGGTGGCCCTACAGATGCGGTTGTCGGCAGAAGTGGGTGGTCATTAACCTGTGCCGTTTGCGTCAACCGCGATAGCGGATTTACTCGGCGGCCGGAGGCAGGACGGGCGCCGGAAAGGAGGCGGCATCCTCCGGGGTGGCGCCGGCTGAGGCAGGTTCCTTGCCGCCCGGTATCCTGTACACCCAGTAGCCCCCGGTCTGGTAGATGAGCTGCACCGCGGTCAGGTCAAGCGGCATCGACTGGGTGAAGGGCAGCATCTGCGCAATCAGGGTCTGGTCGCTTTTGTCATCCTTGAGGAAGTAGCCGCGCACCAGCCTGTCCGAGAGGGATTGCAGGGTGTAGGTCTTGTAGTTGTTGTCCAGCACCCATCGCTTGAGATAGTCGACCATGCCATGCATGTTGCCTTCCATGGGGAAGTTGCGATAGGCAACGTCGAACCGCCCCGGACGCATGACGCCAAGCTTGTACAGGTCGGTGACATGAATGGCAAGATAGGCTTCGCGATCGCCCGCCAGTTCGCGCAGGATGGCAGCCCCCGCTTGAGGTTCGGCCATCAGGGCATCGGCAAAGCGCTCGAATTTCTGCTCTTCTTCCCGTCCTGCCTTGCCGCCCCAGAAGTCGTCTTCGTATTTGCGGATGGCGTCAGCCTGCTTCTGCCACGGCGTCGGTATGACGAGGTAATCGGAGAACTGTCCGCTGAACAGGGTGTCGCGCTTCGAGAGAAGCTTGAGCTGGCGCGAGGTGTCCCACCAGCCAAGCACCAGCGCATCCTTGCCCGCGTACTTGTCGATGGCGGCAGCCAGAGTGGCCAGTTCGTTGAGTTTGAGATCGGTCGTGAGCAGCAGCTCACTCGTGCGGTTTTCCCAGTCGAGCCTCACCTGCGGGCCATTGGCCTGACGTGCCGCATGCAGCACCGCCAGCGGCTGGGGAATGTCTTCGGCAAAGACTTCATACCGGGCAATGGAAAGGTCCGGCCACTTGCCCAGTCCAAGCTGCGGGAATTTGTCTGCGCTGCCTTCTTCCGCCAGCTGGTAGCGGTAGGGGGCAGGCCCGGGATTGAACCATGCCCAGGCAAACCACAGGAGCAAAAGAATTCCTCCCGCCACCAGGAGAATGCCCAGTGAGGGGAGGAGTTTAGAGCCAGGCCGCGCCCCCGGGGTGGGGGCAGCGGCGCGGCTGGAAGTTGAGGCTGTCAAACTTGTTATCTAACCTTCAGTGCTGATAGTGCTTACTGACGCTCGCTTTTCTCGCGCCGGCGCCAGCCTGCCAGGGCAAGCGTGCCAGCTAGCAGCATGCCGCCACCCAGACCGCCAAGCGAGAGCTTCTCGCTGCTGTCAAGGTCGAACAGGCTTGCCTTGCGCTTGGCCTCGAGCTTCGCTACCTTCGCCTGCAACGCCGCCATTTCACGGATCTTGGTGTTCTCGTCCATGACTTCGACGTAGTCGCGGTTCATCGGGCCCCAGCCTTCGGTATAGGTCCAGCCGCCCGGGTTGACGTGCGCCAGCCCTACGTGCAGTTTGGGAAGGTTGTTCTCTCCCATTTCCAGTACCTTGAGCTCGATCGCAGCAGGGTTGTTGTCCTTGCTCCAGTAGAGCTGGGTGAAGCCTGCGAACATTTCCTTGTCGGGCGGCAGCGGCGTCGGACGGTTGGTCTTCTGGCCGGTCAGCAGCCCTTCCTTGTAGAGCTTCTCAGCCACCGCGTGCGCTTCCTTGTACTTGGCGATGCCGTGCAGCGTGCCCTTGTCCATGAATTCAAGATAGGAGCGGGCAAAACGCTCGGAGTGGCAGGAGGTGCAGGTCTTGACCCAGGAGTCAAGCCGCGCTTCCGACCATTCGCTGTTGATGTTCTCGGCTATGCCGGGAACCGCAGGGTAGTTGGCCCAGCGTATCTTCCTCACGACGTTGTGGCTGTACTTGCCTTCATATTCGAAGTGGCAGCCGGCACAGGTGGGCGCAGTCTGCCCGCCCTTGGTGTAGGCGTCCTTGAGCGGCGCGTTCCAGTTCCACTTGTCCCCCATGATCGCTACGGTCTTGCCGTGCTTGCTCATGGAGTAGGCTTCCCAGTTGTTGTGGTCTACCCCGCTGTGGCAGGTGGCGCATGCTTCAGGATGACGCGACTCGGCAGCAGAGAATTCGTGCCGCGTGTGGCAGGAGTCGCATTTGTTCTGGTTGGTGTGGCACATGCTGCAGCCTTCGGCAATCTCGCGCTGCGGCATGGAGGCAAATACCGCTACTTCTACGTTGGCCTTCCAGTCCAGCGAGTGCGAGGGGCGTCCCTGCGGCCATTGCTTGTTCGGCCATACCAGCGTGTCGCGCTCGGATTCGCGTTCGGCAAATTCCTGCAGGTGGCAGGTGCCGCATACGTCCGCCGTCGGCATCCGCAGATCCTTCATGTGGTCTGCCTTGTCCTTCTTGTTGATGTCAACGTGACAGTCGATGCATCCTACTTCCTTGAGCTTGTCGTTGGCCCCAAGCTTGCCCATCGAGCGAAGATTCTTCTCCACGTCTTCAAGCTTCGCCTTCTTGTAGTACGTCGGGTCTTCAGGCTTCAGGTTCCGGATCTTGTCCAGGTTCGCGTGCGTGCTCCGCTTCCACGCACTCACCCATACCGGCGATTCGTCCGTGTGGCATTTGACGCATTCCTCACGCGCCGCTACTTCCTTCATCGAGGTCGGCGGCTTGTAGTACGAGGCAGGGTCAAAGTACATGCTCATCGGGATCGGCTCCCAGTACTTCGCCAGCGTGCCGCGCCCCGCTCCCTGCGCAGGATCCTTGTATCGCTTCACCAGCGCCGAATGCAGTTCCTTCGGCGAGGCCGACTGCTCCAGCTTCAGCGCCTTATACGTCTCTTTGGGAACGCTGGGAAAGTTAGCCCACGTGGCGCCCGCAAACAGCACCCCACACGCAAGCGTAACCAGCCTCAGCCAAGGCTTCATTAACATCTGCTTCTCTCCTTTACTCCGTAATGATGTTGTTGTGTCTGAACCTGCAATTCCTGCCTGCTGCTGCTTGGAAATACGTCAAATCCATTAAAACTGGCGGATTTCCGGCCGGAATACCCCTAGCGACTTTAAAATTATTGTGGTCATACTGTATCGCTGGTTCATATAAACCGGTAGCACCAGTAGGGAGACTCTTTCTGGTGCCACTGAAAGCCCTTTTGAGGGAGAATATTCACCCACAAGTCTCGAACAACCTTCCCGATTTGCTTTTTCACACACTTCATACAGGATTGTCGATGTCGATATACTGGTGGCTGATGCCGAATTTTTCAGAAATGTGCTCTCCCAGGGCTTGCACGCCATATCGCTCGGTGGCGTGATGTCCCGCTGAAATAAAAGCAACGCTAGACTCGCGTGCAAGATGTACGGTTCGTTCTGAAATTTCCCCGGTGATGAACACGTCTGCGCCAAGGTCGATGGCGTCACCGAAATAATCCTGAGCGGCGCCGGTACACCACGCCACCCGTTTTACCAGCCGCGCGTCATCGCCGATCACCAGCGGGGTACGGGAAAGCGCTTGTTCTACACTTACCCGTAATTCTTTCAGATTCGATACGTTCGATGGCAAGCTTCCAAACATGCCGATACCTTGATCCCCGAAACGACTGGTTTCGCATAAACCCAGTTTGTGGGCCAACTGTGCATTGTTGCCCAGTTCGGGATGAGCATCCAACGGTAGATGATAGGAGAGCAAGCTGATGTCGTGTGCCAGCAGCAGGGCAATGCGCTGCCGCTTCATTCCGGTCAGACAGGGATTCTCACCGCGCCAGAAATAGCCGTGATGTACCAGAATCGCATCGGCCCGAGCCGCGATGGCAGCGTCGATAAAATCGAGCGACGCTGTTACGCCGCTTACCAGTCGCCGCACTTCGCGTCGCCCTTCCACTTGCAGCCCGTTTGGGCAATAATCATGAAATTTTGCGATATCGAGTAATCGGTTCAAATAGGCTTCGAGCTCATTCACTTGCATTGCTGCTCACCCGGTCGCATTCGTCTATGATTTAAAATCAATGCTGCTATTTTATCCCTGATTCCACATCTCTCAATCTATGCACAAGCTCTGGCTAGTTTTCGCGCAAGCTACCACGATAGTTCTGGCAGCCCTGTTTGTCGTTTCGACTTTACGCCCGGGTCTATTACCCTGGCAATCCGGAGATGGCGGTGTCGTAACCATAAAGGAAGCTCCGGTTGACAAGTCACACAAGGCAGAGGTCGAGCCTGCCCCTGGGAGCTTCAGTAGCGCGGCGAAAAAGGCCATGCCCTCCGTGGTGAATGTATTCACCACCAAGGAAATCAAGGCTGCCCCCCATCCCTTCATGGAGGATCCTTTCTTCCGGCGTTTCTTCGGAGATCGTTTCGAATCCCCTCAGAGCCGCCGCGCCGCCAGCCTGGGATCCGGGGTGATCGTGAGTCCGCAGGGATATATCCTTACGAACCATCATGTCATTGAAGCGGCGGATGAAATCGAGATTGCGCTGGCGGACGGGAGAAAAACGAAAGCGCGGGTCATCGGCTCCGATCCCGAAACCGATCTTGCAGTGGTAAGAGTGGATATGGAAGGACTTCCGGCCATCACTTTCGGATACTCCGACAATGCCCTGGTCGGCGATATTGTCCTTGCGATCGGTAATCCTTTCGGTGTGGGCCAGACGGTAACGATGGGGATTATCAGCGCACTCGGACGAACCCATCTGGGTATCAACACCTTCGAAAATTTCATTCAGACCGATGCTGCCATCAATCCGGGAAATTCTGGCGGTGCACTGGTGGATGCGTCGGGTAACCTCATCGGCATCAATACCGCCATAGTCTCCAGAACGGGAGGATCACTTGGGATAGGCTTTGCCATTACAGCAGGGGTAGCCAAGCAGATCATGGAGCAGATTATCCGGACAGGGGGCGTGACCCGTGGCTGGATCGGCGTGGAAGTACAGGATATGACGCCGGAACTTGCGGAGTCGTTCAAGCGCTCGACTACCAGCGGGGCGTTGATTGCAGGTGTGCTCAAGGGAGGACCTGCGGATCGTGCCGGAGTGAAGCCGGGTGACATTATTGTAGGAGTGGGAGGAAAAGAGGTAACGGATTCATCCGGCATGCTCAATCTGGTAGCGGCATTACCTCCCGGAAACATGGCGACCATTACAGTCATGCGTAACCAGAACAAGAAGGCAATCGAGATCAATGTTGGAAAACGTCCCAAGCCTCAGCCTCAGGAGCAGTTTCAGGAGCCCGAGGAGCTGGAATAAAAGCGGTTGTGGAAGAGGACGCAGTGACTATGGCATGAGATTGGAAATTATCTGAGCGAAAACGCGCTGTTTTTCCCCAGGCAATAACTCAGCTCCTCTTTCCTTCCTCTGTTCCGGTCTGGTCGGAAGGGGAATTCGTATCAGGACCGCCCGCTGGCTGATAAACGGCCAAAGTTTCCGAACGCCCGATGATTCCTGCAGCCAATATCCCGAGTTCATATAGCAGGTAGAGCGGCACCGCCAGCATGAATTGGGAAACAACATCCGGAGGCGTAAATATCGCGCCAACGACAAAAGCGCCGACAAGAACATAGCGGCGCATCGCTTTCAGCTTTTCAATGGTAACAAGGCCTATCCGAACCAGTATCACAACGAATATGGGTACTTCGAATGTGATGCCGAACGCGATGAACATGGTCAGCACAAAATCCAGGTATTTGCTGATGTCTGTCATCACTGCCACACCTTCCGGCGCGAAATGGGTAATGAATTCGAACACCAGTGGAAGGACGGCAAAATAGGCAAAAGCCATGCCGCACCCGAACAGAATGCTGCTCACCAGCACCAGGGGCAGTACCAGGCGCTTTTCGTGGGAATACAATCCGGGGGCGACGAATGCCCATATCTGGTAGAGAGTATGGGGCAGGGTAATGATAAAGGCAGCCATCATGGCCACTTTCATGGGTACAAAGAAGGGCGTAACCACTTCCGTCGCGATCATCTGCCCCCCTTGAGGGAGTTTCTCGAGCAAAGGCTGCGCTAATAAAGAATAAAGCTCACGGGCATAGTAGGCGCAGGGCAAGAAGCCGAGCAGAATACCTGCACACGCCCGAAGCAGCCGGGCCCGCAGTTCGACCAGGTGCGAGATAAATGTTTCGTCGGCACTCATGTGATGGAAGGTGGGCGGAAAAGGTTAGACCGATCCCCTTATACCGACTGTCGATAGTGAAGTACAGCGGGGATGAGGTATAAGCATGCGTCCAGTCGACTCCTGAGCATTCTTCCGGGAGGCGGAATTATTCAGCAGTTTCGCGCTCGCGATTTACACCGGGTCCGGCTGGGTCGGAATTCTTCGTAGATTGCACCGGCGGCGGAGCAGGTTCGGCCGGGGCCGGGGAGGAATTTTGTGGGGGTGAAGATTCTCCCGCCGGGGCTGTAGTAGGGGGAGGCATAGCGGAAGCTTCAGCACCTGCCTCTACCGTTTCCCGAAACTTATCCAGCTCGGTATGTACCGAATTTTCGATTGAACGACCCGTTTCCTCCACTGAGGCTTTCCATTTTTTCAGTTCGTCCAACTCGATTTCACGCTGGATGTCGCTTTTGACATCGTTGACATAGCGCTGTGCCCACCCGAACACATGCCCTAGCGTACGCGCCACCTTAGGGAGCCGTTCCGGCCCGATCACGATCAGTGCGACTGCCGCGATGACCAGAATTTCCGAGAAACTGATATCGAACATTTTGGCAAGAATAAGACCGGATCAAGCGATCGATAGCGACCGCGTCACTTCTCGCTTGCCGAGTCGCCGGTTGTCGCCGCTATCGGTATTCAGGATTTCGACTGAGCCTTATCTTTGATATCGGCATCGATAATCCGGGCCTCGGTGTGATTATGCGCGGATATCTCCTCTTCATCCGCGCTTTTTACACCTTCGCGGAAGCCCTTCACCGCCCCGCCCAGATCGCTTCCCAGATTACGGAGTTTTTTGGTACCGAATACCAGAACAACGATCAGCAGAACGATCAGCCAATGCCAGATGCTGAATGATCCCATTATTCCTCCTTTATCCCTTATCCTTTGCTCATTACCTTTATTTCCCGCGAGCAATCATTCCCGGCAGGCGTTCCATGCCACCGATGATGTGGATGTGCAGGTGATGTACTTCTTGGCCGCCTACTCGTCCAGTATTGATTACCGTACGAAAACCATCCGTACAACCTTGTTCCCTTGCCAGCTTGGGCACCAGTACCATCATCTCACCGAGCAAGGCGCTATGGGCATTTTCCACATCGGCAAGCGAGTTGATGTGCAGTTTGGGTATCAGCATGAAGTGTACCGGGGCCGCCGGGTGGATATCATGGAATGCATAAACGCGGGCATCCTCATACACTTTCTCGCTCGGAATTTCTCCTCGCACAATCTTGCAAAAAATACAACTGTCCATTTACTTATCCTGATTCATCCTGCCGATTCCGTTATCTGCCAGTCCTGCTTTGCGGGCAGCTTTTTCATCAATTCCTGAAACCCCTTCCCGCCGGCGTAACTCATCCAGCACATCCCCCAGCTTCAGATTATGATGAGCCAGTAACACCAGGCAATGAAACCAAAGATCCGCCGTCTCGCGCACTACGTGCGTGCTATCCCCATCTTTCGATGCCAGCAGAACCTCCGCTGATTCTTCCGCAATCTTTTTCAGAATCTTGTCCCGTCCGTCATGCAGCAGCTTCGCCACATAAGAAGCATGGGGATCAGACTGTTTACGTGCCTCTATGGTCTCGGCAAGGCGAAAAAGAATATCGGGATCGCTCATCGCTGCCCGTAGATCTCTTCGGGATTCTTGATGACGGGTTCGGTCACCAACCACTGGTCCTGTTCCAGTTTTTTGAAAAAGCAATGATGCCTGCCGGTATGACAAGCGACCCCCCCGACTTGTTCCACTACCAGCAGCAGGACGTCCTCATCACAATCCAGCCGGATTTCTTTTACTTTCTGCACATGCCCGGATTCTTCACCTTTATGCCAGAGTTTTTTGCGCGAGCGTGACCAGTAATGGGCCTCCCCCGTTTGCGCAGTAAGTCTCAATGCCTCGGGATTCATCCAGGCTACCATCAGTACCTTATTGCTGATGGCATCCTGTGTCACGACCGGCACTAATCCGTCCGCAGACCAGTTTACTTTGTTGAGCCATGTATCAGACATGAATATGCCGGAGTTTGATTCGATCCTGTTACTATAGTCGTACTTCAATACCATGCTGTGACATATATTCCTTGGCCTGGCGAACGGTATATTCGCCATAGTGGAAAACGCTCGCAGCCAGCACAGCATCGGCATGACCTTCCACGACTCCATCAACCAGATGCTGCAGATTGCCTACACCGCCGCTCGCAATCACCGGTACATCCACCGCATCTGACACCGCGCGGGTCAGCGCCAGATCGAACCCATCCCGGGTACCGTCTCTGTCCATACTGGTCAGCAATATTTCTCCAGCTCCGAGAGATTGCATTTTCTTAGCCCATTCGATTGCATCGAGTCCGGTAGGCTTGCGGCCCCCGTGCGTGAATACTTCCCATCCTTGTCCCGCACGCTTGGCGTCTATCGCCACGACAATGCATTGAGAGCCATAACGCCCCGCCGCATCAGCCACCAGTTGGGGGTTTTGTATGGCCGAAGTGTTGATGCTTACCTTATCAGCTCCTGCATTCAGGAGACGGCGCACATCTTCCACCTTGCGAACACCGCCTCCTACCGTCAACGGGATGAATACCTGGGCTGCCACTTCTTCGATGATATGAAGAATCAGATCACGGTCATCGGAACTCGCGGTAATATCGAGGAAAGTCAGCTCATCCGCTCCCTGATCATCATAGCGGCGCGCTATTTCGATGGGATCTCCCGCATCTCGAAGTGAGACAAATTTGACTCCCTTGACAACACGTCCGTTCGTAACGTCAAGACAGGGAATGATACGCTTGGCAAGACCCATAGACACCTCTGGATACCGCTAAAAACCGCAAAGTTTGTAGGTTTCCGCTATGCGGATTATCTGTTTTTGTCCCTCCTTGCGCTCTGGGGTCGCAAGGAGGTCGAAGAGTTCGAATTTGTAGAGGTAACCGCAAGACTCGGGCTTTCCGTAAGGGAGTTGTAGTGATAGAAAAAAGAATAATCCGAGTCGGGAACCGCTCCAGCCTGTATGGCTGGACGAGATGGGATGTTTCATCAAAAGAGAATTGTCGTATCCCTGGGGCTTGATTGGGTGCTTAGCTCATCCGCCAGCTCCTGGGCTACCTTGAAGTCGAGCGTCCCTTCATAAATGGCGCGTCCCGTTATTGCACCTGCAATACCTTCCGGTTCCATCTCGCACAGTGCCTTGACGTCATCAAGGCTGCTCACGCCGCCACTGGCAATGACGGGAATCGTCAGCGCCCTGGCCAGCTCCAGGGTCGCCTTCAGATTGACACCGCTCAACATGCCATCGCGCCCGATATCGGTATAGATGATTGCCTCCACGCCATAGTCTTCGAATTTTTTCGCAAGATCCACCACGTCATGCCCCGTCACCTTGGACCAGCCATTGACCGCCACCTTGCCGTCCTTTGCATCCAGCCCGACCATGATATGACCTGGAAAAGCATTGCACGCGTCGTGCAGGAATCCGGGGGTTTTTACTGCGGCTGTGCCGATGATGATGTAGGTAATACCGTCATCGAGGTAACGTTCGATGGTTTCCAGATCACGTATGCCGCCGCCGAGTTGAGTCGGAATCTCATCCCCGATGGCATCTACGATGTCGCGGATTGCCAGCTCGTTCTTCGGTTTGCCCGCAAACGCGCCATTCAGGTCTACCAGATGCAGTCTTCTGGCGCCTTGATCCAGCCAATGCCTGGCCATGGCAGCAGGATCTTCAGAAAATACAGTAACGTTTTCCATCACACCCTGTTTCAGCCGTACACAGTGACCGTCTTTCAAATCTATAGCGGGAATGATAAGCATTTTGAATCAGGATAAAAATGAATTGAGTTTCAGAATTCGTAGCGCGCAAACCTTCTAACGTTTCTCAAACGGGCTTCCAGCGGACAAAGTTACCGAGGAGCGTCAGGCCGGCCGCGTGGCTCTTTTCGGGGTGGAACTGTACGGCAAAAATGTTATCTTTCGCCACCGCACAAGTAAAAGAAAAGGGGTAAGCACTGTGACCCGCCGAATCGGCGTCAGCGGGTTCGACATAGTAGCTGTGCACGAAATAAAAGCGCGAATCATTGGCAATGTTTTTCCAGAGGGAATGCCCGACCGACTGATGGACCTGATTCCAACCCATGTGCGGCACCTTGAGTTTCTGCCCTTTTTCATCTTTCATCGCACTTGCGGGAAAACGCTTTACCCTTCCCGGCACGATACCGAGCCCGGAGACATTGCCCTCCTCGCTGCTGTCGAACAGCATTTGCAGGCCGATGCAGATACCCAGGAATGGTTTGTTGGCGGCTGCGTCCCGCACGGCTTCGCGCAATCCGAGCCGGTCCAGTTCACGCAGGCAGTCCGGCATGGCGCCCTGCCCGGGAACGACCACGCGCTCCGCTTTCCGCACTACTTCAGGGTTATTGGTGACAGCGATGACAGCCTCGGGGGCGACATGTTCCAGTGCTTTGGCTACGGAACGCAGGTTTCCCATGCCGTAGTCAACAATTGCAATATCAGTCATACCGCATCTATGAGTGTGGGAAATTACAGAGTGCCTTTGGTGGAGGGTATTGCACCCGCTGCCCGCGGATCGGCTTCCACCGCCATGCGCAGCGCGCGCCCGAACGCCTTGAATATGGTTTCCGCCTGGTGATGCGCATTTGTGCCCGATAAGTTGTCGATATGCAGGGTAACCATGGCGTGGTTGACAAAACCCCGGAAAAATTCGCTGATGAGATCGACATCGAATTCCCCGATACGCGCCCGCACAAACTCGACATTGAACTCCATTCCGGGGCGGCCGGATAGATCGATCACCACCCGGGAGAGGGCTTCGTCCAGGGGCACGTAGGAATGGCCGTAGCGGCGCAAGCCGCTCTTGGTTCCAACCGCCTGGGTGAATGCCTGCCCAAAAGTGATGCCGATATCTTCCACCGTGTGGTGAGCGTCGATATGCAAATCTCCCTCGGCTGAAACCTCGAGATCGATCATTCCGTGACGCGCAACCTGGTCCAGCATATGATCGAGAAACGGTACCCCTGTAGCCAGAACCGCCTTTCCGCTTCCATCGAGATTGACTTTGATGTTGATGCGGGTTTCCAGCGTATTACGGTTGACCTGAGCGTGACGCATGCGAGGAATCAGGTGAAATAAATCGAATAAAACTGCAATAAAAATGGGGATAGGGCGTCAGGCTTTCGCTTCAACCTTCACGAGCAAAGTTTGCAGGACCTCCAGAAACTGCGCATTTTCATCCGGCATTCCCACGGTCACCCGCAAGCAGTTTTTGAGCAATGGGTGAGCGCCGTCCAGATTTTTGACCAATATGCCACGTTGTTTGAGTTCCTGAAATACCTGGGTTGCCTTATGATCCTGGTTCAGGCGAAACAGGATGAAATTCGCATCCGTCGGAAAAACCTCGATACCTTCCAATTCCGCCAGCCGCCTGCTCATCGATGAACGTTCAAGCTTGATGGCTGCCGCCTGTTGCAGCAGGACATCACGGTGCTGCAGTAATTTCTCTGCAATCCGTTGAGTAACGATTCCTACATTATACGGCAGCCGCAATTTTTCCAGCTGTCTTAGCCATTCGGGTTTTCCCGCCAGCAAGCCCAGCCTCAAGCCGGCCATTCCCAGCTTCGAAAGTGTGCGCATCAGCAACAGATTGGGATGATGCGCGAGCTTGTCCATGAAACTCGCATCGGCGAAGGCATGGTAAGCCTCATCGACGACCACCACGCCCGGGGCAGCGTCAATAATACGTGAGATTTCAACGGCGTCAAACAGGTTACCTGTAGGGTTATTGGGATAGGCGATAAAAATGACCGCAGGCTGGTATCGCGCAATTGCGGCAAGCATTGCCTCCGCGTCGAGTGAAAAATCGGGATGTAATGGGACACCCACATAATTCATCGAAGCAAAAGTGGCAATCATGCGAAACATGACGAATGCAGGCTCCACGCTCATCAATACCGCGCCGGGCTTCCCGCATGCTAAAGCAATAATCTGGATGATCTCATCCGAACCATTGCCGAGCATGATATCCATCCCGTCCGGGATGCTCAATGCCTCGCGTAACGCCGCTTTGAGCGCTGCTGCATCGGGGTCGGGGTAGCGATTGACCGGCGTCTCACCTGCAAGCTTCGCAATTTCATCGCGCAATTCCGGGGGAAGCGGGTAAGGGTTTTCCATCGCATCCAGCTTTATCATTCCGCATGCGGGAGGCACGTGGTAAGCGGAAAGCGCGAGAATTTCGGGGCGAATGATCTGATCGGGGGAAAAAGGCATAACAGCCAATTCTACCTCATGGTCGAGTTAATTACCTCAGGTTTATTCATCCCCCCGCCGAGCCGGATGTCGATAGTTCCTTGAGCCTGGGCCGGTGGGATCATAGGGCGTTCACTACCTGATATCTCCTGCATCCGCTGAATGCAGCGCGGCTCGATCCATGCGCAAAATTCCCAGGATTTATCATAAGAATGGATTGTACGCTCTCGCCCGGCTTCCGGCTTTCCCGGCGGGGGAGAAGGAAATCCGGGAGAGGTCCTCAATTTTTTCCAAGGGCTATTTTTTTTGTGTAACGATATTCCGCTGACATTGCGTGTGCCTGCAGCCCTTCACCTTGGGCCAGGATAGAGGCAATGGCGCCCAATTTCGCTGATCCCTGCCCCGATACCTGAATAATGCTGCTGCGTTTCTGAAAATCGTATACTCCGAGTGGCGACGAAAAGCGTGCAGTACGGGAAGTGGGGAGGACGTGGTTGGGACCCGCGCAATAATCTCCCAGCGCTTCCGATGTATGGCGACCCAGAAAAATCGCACCCGCGTGTCTTATTTTTTCCACCCACTTTTCCGGCTGTTCTACTGATAACTCCAGATGTTCGGGCGCGATGCTGTTGGCGATCTCACAGGCTTCTTCCAGATCATGCACCTGAATCAAGGCGCTCCTGTTTTCGAGCGAAGTCCGGATTATCTCCTTGCGTGGCATCGTTTCCAGCTGCCGGACGATACTCGCTGCGACTGTTTCGATAAAATGAAGATCGGGTGACAGCAGGATTGCCTGCGCCAACTCGTCGTGCTCCGCCTGGGAAAACATGTCCATCGCAATCCAGTCCGGATTGGTTTTGCCATCGCAGATGATCAGAATTTCGGAAGGTCCCGCGAGCATATCGATCCCTACCACACCGAAAACATGCCGCTTGGCTGTTGCCACATAAGCGTTTCCCGGGCCGACGATCTTGTCCACTCGCGGCACGGTAGGGGTGCCATATGCCAGTGCGCCCACGGCTTGAGCGCCCCCTATGGTGAAAACCCGGTCAACCTCGCAAATGGCCGCAGCAGCGAGCACCAGGTCATTTACTTCGCCCTGTGGAGTGGGTGTCACCATGACAAGTTCGCCCACTCCTGCCACCTTGGCGGGAATTGCGTTCATCAGGACTGATGAAGGGTAGGCTGCCTTGCCGCCGGGAACATACAGACCGGCACGATCGAGAGGGGTGATTTTCTGCCCAAGGTGTGTTCCGTCAGGCTCCACGTAGCTCCAGGATTGCGTCAACTGTTTCTCATGATAGACGCGGACCCGTTCCGCAGCCTGCTCCAGGGCGTTACGTTGCTCGCCAGGCAGGTTATGAAGAGCTTGTTGCAGGCGATTTCGGGGCAATTCCAGATCCGCCGCCGATTTTGCATCCACGCGATCGAAACGGAGCGTGTATTCCAGCAAGGCTTTATCTCCCTCCGTCCTGATCTTCGCGAGAATATCTGCGACAGCAGCCTCCAGCTTTGCATCCTGGGTGTTTTCAAACGCCAGCAGTTCCGACAGCGCCTTATCGAACTCGGTATCGGCAGAAGACAATCTCTTTATCGAAATCATGAGGGGTAAGGAAAGGGATAAGGGATAAACGAGCGGGGCAGTTGCAGTTCCGAGCCCGCTCAGGGGGTTGCTCCAAGGGGGTAAGGAGATAGAGGTGTAAGGGGAGTAATCGCAGCCGAGAAGGCTTCCAGCATCGGTTGTATTGCGCGGCGTTTCAATTTCAACGCTGCCTGATTGATGATCAGTCGGGATGAGATCGGCATTATTTCTTCGACGGCCTTGAGATTGTTCGCTTTCAGCGTATTGCCGCTTGAAACCAGATCCACGATTGCGTCCGCCAATCCTACCAGGGGAGCAAGCTCCATGGATCCATAGAGCTTGATGAGATCGACATGCATTCCTTTTTCCGCAAAGTGTTCACGCGCCGTCTGTAGATACTTGGTAGCGACTCGCACTCGCGCGCCCCGCCGGACCGCAGATTCATAGTCAAAATCGCTGCGTACAGCCACCATCATGCGACAGCGGGCGATATTCAAATCGAGAGGCTGATAGAGCCCTGCGCCGCCATGCTCCAGCAGCACATCCTTTCCCGCGATGCCCATGTCTGCCGCGCCATATTGCACATAGGTCGGTACATCCGAAGCCCGTACGATGATGAGCCGCACGTCGTCGCGATTGGTGGCAAGGATCAGCTTGCGTGATGTTTCGGGGTCATCCAGCGGAATAATTCCCGCGGCTTTAAGCAGGGGTGCGGTATCGTCAAAAATCCGCCCCTTGGAAAGGGCGATGGTGATGCTCGTCATGAAGAATGCGCAAAGGCTGTATTTTACCGCAAAAGTCGTCGAGCCGGTTTGCCGACAATTCAAGGACGAATGACAATCCCGGAATTCCAGCAACGGGCTCCTGAAAACGACTTCGGGAAGCAGGAAAATGACGTCAGCAAGCCAGGATTTCCGGAGTTGCCGGACAGGATGAGATTCGGGCGAAGTGCCAGCGGACTTGCCGGGATTCAGCCCAGGATGGCCTTGTTCACAATTTCTTCACAAAATTACAACATTTGATTCACATATTCATAACGTATACTTCACATCAACCTCACAAGTGCATCACATATTGTTCACAATATATTCACGCTTCGCGGGGTCCGTTCCAAACAGGTACAAAATTCAACATCAATACAAAAAGAAAGTGAACTGTAAATGTCAGTACTATCGAAAGAAAGCAGCAAAGTCAACACGATCGTATCAAGGGAAATGAAGAAGTATCTGCGCCTTTGTCTGTTTCTCGGCGCCGCCTTTATGTCATCCAGCGCACTGGCACTGGCGCAAACAGAAGACGAGCTCAGGAGGAAACTGGAACTGCTGGAGGCGAGAATCGCTGAGCTGGAAGGGCGACTGGAGAATCAGGAGGCTCAGGATGTGCGTGGCAAAGGGCATCATGGCGGCGTGAATCTGAAGAGGTCTCCGTCCTCTGGCGTGGCGCATCCAGCCTTTGCGCAAACCGAGGCCGAGCCCAGGAAATCCGAAGCCAAGGAGATCAAGGAAGCCAACGGGGCGCATATGAAGGGGCATGCAGAAGGCGGATGGCAGGCTGCTCATGACAAAGATCATGGCTTCGACAAGGAAAAATTTCACGGTGGCGTGACCTTGAAGCAGGATGCATTCTTTGGCTTTCAGACCATACTCGATGCGGGTTATGAAGTTGCCGACAACATCGACTTTACCTTCTACAGCTGGCTTTGGACAAGTCCCAACTTCGGCCGTAGCCGGGTAGTCGCCGGACCTAACGGCATGCAGGTGGATGCAGGGGGTAACGGGTTATGGACCGAAGTCGGAATGGGCTTGAATTTTCGACTTTTCAATGACACATTGAGTATCAATCCCCAGTTCGGTATTCTCAACGGCGCCTTGCTTTCCAGCCGGATTGTCGGCAGAGGCATTCGCGCTGGCGAAGGCATAGTACCCAGCATCACCTTCAACTATGACAACGGATTTTTTACCGGGCAGGCGTATCTTGCTTACTACGCCGCCATTCGTGACGAGCGCGCCAGGGACTTCATCCATAACTGGATCAACATCGGTGTCAAGCCGGCGCTGTTCAATTTCAAAAATGTCCCGATCAATTCTGTCGGGGTTCACTGGGAGCATTTGCGATTTCACGTAGACCGGATTGAAGGCAATCCCGGTACGGTCTACAACTGGATCGGCCCTTACGTGGAGTTTGCACTACCCATGCATCTCGCCCTGCGCTTCGCCGCTGGCGCCGATCTCAAGGGTGAAGTATCCAACGAGTTCTATCAAGCCAGCATCAAGATGCATTTTTAAGGTCGAAGGCGCTATCGGTCCAATGGTAACTTCAGGAAAAAAAATGGAGCAGAAGCTGGAGCATCTCACGAGCTCGGAATTGCGGGCCTTGATAGCGGAGCTGCGGCCGCTAGAGGTATGCGATCTGGTGGAGCGTGAACATCAGGTACTGGCTGCGCGGCAGATGCTCGACTCCTTGTCGGAACAACTGCGGCACGCCAAAACGGAAGCAAAGGCGGCTCACCGGCAGTTATGCAACTGGCGCCTGTCTCATCCGTTTCGCACACGACTGCATTATCTGGGATGGATGCCTTCCCGATTTCTTGCAGAGCGCGAGTCAAGCAAATCTGCGGCGGAGACGGAAGTGCTGCAATTGACCGAGCGTGTCTATCTTGCTGCCGAGCATCTCAAAAAAATAGAGGGCGAGGCGGAGGCGCGGATTCAGTTGGAACAGGCGCCGGTAAGGGAACGCATTGCCGAGTTGGAATATCTGTGGCAGAAGAGGGCGGCCCAGGAACAGATGGAGCGGAAGCAGACGCAGGAGCCCGCCAGCAGTTTGTCGCCATTCATGGCCCACAAGCTCAAGCGGGAGATGAAGACACAGGACCTTCATCCTGCGGAGGCTGGCCGCACTTCGGCCGACTCATCCCACAACACCGGTACAGCCGGTACAGTGGCTAAACCGAGAGGGTTCTGGAAGGTGGCCAGCAGGTAGGCAGTCTTGTCATTCGCTTGAGCTTGTTGAACGGCTTCGAAAGCAGCCCTTGTCCCAATCCTGACCCCTGACTCCTGATTTGAGCTTGCGGAAGAGTACAAACGCCAAAAGGTTAGAATCAGGCCCAACAATTTTTCAAAGGCTTATGGATGAAACCGTAAGCCTTTTTCTTTTGTTGAGGCACTTAAGGGGCAATTTATCAAGAAAATTACTGGTGCCTTCTCCCTGGCATAAGGCTGATCGACGCATAGGCGCTTGCCGAATGCCATCTTCCCACCTGGTGCTCCGAAGGAAGATCCAGGTAGCTCCGCAGCGTCGATTCTGGAGGGCACTAAACTACAGCATGCGGCTAGGGATGCGTTCGCCTCAGTCCACCTCCCTCTTCATTTCTGTTTCAACAGAATATAAGCAGCGCTAGCTCGCTCAAATTGTACAAGCCGTTTATTTGGTGGTTTGGCAATGGTCGAATGTGCGGTAGCGAACAGTCCTATTCCAGTCCCCTCATGATATTTTTAAACTTTCTTCCCAGCAATCACTCCTTCAGCTGTAAGGCCAATACCTAAACGGGACAGCAGGCACAGAGATGCAGAAAGAGGATTTGAAGGTCCTTTCCGGACTCAAGCTCTTGATCATGTATGACGAACCAGAAGCGCTGGACGTTACTAAAGAGATACTGTCTTTTTATGGAGCGGAAGTGATAATCTGTACCGAGGTTTTGGAGGGATTGGAGCAGCTGCAAACAGACAAACCTGACGTCATCCTCTGTGACCTGGGTACATTCCCGGTAAAGGGCTACCAGTTCCTCTGGGCCGTGCGGAACCTGCCGGTGGGCAAAGGCAGGGATACTCCTGCCGTCGCGCTGTCAGTCTGGAGCAGGAAAGAAGTGCTGGCCAAAGCAATCAATGCGGGTTTTCAGAGGTATTTTTGCAAACCTGTAGAGTTTTCGGCGCTGGTTGAAATGATTGCAGGTTTGGCAAGAAAGCAGCAGGACCTAAAGGGCAAGCAGGTCTCAAATATTCAATCTGCACAAGATTCATACAGAGGATAAACCACAAACGTAATGCAGTACAATGTGGTTTTTCCTCAAGGGTTGAAGCCTCCTGACAAGGCCTTGCATCTCCTGGCATGCTTCCCAGGAAAGTTGTTCCGTGGTGTTCTGCGCTATCAACTTCAATACTGCCACCATGGCTTTCCGCGACGCTGGGCACCTACGGCAAGCCTGTGCCCCAGCCTTGTTCCCTTCCCTTGCGGCGGCTGCCCTTTGGAATACCTGGAACAGGCTCTCCATTCAAATGGCCAGAGTGGACGCCAGCCCTCGTTATCCCTGCCCATGACGCCTGTTCGATCCCCTTTGTCGTCGTAGGGCATTGAGGATCACGGACTGCTCAGCAAACGAGCAATTTGCACATGCGAAATTCCCACTGCATTACGGTTTGCTCGCAGCGTGAAAACCTTACCAAATATTGGACGCCTGCTTGTCCTTCGGGCCCTGCGTAACCCGAGCGTTATTTTTTGACTTTCCTTGAGGGTTTTGAGGCCGGACAGGGTGATTTGGGAGAAGTGTGCAAACAGATCTTCATTGTCGTCATCAGGGGTAATGAAGCCCCAGTCTTTTTCATCATTGAATCATTCGACTGTGCCAGTTGCCATTCCTGCTTCCTAAAAAAACCGGCCTGAGCGCGAACGTAGATCGCAAAAACATCGAATGGTCCAAAGAAGGGATGCAATTTTACGATAGCGCTGACCAGGTAGTTTTACAGTCTCTCGAGACGAGAGATGATCAGGCGATAATGCGCATTTCGCGCAGCCGACGGCGAAGGAGTTTGCGAGTTTCATCCTTGTAAGCCGCGAAGACAGTGTCCATATCGAGTTCTGACCTGGATTTTCCAGCAGAGCGAAGCTTTTTGTTGATCCCACTTTCCAGCCAGTGGTCAAACTCATCCTGCGTATATCCGTACAGGTCAATGTATTTTCGTTTCTTCATGACATTTCTTCCGGGATAGGGAAACATATCAGTCAAAAAAGCCCTGAGTTCAGGGCTGCCGCATTCTGACAATCTCCAGACGAGGAATATGTGCAGTAACGCACCTACGAAATCCCTGTTCACGATTTTCCTTAATTATGAGTGTGACATACCAAACAGTATGAGTTACTAAGGAATATTAATCTGATCTCCAATGTCATGCAGGGACTGCTGAGCAAGGATAGCTGGCAGATAACGTATGACAAAGGAGAAAATAGTATGAGGGTTACGAACAAGCCGATTCTCCTCGTCAAGACGAGCCGGTGGACAAGATGACGGTTATGAGGCCGCTCAAGCAGATTCACGTGATAAACAAGGTCATTCATCTGGAATCTGGAAAACGGCGAGGATGCGCTGAACACTACCTCGGGGATGAGAACAGCGACAAACCCTGCCTCATCTTGCTCGACTTGAACATGTCCATCATGAATGGAATTGAATTCCTGCAAGCGGTAAAAGATGATGAGCAGCTCAGACGTATTCCCGTAGTGATGCTGACCACCTCGGATGAGCAGCACGACAGGCTGTACAGCTTCAATTTCGGTGTGGCGGGATAAATGGCCAAGGCCGTTGACTACCAGAAATTCGTCGAAGTCATGCGTCCAATCGATGCGTACTGGATGATCAGCGAAATATCCTGGAATGGCATTGTTCAACTTTCGAACTGCCTCTTTACCCGACATGAATCCGGTGCTCGCAATTTATTGACCTTGACCGCTTCAAGCCGATCAACGATTCGCTTGGCCATGAGATTGGCGACAAGCTGCTCAAGATCGTAGCCGAGCGTATGCAATCCAGGGTGCGCGAAACCGATACTGTCAGCCGGCTGGGAGGTGACGAATTTATTATCCTGTTGAGCCGGATTCAATGCACCCTCCAATGCCGCTAGCGTTGCCGAGAAAACTATCCCAGCCCTATCACATAGAAGGGCATGAACTGCTGCTAAGCGCGAGTGTGCGGATCAGCCTCTATCCAGATAATGGCAACGACGCAGACAACCTTTTGCGCAGTGCCGATGACGCGATGTACCTTGCCAAGAGACAAGGCAGGAGCCATTATCATGGTGCGAAACGCTCCTAGGAGTTGGCGTTTCGTGAAAGCAGGGATCGAGGTAGGGAAAAGGAAGCACTGTTACGGCAGCGGCAGCCTAAGTAGGCTAGGTAGGGAAGTCAGTTCCCGTGGTTCCCCACGATCCTTGCGAAAAAACCTGCAATGGATATTTTGGTAACCAAGGGCCAAGCCCGGGCTTGTCACTGCGCACCAGTAACCCATCCACAGTGGTATAGCAGGAAGTTTCGGTGTTCAATAGATTGCTTGCCGGAATGTCGGATTCTACCGAATGAATATGCAGGTTGATTCTGGAGAGCATTAATTGTCAAGATTGGAAATTCTATGCACATGCTGGATCTTGGACAGCAACAGAATCAGGTCGAGTCGAAAGGCCTCCTGCTGGAGGAATAGAATTTGAGGCTGCCCGCATTCTTCGCTGTTTTCAATAGCAAGGAAACAAGAAAGGCACTGGAGGAAAAAACAGCGGAATTTAGCCGCTCGCTTTCGCTGTGCAAAGCCACCGTGGAGTTGACGGCTGAAGGGCTCCTGGTGACCGACAGGGTGGGCCGCGTGCTCTACCATAACCAGTTTTATCTGGAGATGTGGCCGATTCCCGAGGAGTTCATGGATAATATGTCACACCAGGCAATTGTCCAGTATGGTTCGAGCCAATTAAAAGAGCCACAACGATTCCTGCACGCGACTGAGGAAATCTATCACGCATGGCCGCCTGAAAGCCTTGACCTCCTTCAGTTTAACGATTGCCGGATATTTGAACGCTATACCAAGGCCAAAGTCCTGGAGGGGCAAAACATGGTGCGCGTCTGGAGCTTGAGAAACATTACGGAACGAAGGGAGGCGGATGCCTACAAAGCGCAGCTGGCGGCAATTGTCGAGTCCTCCAACGATGCGATCATTGTCCAGGACCTCAACGGCATTATCACCAGCTGGAATGCCGGGGCAGAGGGGCTTTTCGGGTATCGTGCCAGCGAGGTAATAGGCTCTTCCGTAGAGATACTCATTCCTCCGGACCTCCGGGAAGAAGAGGGAGATATCATGTGCCTCATCAAAAGCGGAAGACGCGCGGATCATTTTGAAACCGTGCGATGGGGAAAGGGCAGAAAACCAATTGATGTCTCGGTCACGATATCGGCAATGAAGGATAGGGCCGGTAATATCATCGGCGCATCCAAAATAGTGCGAGACATCACCCAACGCAAGGAATCGCAGGAACGCATCGAGTATCTGGCCCATTACGACTCGCTGACCGGGTTGCCTAACCGGACGCTGCTCTCCGATCGCCTCAGGATTGCGATCGAGAACGCGAGGCGGTATTCCATACGATTGGCGCTGCTGTTCGTGGACATTGACCGTTTCAAGCTGGTCAACGATTCGCTTGGCCATGAGATTGGCGACAAGCTGCTCAAGGCAGTCGCACAGCGAATGCAATCCACAGTGCGCCAGGCTGATACGGTGAGCCGGGTAGGGGGTGATGAATTTGTTGTCCTGCTAAGCCGGATCGAAACAGCGACGGATGCGGCGCGAAGCGCGGAAAAGCTTATTACCTCAATCTCCCAGCCCTATCAAATAGAAGAGCATGAGTTATTACTGACTGCGAGCATCGGGATCAGCATTTATCCAGACAATGGCAAGGATGCGAGCAGTCTGACGCGCAATGCGGATGCCGCGATGTACTCGGCCAAAGGGCAGGGCAGGAACCGCTATCAGTTCTATTCTGAGGACTTGACTTATGCCGCGGCTGAACGGCTCAGACTTGAGCACGACTTGCGAGGGGCACTTTCGCGTGATGAAATTTTCCCGCTATATCAGCCTCAGATAGAGCTTGCCACGGGACGGGTCATCGGCGTGGAGGCCCTCATGCGCTGGAACCGGGCGGGGCAGGGGTTGATCTCTCCTGCAAGCTTTATTCCTGTAGCCGAGGACAGTGGTCTAATCCTCGCTCTCGGTGAATACATCCTGAGAAAAGCCTGCCTGCAGGCGCGCCAATGGCACGAACATCAGGGATTCCAAGGAACGATTGCGGTAAATGTTTCAGCGGTGCAGTTTCGCCAGAACGATTTCACGGATGTTGTGTTGCGCGTCCTTTCCGAAACGGGTTTTCCGCCTGAATGCCTCGAACTGGAAGTCACCGAGAGCGTCGTGATGCAGGGATTGGAATCGGTGGTGCAGAAGATGGGCATTCTTGAATCGCATGGTATAAAACTGGCCATCGACGATTTTGGCACTGGCTATTCCAGCTTGTCCTATTTGCGGCAGTTTGCCATTGACCGGCTAAAAATAGACCAATCCTTTGTTCGTGACCTGCCGGGGGATGCGGATGCGCAGGCGATTATCCGCGCCATAGTTGCGATGGGGCGCAGCCTGGGCTTACGGGTGATGGCAGAAGGCGTGGAGACGGAAGCGCAGGCCCGATTTCTGCAGGACATCGAGTGCACGGAAAGCCAGGGCTATCTCTATGCAAGGCCAATGAAGTCAAATGATTTTGAAGCCTGGCTAAAAACCAGGAATTAGGCTCTTCCTGGATTATGTTGGCCCGCCCGTCTGCTTCTTGCTGGCTTTAGGAATGTCATTAATTCTTACATTAAAATATCCTGCAAGGAAACTTCTCCCTTTAAATCAGAAACCTGTACACTGGCACCATTCATGCCTCTGTCTTCTAACAGATACCGCGAATCGGATGTGGGATCCCCGATGGATGGAAACACATATAAAAAAACAAGGGGGAAACATGAACAAACTTATCGCAACGGCATTCACTGGCGCTTTATGGGCGACAACACCGCTATCAGCTTCCGCCCTCGTCATTGACATAAATACACACCTCATCGGCAACCCTGCTGCAGCAACGTAACAGTCGTCACCCTGACCCTGACCCAGAACGGGAATAGTGTGGGATTTCAATTTTCAGAATTCGGTAGGTGATCTCGGCGCTATTGGGGATGAGGCATTTATTTCCAAGCTTTTATTTTCCTACGAGGGCCCCACTTTGCTTAACAGCAGCTCATTCGCAAACTTCGGGGGAACGCAACTGGTAAGCAGCACCGATTTCGGAATAAACCCGCGGGAAAAGACGCAGGCTACGATTTTTACTTTGAACTGAAATATCCTCCGAGCAACAGGAGTCCTTCGCTCCGGTTTGTCGACGGTGAATACAGTACGTGGACAGTCAGTGCTGCAGATGGTGTGTCAGCTGTTCTGGTTAGCGATTTTGCTGTTCTGGTTAATACTAATGGTGGGGGCGATAAATCCGCTTCGCTCGCAATGGTGCATATCCAGGGACCGGGAGGCGGTGGCTTGAAGTATATTGGCAGCGTCATTAATCGTGGTTGGGTTTCGATTGCTTTATTCATCAGGTAAGCTCAGGGAGCTTATCTTTGATGGGATTCGTGGCAGATAAAGGTCAAAGCTATTTTTTCAGTAGGCAGGAGAGAAACCAGACAGGGTTCATCTTTGGGGAGTTGCAATTTCCCGAGTCTAATGTAAAACACATTAAAGTAGAAAAAATCAGGGCAAGCTGCCGAAGGGGGCTTGAGAAGGAGAGGAAATGGGTCTCTCCCCGAGAGCTGAGTGAGTGGGCAGATTTGTAATGTGCGCCACAGTCTCAATTAATACTTGAAGTGAGACGGGTTTGGAAAGATGCGCCTGGAAACCGGCATTCAGAGCTCTTTCCCGATCCTGGGAGCGGCTGAAAGCGGTAAGGGCCAAGGCCGGAGTGTCTTTCCCTTTATGGACGGGGAGGTTCCGCACCGCCTGAATGAACTGGTAGCCGTCCATGTGAGGCATGCTGATATCGCTTATGACGATGTCGGGTCTTCGCATCCGCACCTGCTCCAGCGCTTCAACGGCAGTAAGAGAGGTAATTACTTCAGCGCCGTGTAACTCCAGCATCAACCTGGTGATAACCAGTATATCTTCCTCATCGTCTACGACCAATACCTTCTGTCCGGAAAGGGGCGGATTTATGTTATTCATCGCAATGGAGACAGAGCTGCTATTGGTTTAAATTTTATTAACACTCCCTTAGGGCCTGTTCACAGTAGTTGATTTGTGTTTACATCCGGAATTTGGATGTGGGTCATGGATCGGGACATGTTGAGCGATGCGCAGTGGGCTCGTATTTCGGGACTATTGCCGGGCAAGCCAACCGACAAGGGAGGGCGAGCGGCGGATAACCGGTTGTTCGTTGAGGCGGTGCTATACACGGCGCGGGTTGGAAACCCCTGGCGCGACCTGCCGCCGAAGTTTGGGAACTGGCATTCGGTGTATGTGCGCTTCGCGCGCTGGGAAGCCAACGGCGTGTGGTCGCGTGTTGCCGAAGCGCTCCAGGGCGAGGCCGATCTGGAAGAGCTATTCATCGACTCAACCGTCGTGCGTGCGCACCAGCACTCGGCTGGCGCGTCAAAAAAAACGGTAGCGATCAGGCGATCGGCCGCTCGCGTGGTGGGCTGACTACCAAGATCCATGCATGCGTGGATGCCTTGGGCAATCCATTGCGCCTGATCCTCACCGGTGGCCAAGTAGCCGACATTACACAAGGGCCCGCACTGATCAATTCCATCAAGACTGATGCAGTTGTCGCCGACAAGGGATACGACAGCCACGTGTTCGTCGCAGTGATCACCGAGACGGGGGCTGAGGCCGTCATCCCGTCTCGGAGCAACCGATGCGCCTCGCGCGAGTTCGATCGGGAGCGGTACAAAGCGCGTAACCTGGTGGAGCGATTCTTCAATCGGCTCAAACAATTTCGTCGCCTCGCGACCCGCTACGACAAACTCGCCAACCGCTTCAATGCTTTCTTGCATCTGGCTTGCGCCTACATCTGGCTACTGTGAACACGCTCTAACCTTTCTGTTCGCCGGCTCACATAAAAGAGCTTAAAGCGGTTGAAAGTAGAAGAAGGGTCAAGCCTTAAAGACTGAGTCAATAAACAAAAAACCCTGAAGGGGTTTGAGAAGGGAAATGCCTGAAAACTGATTTAAAGCGCATTTGCCGCATTTATGCTGTTTTGCCTTACCTTCTCACATGTCTTCACCTCATCAAATACCTGGTCAAATTCTTTTTTGACTTTTTTATAGCACTCGCAAGTCTCCTTCTGAAGACCGATCTGATCAATAACCATGATGTGGCCGCGGCGGTAGCAAATCGTTCCCGCTTCCAGCAGCTTTCTTGCAATTGCTGTAACGCTCTCGCGTCGAACGCCCAGAATGCTGGCGATGGATTCCTGAGTCAGGATAAGGTCCTGGGGACCGAGGCGATCCAGCATTGACAGCAACCAGCGGCATAGCCGCTGCTGAGCTGTATGATACCTGCTGCATACCACATTCTGGACGGCTTCCGTGATAAGCGCCTGACTGTAGCGTAACAACAGGCGTTGTAGCATTCCCCCCTCATTGAATTCCTGGAGCAAAAATGCGGCGTTCAGCCGGTAGCCGTAGCCGGCGCTTTGCACGCTGACCCAGTTCTGGGTAGCTTCTCCTCCCATGAACAGCGAGACGCCGAGCATGCCTTCTCTCCCTACGCTTGTAAGCTCCGACGATGCTCCATTTTCCAACATGCAATGGATGGAAATGACGGAAGAAGTGGGAAAGTAGGCATAGGGAAGCGTCTCGCCCGGTTTGCAGAGAACATCACCGGGCAGCAGATGAACCAGTTCGAGATGCGGCGCCAGATCGTCAAGTTCAATTGGCGGCAAGGCAGCCAGGAGGCGGTTGTGGGTGGGATGGGACGGGTGGAAAGTAGACATTTGTATGGTAAAACAGGCGTGCGGCTGGAGCAAAAAAGATAGCAGGTGCTCTTAAAGTGTTATTTCACTCATGGTCTTCTCCTTGTTCCCCGTCCACCTTCTGGTTATTCATTAGATCTTCTTAAGGTAGGCCAGGGATAACACCAGAGATAACTTTATTCAGGCGCATTCTAAGCATTGGGCGGGAAGGAATTAACTGTACTTTGGTACACGTTTTTCTATGATTTGCCTGATGATGTAAGGTGTGAAGGAATTCCTCCTTTGCAATCAAATAGAGATTTCCAAATTCGGAAAAAATCTTTAAGCCTTGATGGTTTTCTTCGCGCGGCTGACTGCCAGCGTGGTAATCACAGGGTGTTTGCTCCGTGAGGTTTTGGATGAAGCATATTGTTCATATCTTGCCGGGAAGAAGGAAAATGAGAAAAAGGATGATCAGCCCCATGGAACTGAGACCACAGCCTTGGCGAGGTAGGGCTGCAGCGGCGTAGTAGAGGGAAATACGGAACCGTCAGGCGCAATGACGATCAGGAGTACGTGCCCCTTCAACAATGGGCGAAATTTTGGGAGCGCGTGTTCATCTGATCGGAGTGACAGTGGTGCGGGCAAGGTTGAGAAGGCGAGAATCGGTATTTATGACTAAGTATCATGAACCCTGCCAACAACAACGAATCGAGGTTCTCCTCTATCTTGGAAATTCCGGCGGTAATTGCCCCTGACTTTCGGATCACGTAGATGATCCCGCTGATCACCCGCAGATCATCAACCGGGGACCCCGTGAGACAAGGGAAAATAACGCTTTATACGGTTGAACTGCGTTTCGGACAAGTAAAGCAGATCCCTCATGGCGCACCTCCACCATAAGTGGATCACAACCAGCTCCGTTCGTAAATCCTCAAATTAATAGGTCCTGAGCCTAGCTTAAAAATAGATAGGTTTGGACTTAAAGGTAGCTAGGGCAATGCGCCAGCACACAGAAGCTTATACCTCTTCATACGGCAACCCACCTAACCCTGGAGATCATGCTACACGGTCTTCGTGGCTGTACCCCGATTAACCCGCTCCCCTGCATTCAGCTGAACGATTATTGTGAACCACCGTACAGATGAGAATCAGCACATTTCTTAAGATGCTTACTATGGGCATAGGTCATAGTACTTAGCCCATCAGTTGTTGATGGCAAGCCGAAGGCAACAACGGGAAGTATGTGTTGGTGCCGTTTGTACCTTAAATTAACCGAGACACTTAAAAGGGTGACAAGTATGGATGCCTCCTCAGATGATCCACTCGAGAACTGGGACCTGGAAGAGATACCGGCATTAAGAGAGCTTTGGGAAAGTGACGATATTCCTGGGAAGTGGGAACAGGCCAGTATTACGCCCGAGTCGTTGGAGTAAAAATTGTGGCGCAGAATGGGTATCGCCATAGCCCCCATTCTGCAATACAACAGCAGTCACGCCTCGCCCAACCAGTGAGCGCTGATGATTTTTGAGACTCAGGAAAAACAGGCCTTGGCAGAAGCTTTGGCATGGCAAGCAAACGAAGGACTCGTTTCCATGGCGGGTCGAGTTTGCAATGCTATATTTTCTGGTAGCAACTGCCGTCCCTGGATGGCGGAGGATGAACGCAAGGATGTGTGCGTGCGAGACTTGCGGAAAAGTTATTCACCTTTACGTCTTCCGCTGCTATGCAGGATCATTTTCCCTCAAGTGTTGGGACATGCTGAAAAGGCCTTGCGTCTGCTGGCATGCTCACCAGGAAAGTTGTTCCGTGGTGATCTGCGCTATCAACTTCAATACTCCCACCATGGCTTTCCGCGACGCTGCGCACGTACGGCAAGCCTATGCCCCAGCCTTCCTTGTTCCCTTCCCTTGCGGCGGCTGCCCTTTGGAATACCTGGAACAGGCTCTCCATTTGTTCCGGAGGAATCGGCTCTCCTTCATTATGCACGGTCAGTATCACGCGCCCATGTACCGGATCAATTTTGATCCTTACAGGAGTGTCAGAAGCGCCATACTTGACG
The DNA here is from genome assembly GCF_000196355.1 of Nitrosospira multiformis ATCC 25196. NCBI lineage: Bacteria > Pseudomonadati > Pseudomonadota > Betaproteobacteria > Nitrosomonadales > Nitrosomonadaceae > Nitrosospira > Nitrosospira multiformis. The sequence continues at coordinate 948,744 of NC_007614.1, forward strand.
GCATTGCCAAGAAGATTTTCCATTGCTCTTTTGACGGCTTCCCGATCCCACCAGACCCTGGCTGATTGGGCAATGAGTTGAAAACGCGGGCCGTGCGCGAAGGTGAATTGCCCGCATATTTCCTCTGCGAGCTGCTGGATGTCGAATTCTTCGAGGTGAAGCCGTAACCGTTCTCCACTCTGGAATCGGGCCGAATCGAGCAAATCCTGAATCATTCCGTCCATACGGTCGAGGCTTGCAACAATTTTCCCCGCAAATTCCTTTATCCTGCCCAGATCTGAAGAATGCTCAATCAACTGGGCAGCAAGTTTTGCATTTGATAATGGGTTCCTCAGGTCGTGCGTCAGCGCGGCCATGAATCTTTCGCGCAGTGCTAACTGAGCAAGAGCGAAGGCATTTACCGCCTCACGCACTGATCCATCAATGGAAGCGTTGATCCGGTAAATTTCCTCATCGTTAAGCTGAACGCCATTCGCCTTCAAAACATCAAAGATCGTCCATCGCAATATCTGATATTCCGAGATAACCGAATGGACGTTGTAGTTCGTCAGCCTGGCGCGCTCGCCCCCGTGCTCGCTCGCTACGGTGTTGCTTTCATTTCCTGTGGCTCTGGGGTAGCCCGGGGTAATCGCTTCTGCAATGTTGTCGTATAGGGACGGAAAGGTATTGATCAGGATCGGATGAGGCAACTGTTCGGCTTCTTTGACGGATTGCCGGACCCTTTCCGCCCATTCCCAGAGAATCTCATCCCGAAGCTCCAGCATTCTTCTGGCAGTTGGAGAAAGTTTGTCAAGGTCGAGATTCTGATCAGTTGCCAAAGTCATAAATGATCGCCCTTGTCGGTAGGGATCTAAAAAAACGGCGACGGTCGCCGTGTCTGGCTTGGATATAAAGGAGAAACAAATTGGGTCTTGCCCCACACCGAATCAGGGATAGGGTTGTGTGACTGATGGGACGGCGCGCATTTTAGCGTCCCATTACGGTCCGGTCTAGGAGATTGTGAGATTGCTAAGGAAGAAGCATCTACCATCTTATTGCTGATGCCGGTCAAATGCGTTAAGAATGGATACGCTTAGATTGAGCAGCGTTTTCCAGCGATCGCTTTCCATTCCTTCTTCAAAGCGGATGAGTGCAATCTCGTTAATGCGGTTCTTCAGAAGATTGTTGGCTTGCGCACAGACTCTGCAAACGTTATGGATATAAATCAAGTCTGTTTGTCGCGTCCTGTTTTGCGCAGGCAAAATTGAAGGGCATTAGCTTCCAACACTAAGAGAAAGTACTTTGGCTCTCACGGCTAAAAGGAGTATCAAAATGGAAAATGTAAAAATGACGCTTGCAGCACTCATCTCAACCGCTGTGTTTAGTATGGTATCCACGGCATTCGCTCAGCAGTCTGGCCTGGTTAACGTTGATATCCGTAATGTTGCGAATAATATTGCCAAGAACATCAATGTCGATGTGAGTCAAATCCCGGTAACAGTTCAGGCTCCAATTGGAGTGGCTTCCACCGTGTGTAACGTAGCAGCAAATGTTTTAGATGCACAAGGTGGAAGCGGGGGTGGAAGCTGCACAGCAGAAACGACTTCCACTGCTCTAGATCAAATTGTGCAGCGACAAATTGAAGGTACTGGACAACAATAATGTTTCGTAACCGGTCACAGCTCCGGCGTTGCCGGGGCTTTCGTTCTCTAGAATGGGTCAACACATCAAGCCTTCGCTCTTCAGCAGGGTACATATAGGGTTCCAAATTCGAATGGTTGTGCTATCCAGGGACTTCGGATCATCTTCCATTTCAATATAATTACAATGGAAGGCATCTTCGGCACGTTCATTCTGCAGCGGAAGAGGCCGCTCACATTGACCAAAGCAAATCGCTGCCGCCCGAAGAATTCATGTTGTGGCGCGTGAGTCGGGAGGCAAACACCCTGATCCGTATAATGAAAGAACTGGTGGCGTCTCCTGGGGGGAATTGCATCCTGGGTGAGAGTGTTTTAGTGGGCCAGCGCAGTTGAGCCCGTCACTCTCGCCGGGATGCCAGATTGATGCACTGCAATTCGGGATACCATTTCAAGCCTTCACTTACTGAGCAAGCAAGGTAAGACCGAGCGTGTTCCCCGCGGTACGCAGCTCCTGATTCAGTGTTGTCAAAGGAAGTTCGAGTCTCTGGGCCATTTCGAGATAGGCGGCATTATAGAGGGTGAGCTCACACCGCTGCGCCAGACACAGCGTGGTTGACTCAGCAAAATGTCTGTATCTGAATCGATAGTGATGTCCAACAGTCTCAGATCTGTTAGCGCCGCATCTCGAAACTCTTTACTGATGAGTCCTCGCCGGATTCCCCCTTGCAGACTATGGGCTACTATAAGGTGCCAGAGCGATGGCGCTCGTGCACCAGCAGCGTCAACTTGGTCGAAAACTTTCTGGGTGGCAGGGGTCAACTCGTCACTTTAGAGCCATTCCAAGGTGACTGAACTGTCCAGTATTCTGGATGAGCTCATAGACCAGCAGGTAATTTTCTTAAGGAACGAGTTTACGGGTACCAGGAATTCTTCCGGGATGGCCAAGCATGGGATAGGTGGCAAGTCTCGTCGCGGCAACGCTGAAAGCTCATCCATTTCGGCAGCTGCATATGGATTGTCCGCTGCGATGTAGTTCCATATATCGTCTCGGTCCTGGCTTGCCTCAGGCGTCCAGATAACCCTCACGTTTGCTTCGCTGCATTACGTTGTAGCGCGAATTCGGCTTCAATCTCATCGTTCGATCGACCTTTCCCGGCCTGGGCTGATCTTCTGGCAGCCTCAACCTTCTGGTGTAGGAATTCGTCATATTCCCGTGCTTGACGCTGCCGTTGAAAAAACTCGCGCATCATTTCGCGCACGACTTGGGAGGCAGGGCGGTGAGCAGCTTCGGCTTCCGCTATGAACCCGGCGCGCAATTCGGGCTCCAGCTTCATCGTGAAAACGGCTTCTTTTGTCATAATTCCGGTTCCCCTATCACTAGAGCGTGTTCACAGTAGCCAGATGTAGGCGTAAGCCAGATGCAAGAAAGCACTGAAGGGGTGGGCGAATTTGTCGTAGCGGGTCGCGAGGCGACGAAATTGTTTGAGCCGATTGAAGAATCGCTCGACCAGATTGCGCGCTTTATACCGCTCCCGATCGAACTCGCGCGATGCGCATCGGTTGTTCCGGGGCGGGATGACGGCCTCAGCGCCCGTCTCGGTGTAAACACAAACCAACTACTGTGAACAGACCCTAGGTTCAGGACCTATTAATTTCATGATTCACGAATAGGATCAAATGTGATTCACTTATGGCGGAGGTGCTGCCATGAGAGATTTGTTTTACCTGTCGGAAACACAGTTCAACCGTATAAAACCTTATTTTCCCTTGTCCCACGGAGTTCCCCGTGTTGATGATCTGCGGGTGATCAGCGGGATCATCTACGTCATTCGGAATGGCCTGCAATGGAAGGATGCCCCCAGGGAATACGGGCCGCACAAGACACTGTATAACCGTTTCGTGCGCTGGAGCCGACTGGGCGTGTTCAACCGCATCTTTGTGGAACTGACCGGTAAAGAGGAAACGCCCGAGAGGCTGATGATCGACGCCACGCATCTGAAGGCCCACCGCACGGCAGCCAGCCTGCTAAAAAAGGGGATGTTCCCCGCCGTATCGGTCGCACAAAGGGCGGCCTGAACTCGAAGCTTCATGTGGTCTGCGACGGTCAGGGCAAGCCTGTGGCCATGCTCCTGTCCGAAGGGCAGATGAGCGATTACAAGGGAGCACGTGTGCTGCTGCCGTCATTGCCCAAAGCCAAAACCCTGATTGCAGACCGCGGCTATGACGCTGCCTGGTTCCGGGCAGCGTTGCGTGCCAAAGGCATGACGCCCTGCATACCGACAAAAAGGAATCGCAAAATCCAGATCAAATACGACAAGACCCTCTACAGGCAAAGGCACAGGATCGAGAACATGTTCGCTCGGCTCAAGGACTGGCGCAGGATCGCCATGCGTTACGACCGCTGTGCCCATACCTTCTTCTCTGCCATCTGTATCGCCGCAACTGTCATCTTCTATCTCAATTAATGAGTCCTGAGCCTAGGTATTAAGAAAGTATATATTTTTTCACTACTACATAAAATATAAAAAATAGGATCGCGCTTGCTGCTGTCATAGCCCCAAGCCGAGTTTTCCCCAATTGACGTGGATAGGTCTGTTGATAACTGCCTAAGCTTCTGTCTCAGCCTGGGTTTTACGGGCTGATCAGGATTGCAGCAGAGGTACTCGCACCACCTGAGGCAGCCGGGCTCATAAGCAGCTGGTATATTAAAAAATCAGCCAGAATATCATGCAAAACTTTAATTATGATCTGGCAAGGCCAGAGCGGAAACAATCACAAGCGGAAGAAATCGCAAACAGCATTAGCCATGGTATAGCCTTGGTTGCCGCACTCGTAGGAGCTCCATTTCTCATCACTCATGCCGCTCGCTCCGGCGACACCGGATTCCTTGTAGGCACGAGTCTCTTCTCCGCGACTGTCATATTTCTTTACCTTGCTTCGACCATCTACCATGCGTTGCCGACAGGCAAGGCCAAGCGCGTGTTTAAAGTTGTCGAGCATTCTGCCATCTTTGTTCTTATCGCGGGCACATATACGCCATTCACGCTTGGAGTCCTGGATGGAGTATGGGGACGTGCCCTTCTCGTGGGAATTTGGGGTCTTGCGCTGGCGGGTATAATGCTCAAGGTATTTTATAAAGCCTCTTTACCCATTCTATCAACCATCCTCTATCTGTTCATGGGGTGGCTTGTTGTGATTGCGGCTAATCCATTGGCGGCTAAAATGCCAATACAAGGGTTGCTCTGGTTGACTACAGGAGGCGTGTCTTACACACTCGGCGTAGTTTTTTTTGCACTCGATTCTCGGCTGCGGTATGGCCATCTGGTTTGGCACCTCTTTGTGATAGCGGGCACAACATGCCATTACTTCGCCGTGCTCTGGTATGCCGCCTAACGGGGCGGCCATGCGAAATAAAGTTTGACGTTCTTCAAATAGCGTGTATCCTGCAGTAGGTCTTTTGGATTCAAGCTGTAAAACGATACCTCTGGTTGACTCTTTCCCTTGATATTCAGCGGCTGATCACTTACAGATGACTGTGAGTGGAATTTTATTAAGGAGAAATGACATGGCAACAGAAACAGGTATTGTGAAATGGTTTAGCGATGATAAAGGCTTTGGCTTTATTACCTCAGATGAAGGTGGAAAAGATTTGTTTGCCCACTTCTCTTCGATTGTGGGTGAAGGTTTTAAAACGCTGCAAGAGGCCCAGCGTGTCACTTTTGATGTGGTAAGCGGTCCCAAGGGTTTACAGGCATCGAATATTAGACCTCAGTAAAAAGTCAGTAAAGCAAACGAAAATCCTGTTGTGGGATTTTCGTTTGAGAAATTGTAACGTCCCCGCGGTTGACCCGCACCCGCTTCTCAGTCCCCGAACTCCCTACTATTTACAGTTATCCTGTTGCGAAACTCCCCTTGGAGTTAATGAGCCTTGGCACGCCCTAGCCCATGTCACCCGTTTTCTTTCGCCGTTGAGTATTCTCAAATGCCTCTGGGTGACTGCGTTCGCATTCATGGCACTGGGGTCGCACGCATGCTGGATCAATAGAGTCTAAGCACTTGAGATCATCCTGGTAAGTCCATCTACCGGCCAGGCACGCAATTGCCTGAATCCCGTTCTTCTTGATCACGGTCAGTAGTCGCAATGCCGGGCCACCCGGCTTTTTGACACCTCGCTCCCAGTTTGAGACCAGGTTCTTGCTGACATTCAGGTAACGAAGACAGGCTGTGACAGGTGTTCGCGCTCTCGTAGCTCACGGATTTCCTCGGGTGACATGACTAGCACGGGAGCAAGGCACGACTCGTCGAACTCGCGCATGGTCTGTTTGTCGACCGCCCCAATCTCATGCAGCACTTCCATTGTCTCGTGGATTGACGCGAGCGCATTACTCCGATACTTCTTCACCATTTTCATGCATCTCCGAAAGCTGGTTCTTGCCGATCAACTCAGTCAGCTGTTCGTCCGTCAGTCCAAGCACATGGGCCGCTGCCTTCTTGAACTGCGCTTCCTCGTCATCATCGATGTTGTCGCGCTCGCCTTGACAAAGCCGTACAAGAAGAAGACACGTCCTGCTATGTGATACAGAACGATGGTGCGAAAACCTCCAGACATGCCCGGGCCTTTCCGCGCCACTCGCTGCAAGGCCAGAGGTTCGACGGCGGTTGGTTATTTCCCGGACTGAACCCCATTGATCACCTGAGCACCCGTCAGCTCAACCGCCACTCATTTGGCAGCCGCAACAAATGGAGTCTTCACGGACACTCAGCGTCGCGGGGCACCCACAGGATGCATCTCCCGAATTCGTTCCGTTCGCAACAGCGTCGGGGAACTCCGCCACCACCGCCGCTGCCACCGCCACCACCGCCACCACCGCCACCACCGCCACCACCGCCGCTGCCACCGCCACCACCGC